>CALGPA010000100.1 GCA_937960795.1 uncultured bacterium | reverse complement strand
AGATTAGTCATTCCGGAAAGTCGAACGGAGTGAGGCTTATCCGGAATCTATAGAGACGAAGCCTCCTTCCCGGATGGGCAGCTAAAAACTCTTGCGCAAGCACCATGCATTAGCCCAAGACTCACCCTCGCTATCCGCTTGTGCCCCATCCGATCAAAAAAAGGAGCCCCCTTGCGAGGGCTCCTTTGTGTCTTGTGAAACAGCCGATAGGCTTATTTCATCATGATCATTTTCTTGGTTGAGCTGTATTTGCCGGCATTCATCTTGAAGTAGTAGATGCCGCTGGATACAGAGCGACCATTATCATCTGTGCCATGCCATACTACAGTGTGGTCACCGGCATTGACAGTTTCGTTCACGAGTCTGCGCACGCGCTGACCCCTGACGTTGAAGATGTCGATGGTGACGGGAGAGTTTTCTCTCACGCTGTAGCGGATGGTGGTTTCAGGATTGAAGGGGTTCGGATAGTTTCCTTTGAGTTCTGTGGTAAACACAGGAGCTACACCGTCTTCATTTGAGACTGATCCGGTGATGGTGACATCATCTACGAAGAGGATGAATGCGTCGTTTGATACGCACTGGATTCCCACGTAGATGTTTTGTTCGGCATAGTCGCCGAGGCTGTAGCTGTATTCTGTCCAGTTCAAAGGAGCTTCGATGTAGTTTGCACCACTGATGATTGTGAAGTCAGCAGGGTTAGTTCCGGTGGTGGAAACGCCCACTTTGAAGCGCTCTACGCCGTAATCGTGCGTAAAGCTCTTTGCAAAGAAGCTGATATCGCCGCCGCCGGGAACTTGCGGAGTGATCATCCAATCGTTGTTGGGAGGAGTCACAGAGGCAAAGCTGGCAGCATATTTGCTACCGCTGTGTGCAGCTGCTTCATCCACAGGAGGAGTGGTTGCATCCGGATTGAAGATAATCCAAGCCATAGCGCTTCCACTATTGGGGAATGTAATCCCAGTGAAGCCGTAGGTAGTAGATTGATCTACGTCTACCAATGTCCAAGGAGCAAATGTCAGGCTGAAATCCGGATAAGCTTCGAAGTCATCTTCAAACACGACCACTGAAGGAGGCAGGTTGAAGTTGACAGTCGTGGTCTGTCCGGTGACTACCACTACGCCGGATTGGGATACTGCGCTGAAGTTCGGATGGCTGGCAACCAGGGTGTGGGTGCCGGCGGGAACTGCCATGCTGTATGCGCCTTGGGCGTTTGAGGTGGCGGTGTAATTTCCGGTGCTGATGGTTGCTCCGCTAACGGCGTTGTTGTCCATATCGCGTACAAAGCCGGCAACTGTGCCGATTTCGGTGATTCTTTCGATAGCGTTTGAGAAGGCGGAATTTGACAGAGCTCCACCGGTGTAGACAGCTTTGACTGCCCATTTGTAGGTTCCGTCAGGAGTATCGCCCCATTGGGTATCTTGGAAAGCGGTTGCGCTGATGGGATCGGGAGTCAAAGAAGTCCATTGTGCTTCATTGGATTCCTGACCTTGCATCAGGCGCCATACTTTGTATCCTTCCATTGCGCGTTCGGCATTGGCAGCTTCCTGATTGGATCTGGCATCGATAGCAATCCAGCTATCACGATCCGGAGCACCATAGCCGACATAGCCTTGGATATTCCAGTTGTAGTTAAGATCAGGATTAAGGGCAAGCAGAGTAGTCCATTCGCCCTGGAAGTACATCATGTTGCCAAAGCCGTCAGTGGCAGGACCGGCATCGCAACCGGCAGGATAGCCGCTGGTGACGTTACAATTGTAGCCAAACCAAAGCTCTTCGTCTCCGGTGATCATCACAGGGTTGTCAAGAACGACTGTGTTGTATGTATCAAGGACGGGGGTGAAGGGCTGTTCCAATACCAAAGTAGCAGGAGCAGCAGCGGTGCCACCGGTCCAGACTTTGAGGGTGAAGGTTCCGGCTTGAGCAGGCCATACGTTGAGGGCATGCAGGCTCATTCCGGCATATTCAGTGAGAGCGCTCGGGGGAAAGCGGACAGCTACGTCGAAGTCAGCTGCGGCACCGGTTCCGATGCTGTCATTGTTTTCACCACTGTCATAGTGGATCCATTCGCCGCCGGCTGTGCCGGGAGCCATCCAGGTGATGTTTACATTGTTTCCGGCTTCTTCAGCTTGCACTGCAGCGGGTGGAAGAGTGAGCTCGGTGATCACGAAATCCAAGGTAGTGGTCTCAAGACCGGTGATGGATACGCTTGTCTGGGTCTCAGTCTGATATCCGGCTTTGGCAGCAGTGACGGTGTAGGTGCCGGCATATACTGCAAAGCTATATTCGCCGCTGGCGTCTGTGGTGCCGCTGTATTCACCGGCAGTGATAGTTGCGCCTTCTACGGGCAGATCGGTTCCAAACTCGGTTACGACACCGGTGAGGGTTCCCATCATGCCTTTGTGCAGTTCATTTGAGAATGCGGGGGTAGACATTACATCATTGGTATACAGAGCTTTCACGGCATATTTGTATACGCCGGAAGGCAGGGGACCCCAAGCATTGTCAGCCATGCTGGTCTGAGCATAGCCACCGGCAGGAGTCAGCTGTTCCCAGTTTGCTTCATTAGCTTGATCAGCAGCCAAGAGACGATAGACGTGGTAGCCCTGCAAGGAGCGTTCCATGCTTCTAGCGCTGTTGTGAGTGATGTAGTTCGGATCTCTGCTGATGGGCAATGTCTGAGCTGTGCCGCGAGTCATAGCAGGACGATCTTTACTGGTGGTCAGCTGCTCTGAGCTGAAGGTGATTCTTTGAGTGGGGCTGCCGATGTGTACATCGTCCACGAACCATACGTGCCACATACCATCATTTGAAGGCGGATCTTCAGCGTGGAAGGCGACCTTGATGTCTTGTCCGGCATAGTCGGAAAGATCAATGGTGATGGGCATATCATAGGCGATCTGACCTTCAGGGGTCTGAGCAGAAGCATCCCACAAAGCGGTCCAGTTGTTGCCACCGTCTGTGGAGACCTTAATGTAGTAGTGGTCACCATTTGTGGAACCATAGTATACATAGCTCCAGAAGGTGAATGATGCGCCACCGGGGCAGGTGAATTCAGGAGTGATAAGCCATTCGTCCTGATGTGAGTAGCTCCACCACATTGCGGCTTGATAGTCGCCGCTATTCGGTGGCACAGGGGGATCAAGAGTGATGTTTCCGGCTTGGCACCAGGTGGGGTATACGCCCAAGCTGTTTGCAGGGCCGCTATCTGTGATGATCTGAGACCAATCTGCAGGCGGGAATTCAGCGCCTTCAAATCCTTCTGTGATATCCACAGCATTAGGATTCGGAGCTTGCCACTCGAGAGTCACATAGCTGTAGTCGTCTGATTCGGTAGCCACTACCTGGCTGGCAGGATAGGCTATCTCATTGACGATCACGTCACCCATATTTACAGGGGTGCTTCCTACATCGACTGTGCCGGATACGGTGGAATAACCCACTGCGCTGGCGGTGTAGTTATAGGTATGTCCGGTGAAGACATCAGCGATATTGAAGTTTCCACTGGCATCGGTGGTGGCTTCATAGCTTTCATAACCGCTGAGGGTGATGGTAGCATCAGCCAAGCCGACCGTGGGAGCGTCACTGCCGACGATTCTGCCTGTGACAGCTACCTGAGGCAGCAAAGTGAGAGCAAAATCTTGAACAGTGTTTTGATCTTCCACGATGTTCACAGTGTGGCTTACTTCATCATAGCCGTGCTTGGTGGCTGTGACGGTGTGAGTTCCTTCTGCGACAAAGGGGATAGTGTAGCTGCCATCAGCGCCGCTGACGGTTCCGAATACTGTGTCTTCGACTTCGATAGTAGCGCCTGCCAAGGGGGTTCCACCAGCGGTCACGGTGCCGCTGAGTGAGCCCATGCCTTCGATGACCATGTAGAATCTGGCATTAGCTAAAAGGCTGGCAACCGATCCTGTGGTGCCACCACTGGCGGGACTGCTATCGCTCTGATAACGCAATGCACTTGCATAGCTTTGAGTAGTGTGAAACACAGAGGCGTTTTGAGTATAAGTGCCGGGGATCAAGTCGGTCACGACTTCCACGATCAAGTTTGAAGCTCCATCCCAGAAGAAGGGCTCTGAGAAGACATGAAGGTTCCAGCCGTTTACAGGCATGTATTCGGTGTAGGTTACCACTGTCTCATAGTCGCCGACTTCAAAGGTGGTTGTCAGGGCTTCCAAATCGGTGTGTTTCAGGCGAATTGTGTAGTTTGGCATGGGTGAGCAGCCATTGACATTATCTACATTGAAAGCAAGCGATTGGATCAATCCGGGGGCAGCGCCGGCGGAATAAAAATCGGCTGCTGTGTACAGATACTGTTGGCGGAAGTTCTTGTACCAAGTACCGTATGGAGTAGGGGAGCCCGTGGTTCCATTGACCTCGGAGCCGTTTCCGATGGAGGCGACCAAGAGGCCGGATTCCATCACATTCACGGTGAACATTGGGGTTTCGTCGTTGGCAGGGTTTTCGTCGCCGGCCATGACTACTTTTCCAAAGAGCTGGGTCTCACCAACAACGGTAGGAGTCCATGGAATGGTGAAATCAAGAGTTTCCATGGGGTCGATGGAAGTTCCGTCTACGCTGCCGATCTCCACGTCGCCAACTTGCATGAGCTTCACAGTGTAGTTTGAAACTGCATTTTGGCTGTAGTTTTTCACGGAAACAGTGTAGTTCACGGTGGAATTCACGTTGGGAGTGCTGGGACCATCGATTCCAAGACCGGCAAGGTCTGTGATGTCCAAGGCTTCCATGTTGAACTGCATGTTTGCACGGTTTACGCTGGTGGTTCCAGTGGCAGCATCAATTGCGGGAGAGCTGTCGCTCTGATAACGCAAAGCACTGTTGAAAGAAGTGGGAGTAAAGAAGGCGGAAGCATTCTGAGTCCAATCGCCGGGGATGAGATCCGTGACGATATCGATGATCAGGTTTGACGCGCCGTCCCAATCGAATGGAGTGCTAAAAGTGTGGACGTTCCAGCCTGTGGTAGGCATAAAATCGTTTTCTACGAACACCTGCTCGTAGGTGCCGGCTTCAAAAGTCGTAGAAAGAGCGGTCTGTGTAGTCTCTTTGATGCGAATTCTGAAGTTAGGCATGGGTGAGCATGTATTCTGGTTTTCGACGTTGAATGCTATGGAATTAATGTTTCCAGGGCCGCCGCCGACATCGTTGAGCTCAGTGGCTCGAACCAAATATTGCTGGCGGAAGTTTTTGTAGAACGTACCGTATGGGGTGGGGGTACCCGTTGTTGTGTTTGTTTGAGTGCCCTCTCCCAAGGTTATGTTTACTTGGGCAAAGATGTTGCTGCTAAGGCTGATTCCCAGGATCAGCAGCATTGTGAAAAGCAATACTTTTCTCATTGCATTTCTCCTTCTGTCTGTTCTAATTTTGGTGCATATCTCATAATGATGCATTCAAAAATGAATACAGTATTGTGGATACTTTATTATATCTATACAACCTGCCATTTAGCAGGGATGGAATTTGTATCCCACGCGGTCATGAAAGGGGCATGCTATCTGCCAAAGGTATCCGAATTGCCCACTTTCTTCCCGATCAATCACTCTATGTCCGGCAAGGTTTCCACCTTAATTTGCACATTAAATAGTTTCAAGTTTTCTGTCAAGCAAGATTTAGTCAAATCTGAATGTCACCCTGCCCTGCTCCTGATTAAAATCGGCAAAGATACTCCCCTTGCACGGTTTATCAGAATCCAGCAAAGCCTTTGCAAGCTGGTTTTCTACGCTGCCTTGAATAGCTCGCTTCAGAGGTCGGGCGCCAAACTGTGGATCAAATCCCACATCTGCGATATGATCGCTCAAGGCGTCAGAAAACTCGATCGAAATCTCTCTTTTTGCCAGGCGTTTCGCCAGAAGTGAGAGCTGAAGATCCACTATCTTGCGGATCTGCTCCCGATCCAGGCGATGGAAGATGATGATGTCATCCAAGCGGTTGAGAAACTCCGGACGAAAATAGCCTTGCAGCACTTCCATGAGGCGTGGCCGAAGCTCATCCAGATCCCCCCGATGGGCAAAAATCTCCTGGCTACCGATATTGGATGTGAGGATGATGACGCTATGGCGAAAATCCACCGTCCGTCCCTTTCCATCTGTCAATCTGCCCTCATCCAGGATCTGCAGGAGCAGGTTAAAGACGTCGCCATGAGCCTTCTCGATCTCATCAAAGAGGATAACGCTATATGGGCGTCTGCGAATCGCCTCGGTGAGATATCCGCCTTCTTCATAACCGACATATCCGGGAGGCGCGCCAATGAGCCGTGCCACCGAGTGGCGCTCCATAAACTCGCTCATATCAAGCCTCAAAAGTGCCTTTTCGGTGTCGAATAGATAGTTTGCCAAGCTCTTGGCAAGCTCGGTCTTGCCCACCCCTGTAGGACCCAGAAAGATGAATGAGCCGATCGGACGATTTTCATCCGAAAGACCACTGCGACTGCGTCGGATCGAATTTGCCAACGCAACGATACCTTCTTTTTGACCCACTACTCTTTGTGCCAGAACGTCTTCCAAACTGAGCAGTTTCTTCATCTCACTGGCAGCCAGTTTTGAGACGGGGATGCCCGTCCATTTTGAGACCACTTCTGCGATCAGCTCTTCGTCGACCTGTTCTTTCAAAAGGGCTTCTCGCTCTTGATTCTTTTCCTCGCGCAGCCGATTGAGATCGTTTTCCTTCCCCGCCAGGCTGCCATATCGGATCTGGGCGGTTTTCTCATAGTCACCCTCACGCTCAGCCTTTTCTGCTTCGGATTTGAGCCTATCTATATCTTCTTTTAGCTCACGTATTTTATCGATCTCTGCCTTTTCGTGTTCCCACTGCATCCTGAGGCGATTGCGATCCTCGCTCAGCATGGCGATCTCCTCATTGATCTTTTGCAGACGACTCTTGGAGAGCGCATCGGTCTCCTTGGCAAGCGAGAGCTTTTCGATCTCCAATTGCCGTTTTCGCCGCTCGATCTCATCCAGCTCCTGAGGCATGGAATCAATCTCCAGACGCAGTCGCGAACATGCCTCGTCGATCAAGTCTATCGCCTTGTCCGGCAGGAACCTATCCGAGATGTATCGATCCGAAAGACTCACTGCTGCTACGATCGCATTATCAGTGATCTGAACTCCGTGGTGAACCTCATATTTCTCTTTGATGCCGCGCAAGATGGAGACAGTATCCTCCAAAGTCGGCTCCGCGATCATGATCGGCTGGAATCTGCGCTCCAAAGCCGGATCCTTTTCGATGTATTTGCGATATTCATCAATGGTTGTAGCGCCGATGCAGTGCAAAGTTCCCCGTGCCAGCGCTGGTTTGAGCATGTTTGAAGCATCGACAGAGCCTTCCGCCGCACCCGCTCCGACCACAGTGTGGATCTCATCGATGAAGAGGATGATCTTCCCATCAGATTTCTCTACCTCCGCCAAGACCGCTTTGAGCCGCTCTTCAAACTCCCCACGGAATTTTGCCCCCGCCACCAAGGATGCCATATCAAGCTCCAGAAGTTCCTTCCCCAAAAGGTTTTCCGGCACATCCCGATCCACAATACGCTTTGCCATGCCTTCCGCGATGGCAGTCTTTCCCACTCCGGGCTCACCGATGAGGATGGGGTTGTTCTTGCGGCGCCGAGAAAGGATCTGCATCGTGCGACGGATCTCTTCATCCCTGCCAATCACCGGATCCAGCTTCTCTGTGCGCGCCAGCCTGGTGAGATTGCGGGCATATTTCTCCAATGCCTGATACTTGGCTTCCGGGTTTTGATCGGTCACAAGCTGGTTTCCCCGAACTTCTTTGAGCGCTTCCATAAGCTTGCTTGGCTCAAGCCCCAGGGATCTGAGGATCTTGGAGGCTTCTGATTTGCCCTGGATCATAGCCAAAAGAATGTGCTCGCCACTGATGTAGTCATCTCCCAAGCGATCAGCTTCTTTTTCCGCAGCATGTAGGATATCCAGGATTTCCTGAGATAGATAGACCTGTCCGCCTTGAACTTTGGGGATCTTCTGCAGAGCGCCGCGCAGACGTGCACTGAGCTCAGCCGGGGAAATCTCCAGCTTTGCCAAGATCGGATGTATCAGCGCCTCCGGCTGATCTAGCATCGCCATCAAAAGATGCAGATCCTTGATCTCCTGATGTCCATGCTCACCAGCCAAAGCCTGCATGGCGCTGATAAGTTCCTGACTTTTTATGGTTAAACGCTGTGTATTCATGGCTTACCTCCCTGTGTCATGAGTATAAGATAAGCGATGGCATGTATATGTCAAGCAAAATTAGCAGTCTCTGTGTTTGACTGCTAATCACGCGGCGAGCAGGATTGCGAATGATGCAGTTTGCCGCGAAGTGCCAAATCGCGTAAGTCCTTATTTTCTCACCGCTTGCACGCTCGACCGGTGAGCGAGCGGTGAGGGGGGCATGAGCAGCCCATATTTTGCAAGCATTTACGCATATGAAAAACGGTAGTAGGGGCGGCTTCTAGCCGCCCAATGCTGTTCGCTCTATAGATTCCGGATACAC
>CALGPA010000099.1 GCA_937960795.1 uncultured bacterium | reverse complement strand
CTCTGGGTGAAGAATTTGGGCTCAAACCCGGCACAAACGTCAAAGGCAAGATGTACACTGCCCTCCGTGAGATCGGATTTAAGTATGTCTTTGACACAAACTTCGGCGCTGATCTGACGATCATGGAAGAAGCCAGCGAGTTTGTCCATCTCTTTACTGAGCATCCCGAAGAGTTTCCTCTGATCACGACCTGCTGCCCTTCTTGGGTGGATTATCTGGAGAAGTTCCACAGTGATCTGATCCCTCATTTCTCCTCATCCAAGAGCCCCCATCAAATGGTCGGCACAATGGTCAAGACCTATTGGGCAGAGAAGATGAAGCTGGATCCGGACAAGATCTTCCTGGTTTCCGTGATGCCATGCACTGCCAAGAAATATGAGATCGAGCGCATGGAAGACATGTATGCCTCCGGGCACAAGGACGTGGATCTCACCATCACCACTCGTGAGCTGGCGCGCATGCTCAAGACCCGCGGGATTGATCTGGCAAAGCTGGAAGACAGCGAAGCTGACAACCCCTTGGGTGAATACACCGGAGCGGGCACCATCTTTGGCGCCACCGGCGGCGTGATGGAAGCAGCGCTGAGAACTGCCTACTTCTTTGCCACGGGCGAGGAATTGCCGGATCCCAAGATCGGCTTTGTGCGCGGCGGAAAAGGCATCAAAAAAGGCAAGATCGAAGTGCTCGGCAAGGAAGTGCGCATCGGAGTCGCTTCCGGCTTGGGCAATGTAAACAAGCTCATGGAAGAGATTCGAGTAGCCAAAGAAAAGGGCAAAGAGCCTCCATACCACTTTGTGGAAGTTATGGCGTGCAATGGCGGCTGTGTGGGCGGAGGCGGACAGCCTTATCGCAGCACAAACAAGATCCGCATGGCACGAGCTAAGGGGCTCTACAAAGAAGATGAGAACGCCATAAGACGCGAATCTCACAACAACCAATCCATCCAAAACCTATATAAAGAATATCTTGGAAAACCCAATAGCGACAAGGCGAAGAAGCTCTTGCACACCAGCTACATCGCCCGCCCGATGAAGATAGTTCACCCCGACTAAACTATGAAAAAGCCGGATAAAAGCCTGATCTACCCGCTCTTCATTCCGCATGAGGCGTGTCCCGGAGGCTGTGTGTATTGTGATCAGCGCAGGATCTGTGGAGCCGAGGGCTTTGAAGAGGAGAGGGAGCTTCCTGCTCTGCAGGCTTTTATCCGGCGCAATTTTGGCAAACGCAAAGAGGTCGCCTTCTATGGCGGGAGCTTCACCGCCATGGCCTTGGAGCGCCAGGAAGAGCTTCTGAGGAGCGTCTATAAGATCCTGGACGACTGCACGGATATCCGCATCTCCACGCATCCTGCCTATCTGGAGGATGCCAGCCTTGATCTGCTTGATCGCTATCGGGTCCGAACTATCGAGCTGGGGATACAGGACTTTTGTGATCGTCCCCTAAGAAAAAGCGGGCGCAACTATAGCGGCGAAGATGCCTTAAGTGCCTGCAGAAAGATCCGAGCCCACGGCTTTGTCTTGGGAGTGCAGCTCATTCCCGGATTGCCCGGCGCGGATGAGGTGACACTTGCCCAAAACATGGCGATCATACGCGAGATGAAGCCAGATCTCTTGAGGCTCTATCCTCTGGTAGTGATCAAGGGTACTCCTTTGGAAGAGATCTATCACAGGGGGGAATATCGTCCTCTGTCGATCCCGGAGGCGGTGCGCATCTGTGCCGACTATGCCGAGCTTTGCCATCCGCTAAATACTCGCATCATCAAATATGGCTTGCCTTCCAATCTTGATCCCAAAGAGGTCGTCGCCGGGGCCTTTCATCCCGCCTTTGGCGAGAAGGTGAAGCAAGAGATATTGATCCGCAAACTAAAGAATGAACCCGATCTTTTGGCAGGTCTAAACGCCAAAGATATTCAGCTTCTCAGAGCTCACGGCTGCCGCTATCTGACTGCCCCGGATACCATGCTTGCGGCTCAGGGAAGCCAAACTTCAAGGAAAACATAGGACGTGAATATGAAACGTATCATATTGTTTTTGATGCTTGCCCTGATCTTGCTCTCTGCCTGCGAGATCAAAGAGCCTGCCCTCCCTGTCTGGGATCTGGATCTGAATATTCCGCTGATCAACGAGCGATACTATGTTTCAGATCTGGCAGACAGCGTAAACCTCATCGTGGATGAGAATGATCTGATGTACATGCTGACCGAAGGTGAGCTGGATACTCCGGAAGTGGGAGAGATCAATATCTATCCCAATCTGGAGCTCTTTGATGCCCCAGTCTTATCAGGGATAGAGTTTAGCCAGACTTCACCCTTTATGGCGGATGAGCAGGGGCTCCATCTACGCTATGGCTTGGTCGAAAGCGGCAGCATCAGCGCGCGCTTTGCGGGTGTGGATCCGGCGACTGAGATCTTGAGCCTAAGCATCTTGGAGATTCATCAGCCAAGTGGCGAAGCTCTCGTGATCGAATATGCCGGCTCAGAAGAGTGGATTCACATCGATCTTGCCGGATACTATTTTGGCGCTTTGGAATCTGCTCAAGATCTGAGTGAGCTCACTCTTGAGGTGACCGCCACCTCTTCGCATCCAGACTTCACGCCGATTGCCGAGATGAGCTTGGTGATGCTGGAGCCAGTCAGCTTTAGTGTCTTCCAAGGAGATTTTGAGAACTATGAGATCCTCGCGGGGGAATCTGTAGCCTCCATCGAGATCGAGTATCCGCATGGTATTGACGAAGCTGTGCAGGTCAGTGAAGCCTTTTTGGAGATCGAGATCGTAAATGAGCTTGGCTTTGAATGCGAGTTCATCGGCTTCATGAGAGGAATCCGCGGAGATCTTACTCGGATGGTACCTATTTTGGATGATGATGGTGAGCATTTCCGCATAGAAGCAGGCTCAGCTGATGAACCCGGATACAGCAATCTCCTCATCCATGATGGTCTGCAGATTCTCATGCAGATGATGCCGGAAACCATCGAGATCATCGACGCGAGATTTATCATCGACAGCCAATCCGGCTCCGGCATGATGCGAAAAGAAGATACAATCAGAGCCGATTACACTGTGCGAGTTCCCTTTAGATTGACAGTATTTGAATATCCGATCACCATCCAAGATGCCACAGAAATCGAGGTGGACGAGGACAACCGGGACCTGATCGATAAGAACCTCATGGGCGCAGGGTTGATAATGCAAGCGCAAAACATGATTCCGCTCGGCGGCACGGCATATGCCTATTTTGGCACTAGTAGTGATATCGATGTGGATGATCCTCAGAGCTTTAGCTTTGTGAAATCGCTCACCCTGCACAGCTCGCAGACAAGCTCGGATTGGCAGGAGCCCGTGTCTTTGGAACTTTCCAAAACTGAGTTGAATCTCTTCACGCTGCCGCGGGTCTATCTCAAGTGGTCTTTTGTATTGGAGCCATCTGATGGAGAAGTGGAGATCTATGCCGGTCCTGATGACTTTATCGGGCTGAAGAGTATGCTGCATGCCAAGATCAGGGTGGAGGATATCTAAGATGAAAAAGCTGATAATATTCGCTGCCATCGTCTGCTGCTTTGCTTCTCTAGGAGCGCTGAGCACCGCCCGATCCATCTTTTTTGCAGATAGCTATATGCTGCGGGCAAGCGGGATCGAAGCAAACTACTGGAATCCTGCCAAGTTGTCACGCAGTTCTCCAAAAGAGATCTGGGTGCCCCTATCAGATTTTGGGATTTTTGTGGCAAACAACAGCATGAATCTGGATACCTATAACTTTGTGGTGAGCAGAGATACGCTGCAAACCGCAGACAAGGAGCGCATTCTTCGGGATATGGATGGAGCTCTGAGGATTTCCGGAGGAGGAAACATGAGCCTCTTTGGCTTCTCTTGGGGAAATCAAGCTATCTCCAGCTCCATGAATGCCTATGCCAAAGGAGCCATCTCTGAGAAGTTTCTGCGACTTGCCCTCTATGGCAATCTCGAGGATGAATACATATTCTATGAATCAAACAACAATGCCTCATCCATCGCGTTTACGGATATCACCTATGGCATGGGCGATATTCTGATTCCCTGGATTCCCGAAGATCTGCCTCAGGTGAAAGCCGGCTTTTCCGCCAGCTTCCTAGCCGGACTCTACAACGTCTCTACCCAAGATTATGAGGGATACTTCACCAGTGACCTAGACAGCGGAGCGAGTTTTCATCAGCAGATCAACGCCCGCGTAGGCTTGGGCGGATTTGGCTTCAAAAGCATGCTCGGCGTCCATAGCGAAATCACCGATTATCTGGAAGCCGGGATCACACTCGACAATATATTCGGCATGATATCCTGGCAAATGCACAATGAACTCTTTGGATTCTACGCCACTGCGGATAGCGTCTATGCCGCAAATGTCGATGAGGATATCGTGGATTATGATGACTTCTCCGAGGAAATCGATTCCTTTAGCAGCTCTTTAGCTCCGGAATTGCGCATGGCTGTGATGTATAAGCACCGCTATGGATCTCTTAGCATGGATTGGGTGCAGGGATTTCGGGAGTCTTCCGTCACCAACGCCACGGGAAGATTGTCCTTTGGCGCCAGCGTCTTACCCACTCCGATGATCCCGCTCAGTTTGGGCGTCTCACTGGGCAGCAGCCGAGTGCCGCTTAAGGTATCCTATGGCATCGGACTACGAATCAAGCACACAGAATTTGGCATGGCGCTGCAGAGCTTTGACAGCATCATTCCGGGATCGTCCTCAAAAGGCGTGGCTTTTGCCACGAGTATGAGAATCGGATTTTGATGATATTTATCCCGCTTGCCGTCCTAGCGCTCTTGATCTCAGGCTATTTCTACAGGAGCACGACTCCAGAGATTAGCGCGGCCCGGCGCAGGATGCTATTTGCTCTGCGCGGCCTTAGCATCTTCATCTTGCTCACTCTGCTTTTAAGTCCGGTGCTTAGCTACCGCTTTACGAGGTCGCAGATCCCCAAGATCCTCGTGCTCAAAGATCAATCTCTCTCGATGGAGCTTATGCGTGATGAGATGAGCAAGACCGAGCTGCTCTCGGCTCCGTTGAAAGAAGTCATCCAAGCTTTCTTGGATGGCGGCTATCAAATCTCGGAACAAAGCTTTGCCGATGGCATCCACGGACAAAGAGATAACAGCCTCTTGATCAAATCCTTAAGGGAGATAAGCGAAAGCACAGATCTTAGCACTCTTTCCGGAATCGTGTTGGCATCCGACGGCTGGTTGCGAGATGAGGATTTTGGCTTGATCTCTCGCCTGGGTCTCCCGATCTATGCGATCGCGGATAGCAGCAAACATCACACCCCGGATCTCATGGTTCGCGATGTGCAGACAAATCGTTATGCATATCGCCGAGAGAATTCATTCATCCGCGCTCGGATCGCGTCGCAGAACTACTCAGGTCCCGCCATTGCTCATCTTTGGATCGAAGATAGCAAGGTGGCGAGCCGCGAGCTTGAGCTGCAGCAATCAGTCGAGCAGATCGTGGAATTTACTCATCGCTTTGAGCGCACCGGATTCTATAAGTTCACGGTGGAGCTGGAAGCTCTGCCCGATGAGCAGCGGCTGGGCAACAACCAGATGCCCGGCGCCTTGGAAGTGCTCAGCGAAAAAGAGCTCATCATGCTCTTCTCAGACGCTCCCGGCTGGGACAATAAGTTTATCTCAGACGCCATCGCCGGAAATCCGCGTTGGGAAGCTCAATCCTATCTCATCCGTGATGGCGTGGCATATCGGGGCGAGCAAGCCAAAAACCCCGATGCTGAGAGCCGTCCGGCTGTCATGGTGATCATAAACAATGGCAATCTGCGCCTAAGCCCTGAGATCTCCCGCTTTGTCAGAGACAGCCTTGAGCGCGGCTGCGGATTGTATTTCCAGGGTATGCCACTGAGGGAGCTGAGTGACTATCTGCCCCTGCTGCCCTCAAACATCACCGATAGCTACCAGGGCTTTGTTCGCCTGGATCCGATAGCTGCAAGTTTCCCGATGCTCAATCCGCTATCCGCGCAGCAAAGTCAGTTGCCGCCGATGGACTATTACTATCTCAATCCTGTCGAAGATGCTCAGATCCTTGCCAGCATCTCAAATCCGCAAGCCCCACCCGCCATCGGCATCAAGAGTCGGGGAGAAAGCCGTGTCTTGGCTCTGGGCTTCCTAAATCTATGGAGATGGCAGATGCAGAGTGAGGACGGCAGCTATCAAAAGATGATGGTCAATATACTCACTTGGCTCAGCAACAAGGCCATCGGAGCATTTAGTGCCATCTACAAAAGCAGCTATCTTCAAGGAGAAGAAATCACCATCCGCCTGCGCGCTGAGGACGATATCCGCTATAGTGATCTGGACAAAAACCCCTTGATCACCATCTTTGACAAAGAGGGAAATGAGATCAGGCGCGACTTTATGAGCCGCAGCGGTGAGGAATATGCCTATCACACTGATCTTAGTGAGGTGGGCGAATATCACTTTGAGATCCAAGAGCCGGATCGCAATCAAAGCAGTTCCGGCCGCTTTGCCATTTCTGCCATGGTCGCTGAAGAGCGGGATTTTGACTTTAATCTCCCACTTTTGAGCTTCATCACATCCCAGAGCAACCAGGGAAGCATCATCTATCTGAATTCCGCAAAGTCCTTTTCGCCCCCACGCGCTGAAATCATGCAGCACGAACAGAGCCGGGACTTTGCCCTCTACCGCAGATGGTATGTCATCTTGCTTTTCATCCTCAGCTTTTGCTTGGAGCTCTTTTTCCGCAGACGCTGGGGTCTCCTCTAACATACTATGGATACTGGAGGTATCAAATGCCATTATACATCGTCATCATCGCCCTCATCCTGCTGGCTGCAGCAGTGAATTGGATCATCATCTCAAAGAACAGATTCAACGTGCTGGCTATCGCCTTCCTTATCGGAGTCAGCATTTTTGCCATGGCTTTCTATCAAAGCAGACGACCCGAGACCAGCCTCAGAGTCGTGGGATATGCCAGCAAACTCTTTGAATCGGATCTCGTGAAGTGGAATGTCTCCTTGCAAAAAAGCATCTCCGCTACGGATCTGAGCCGCGGATATCGGGACATGAGCTCTGATATCATGGCGTTTAAAGGATATCTCATCGAGCAAGGCCTCGCTGAAGGAGATATCAGTATCCAGCCCGCCACCAGTTATCAACGCTTTGACAACTACGGCAATATGACCGGATATAGCATCAACCAATCCATCTTTGTGCTCTCGGAAGATCTCGATCTCGTGGAAGATCTCGCCCTAAATCCGGATTTCTTTGCCGATCGCGGGATGGTGCTCAATAACTCTCGGCTGGAATATCTATACACCAAGCTGCCGGTGCTCAAGCAAGAGCTTTTGGCGGCAGCCACAGAAGATGCCCTGGCACGAGCCTCCGAGATCGCCGGTTCCGCCGGCACCGGCTTGGGCAAATTGCGGGAAGCTCGGGCGGGAGTCTTTCAGATCACCGAACCATATTCCACCGATGTCTCGGATTATGGGATTTACAATACCAGCACCCGCCAAAAAAGCATCAGCGTGACCCTCACCGGATACTTTAGGCTCAGATAGTATGGAATGCCGCGTTCATGCCTCCCTCGCCCCTCGCTCACCGGTCGAATGAGCAAGGGGCGAGAAACTAAGGACTTACGCGATTCGCCCAAAAAGTGTAAACCAAGGGCAAATATTGAACAAGCTCAGCACGGGCCTTACAGCAATCGCCCGTGCATAAGCTATATCAGAGCAAACCGTTAATACTACCATCATTGCCGACATCTATCGTGGCGGCGCTTGGTTTTTTGGGAAGTCCCGGCATGCGCATGATCTCGCCTGTGATCGGGATCAGAAAGCCTGCTCCACTGGCGATGACGATCTCGCGAACCGTGACGAGGAAGTCCTTTGGTCTACCGATCAGATCCGGATTGTCTGAGAGGGATTTCTGGGTCTTAGCTATACAGATGGGTAGTTTATCAAAGCCATATTTATTGATCTTCTTCAGATCAGCTTTTGCCTCGAGAGTGTAGTCCACTGCCACAGCGCCATAGATCTCGGAGGCGACAGTGAAGATCTTGTCTTCCACAGAGCTATTCCAGTCGTATAGACCGTGGTATTTACAGCGGTCAGCATCCACCATTTCCGCTACCTTCTCGGCGAGTTCAAGGCCGCCTTCGCTGCCTTTTGAGTGATACTCGACGATGCTGGCGTCAAAGCCCGCTTGGATCACAAAGTCTTTGACAATCTGTAGCTCTTCTTCGGTATCTGAGGGAAAGCGGTTGATCGCCACGATGGACTTCATGCCAAACTTATTGATGTTTTCCATGTGTTTAGCTAGATTGTCTAGCCCTTTGGTCACCGCTTCTGGGTTGGGTTCATTGATATCTTTGACCTTCACTCCACCATGCACTTTCAAGGCGCGCACCGTGGCGACGAGCACTACGGCATTGGTGCAAAATCCGCCATATTTGCAGACTAGGTCAAAGAACTTCTCGGCTCCAAGATCAAAGCCAAAGCCGGCTTCGGTGACCACATAGTCGCTAAGGCGCATGGCTGTCTTGGTGGCGATGATGCTATTTGCACCTTGAGCTATATTGGCAAAGGGTCCGCCGTGCACAAAGGCAGGAGTGTTTTCTGTAGTTTGCACCAGATTCGGTTTGAGGGCATCTTTGAGCAAAGCGGCAATCGCTCCTTCAAAGCCCAGTTCTTTTACACTCACAGGTTCGCCTTTGTATGAGAGACCCACGGTGATCTTTCCGATGCGCTCTTTGAGCTCATCCATGTTGTTTGAAAGGCAGAGAATCGCCATGATCTCACTGGCAGGAGTGATATCAAAGCCGTCTTCGCGCGGGAAGCCCTGCTTGCGGCCACCCAAGCCGATGACGACATCACGGAGCATCCGGTCGTTTACGTCCAAGACCCGCTTCCATGAGATTCTTCTGGGATCCAAACCCAGCTGATTGTCGTGATAGATATAGTTGTCGACCAAAGCAGCGAGGGTGTTGTTTGCGCTGGTGATAGCATGAAAATCTCCGGTGAAATGCAGGTTGATGTCCTCCATGGGAAGCACCTGCGACCACCCGCCGCCGGCAGCTCCTCCTTTGACGCCAAAGACAGGACCCAAAGAAGGCTCACGCAGAGCAACAATGGATTTTTTGCCGATTCTGTTTAGAGCCTGAGATAGGCCGATGGACACGGTGGTCTTGCCCTCACCTGCCGGAGTGGGAGTGATGGCAGATACGAGAATCAGCTTTCCGGTGGGGTTGTCTTCATTTGCAAATAGTGCGGAATATCGCACTTTTGCTTTGTAGTCTCCATAGTGGTCCAGATCCTGTGGACTCAGCCCTATGGTCTTGGCGATATCATCGATGTGTTTTAGTTTCGTAAGATGTCCTATTTCCAGATCAGAAAGCATGATGGCCTCCTCGGCATTTTTTTATGCTGTATATCATTAAATTAATCCATCTCGCCCACTTTGCAAACGCTGAAGCCAAATATCTCATCCCTGATCATGCCGTAATGGGCATGCCGGAAAGCGGGCAGAATTGCCCTGCGGTCAAACCGGCTCCGGGGGGGGGGAATTTTCCATTATCCAAAAAGCAGCTTGACACAATATAGGCTTGAGCATATATTGTGAAGAAAATATGATGCCAGCCTCTTATGTGGCGAAACGAGGTTCAAATGATCTTAGAAACATTTATTAGTCTAATCTACAATGCCGCCCTACTGCTCTCTTTGGCAGTGGTCTATGACCTCCTCGCATATGAGGAATCCCGCATCAATGTCTTCACCAAGATCTACACGGGGCTGATCATCGGGGTGATAGCGCTGGCGATTATGCTCAATCCCTGGACCATGCAAGAAGGGATAGTCTTTGATTCCCGCACGATTCTTTTTAGCTTGGGTGCGATGTTCTTTGGCCCCCTCCCAGCCTTGATCAGCACTCTCCCGGGCATCTTTTACCGCATTCTAATGGGCGGGGCAGGAGTCTATACAGGAGTCAGCACCATCCTCTTCGCGGTCTTTTGGGGACTTTTGTGGCGGCATCTGCATATCAAGAGCAAAAAACGCTATAGTGGCAAGGAATTTTACGCTCTGGGATTCTTGAATCACATCACCATGCTTCTCTTGATGCTGCTGATGCCTGCGGATGTTCGCTGGCATGTCATTCGAGTGATATCTCTGCCGGTGATTGTCCTATTCCCGCTGGCAACGGTCGTCTTGGGCATGATCTTAGTGCGCAGATTGGAGAGACAAAAGGAGAAGAGGGCTCTCAAAATCAGCGAGAAGAAGTATCGCCAGCTTTCAGAAACCACCAAAGACATGATTGTGCTTCACGATGTTTCCGGTAAGATCCATTATGCAAATCGGATGGCACTGGATTTCTTTGGGATGGAATCCCTTGAGACGGCAGATATTAGCATCTATCAATATATCCAGCCCTCAGATATCGAGAGGGCAAAAAGCTATGCCAAAGAGATCCTCGAAGGCTATCAGGGACTCCGGATATACAGCCTCCAAGCCATGGATTTTCAAGGTCGGCATAGACTGGCGGAAGTGAGCAGCTCTGCCATGGAAGATGAGCGTGGCAAGTTCCTTTTGGCTGCCATTCGCGACGTCACAGATCGGATCCGTACTCAAGAACAAAAGGATAACTATGCAAATCGGCTCGAGATTTTGCGCGAATTGGACAGCATCGTGCTCGAAACCCAGTCCTTTGAGAAGGTCTGCAACGCAGCCGTGGTCAGACTCCAGAAGCTAATCCCATTTGAGATTCTGACCGCCATCGAGACCAAAGGTGATAAGCTGCATATCGTTGCCATGCACAAACCCGAAGAGAGATATCGATACATCTCTCAAAACAGCACATATCCTTGTGATGAAGGATTTTGCGAAGATCTGTTGCGCAAGCGCAACTTTGTGATCTCAGACACTTCGACCATCAAGGATGAGCCGGGCAAGCCGATCAATGCTGCCCTGATCAATGATGGGATCCGCTCTTTTATGTATAGCGGTATGATCATCCAAGACGAGCTGGTGGGTTATCTCTGGTTTGGATCCGTCAAGCAAAATGGATTTACCTTAGAGCATATTGAGATAGCGCGAGAATTTGCCAATCAGTTGGCAATAGTGCTGCATCATCTGAATTTGATCCAGAAGATCAAGGATCATGCCTCCCAGATGGAGAAGCAGGTCTTGGATCGCACCAGACAGCTCAGCGAAGTAAATCAAGAGCTGGAAGCGTTCTCATATTCAGTGGCGCATGATCTGAGAGCTCCTCTGAAGATCATCTCCGGCTTCAGCGAGGTCTTGCGAGACGACTTTGGCCCAAGCTTAAAGCAAGACGCCGTCGACATCCTCAAGACCATTGAGCTCACCGCTAAGCGGATGGACGGACTGATCAGAGACCTTTTGGAGCTTTCGCGGATGAATCGCGAAGAGTTGCACAAGACAGAGGTTTATACCGCCACGGTAGTATCAGATTTGATTTCCGCGATTGTGCCCAAAGACTCCTTTGATCTCGAGATTTCCGAGCTGCCTCCATGTTTTGGCGATGAGACACTCATCACCCAGATCTGGCAAAACCTGATTGATAACGCTGTGAAATTCACCCTGCCGGCTGTAAAACGGCAGATAGTAATCGGCTCAGAAGTCAAGACTGATGAGATCATCTACTATATCAGGGATACCGGCATCGGCTTTGACCCTGATCAAGCACGAGCCATCTTTGCGCCATTCCAAAGACTGCATGGCAAAGACAAATACGAAGGCACTGGGATCGGGCTGGCTCTTGTTAAAAAAGCTGTCCAAAGACATGGCGGGAAGATCTGGGCAGAAAGCGAACCCGACAAAGGCAGCACCTTTAGCTTTTCACTGCCCATAAAGAAGGAAGATTGATATGAAGCAAAGTATATGCGGGGTAGTCTGCGCGACAGATTGCCGGGCTTACAAAGTAGAATGCGAGGGCTGCAACGAGTTGGAAGGAAAAGTTTCTTGGGCAGCGTATTACAACAAAACACACTGCCCAATATACTCTTGTGCCACCGATCAGGGATTTTCCAGCTGCGGTCCTTGCGGCAAGGCTCCCTGCCGGCTATGGATCGAGACCAGAGATCCCGATTTCAGCGATGAGGAGTTTGAGCGCGATATCGCAAATCGGCTCAAAAACCTTAGCTCTATATCTTAACGCTGACGTTTATATTCTTAAATCTCGCCGGAGCTACTCCGTGGGATAGGCGCATGACCTGTCCGGGCTCTCCTTTTCCGCAGTGGAAGGTGGAGTGATATGCCCATTCTTCCTCACCGCAGATCCTATCGCAAGCGTTCCAAAACTCCGGAGTGATCCCATAATAGGTGGGCTCTTTGACGATTGAGGTGATCTTGCCATCTTGGATCTTATAGCCGATCTCAGTGGTGAATTGGAAGTTGTTCCGATTGTCGTCTATGCTCCAAGTCTTGGTGAAATCAAGCAGATAACCATGCTCGGTATCAGCTATCAGATCCTTAAGGCTTCCCAGTCCCGGGGCAATACAGAGATTGCTCATCCGCACCAGCGGAATATCGTCCGCAAAAGACGCCTTCATGTTTGAAGACGGCTCCAGCCCCAGTTTATGAGCGATGTGCCGCGATGTCTGCTGATCTACGAGGATCCCATCTTTGATGATATCCACGCGCTTGCCGGGAACTCCCTCATCATCCAAGGGATGGTAGCCCAGGCCACGGGGATCAGTGCTGTCGCTATATACATTTAAGATATCGGAGCCGTATTTGAAACTACCCAGCATGGATGGCTTGACGAAGGTCTTGCCGGCATAGGAGATTTCCTGTCCGAAGATGCGGTCTGCCTCAGTGGCGTGGCCGATCGATTCGTGAAGCTGCAGCGCCAAATGACCGCCGCCGATGATGATATCTGCCTTTTCTTCTGTGATGGTCGGAGCGCTGAGCAGATCCGTCGCTTCTTTGATTATACGCTCGGTATTCTCCATAAACTGCTGCCGGTAAAAGAGCTCAAATCCGGCACGGCCGGCACTCATGTGTCCCGGCCAGGTGCGGGATTGGATCACGCCGGCATCTGCTGCTACGACCCCCATGAGGGGAAGAGTGTTGTAAACCAAAGTGTGGCTATAGCTGCCTTCAGAATTGGCATAATACTTCTCTTGGCGCTCAAATTCAGCTGCAACGTGGGAGTTCACGATCTTAGCCTGAGGCTTGATCAACTCAGCCAGTTTCTTGAAGTAATCCAACTTCTCTTCCAAAGACATCTGAAATGGATCTATCTCCGGCTGATGGATATATTCCCCGATGGTCGCCGGTAGTGCGGGAAAGCTTAGCTTTTCTTTCTGAAACTTGGCGCCATGAGTGGCATTTGATTTTGCTCTGGCTATGAGTTTGTCTATGGAGGCATCGCTGAGATCCTTGGATCCGGCAAAGCCAAAACAGCCGTCGATGAGCACCCTGATGCCGATTGCAGGGGACGCCTTGGAGCTGTCATAGCCTCTCAGATTTCCATTCATGAAGGTGATGCTTTCATAGTCTGTAAAAGTAATCCGGACGTCGGCAAAGCTGATCTGCGGACTATCCAGTTTGCTGATGATTTGCTTTATCTTATGTTCCATAATTCTAATCCTAAATTGTCCTGGTAGATGAGCTGATGTAGAATCTCGCGATCAGTGCATGCGGAGCTTTGATGGCTCTCACACTAAAGTCTGCGTAGTTATCCGAGAATGGTATGCTGGTGGCGCTGTCTTCCAGATCCACAATGTTTTCAAAGATGCGAGATATCTTCTCGGTGAAGCGTAGGTTGTTCACGACTTTGGTGATTTTGCCATCCTCGATCAAGAAAGTGCCATCCCGAGTAAGGCCGGTCAGCGAAGTCTCTTTGGGATTGATGAAATTCATATAGTGCAAGCTCGAGATATAAAGGCCTTTCTTCACTTTTGAGATCATCGTATCCAGCCTCTCTGAACCCGGAGAAATGGACAGACAGCTACCCTGATTCCCGTTTTTGGGCAAGCCCAATTTATGATGGAAATAGCTGCCGCACATGAATGCGCGGAAATAGCCATTTTCGATGAGCTTAAGCGGGCGATAGATGTGTCCGCCATCGCCATAATCGCTGTGAATCAGCTCAGGATCTTCGGGATCATCCGTGATGCTGAAGATCTCCGGGAAGACCCGAGTGTCCACCTTGCCTTCAAAGAAGCTGCTGTTCCTATCCAGCGAAAAAGCGGACATGCCGTAGGCAAGATATTGGGTAAATTCTGCTACGCAACGAGGAGCAAGGATCACCTCATATTCGCCGGGCTCCACGTCCACCACCGGGTTTTTGGCAGCCTTGATCTTATCCAGCAAGTTTGCGGCAAAGTTCTCTTCATCAAAGTATCCGAAGTCTTCTCCGCCAAATGTTTCCAGAACAGTTACCTGGCTCAGACGATGCACGGCCTTGACCTCCAGATAGATCGGAGACTGGGTGCCGGATTTGTCCAGTTTATTGCTATTGATCATATGATAGCTTTGGAGATTGCAGATGAAGGTGCCATATAGCTCAAAATCATGCTCATCTGCCAGCTTGGCTAGCCTTGTGAGGATCTCTGTCTTCTTGCCTAGGGGAATCCCGGAGATGTTATCCGGAATATCTTTGGGCTCTGCAAGGCTCAGATCATCTTCCAGATCCACAAAATCCGGATCTTCGGGCATGTGGTCGATCATCGCAAGAGCGGTCTTCAAAGCGGTATCGATCTTGGCTTTGTCCGGGCTGTCGATGCTAAAACTATAGGGCTTTTTGTCTTTGTATAGGGAGCCCGAGAGCGTGATCGAGTCTTTGCTGATATTGTAGTTTGTCTGGCTCTGATAAAAGCGAAGGAAATCGGTTTGCCATCTATGCAGATGCAATTGGTACTTGATTCCGGATTCACCTTTTAGAGCCTCATGTAGATACTTGAGTTGCTCATTCATGTGTTTATCCTTGTTCATTATTATAATTGTTAGATCCAGCTGCTTTTATTGTGCCGCCTCTTGGGGCTTTTTGTGCGAGCGCAATAAGCACCGCCGGGAGCAGAATCCGGATCCTGCTTTTCGCCGCGTAACCACACGGACTCAAAACTTCCCACCAGCTCAAGATCCCTTCCGGTGGGGCTGCTAATCATGGTGTTGACCTCGGGATTGTAGATCACGAAATCAGCATCAGAGCCCGCATCTATGCGCCCTTTTTGGGGGTAGATGCCCAAGCGTTTAGCCGGGTTCTCACTGGTCATTTTCAGACAGGTCGCCAAAGGGATCTTGCGCTTTTTCCATAGCTCAGATAAGAGCCAAAGATAGCTATATTCCATGATCTCTGATGGGCTTCCCGAAAAGATATCGCTGATTTTGGAGCCTGCCCCGCTGCTGTTTGAGAGGATATAGATCTTGTTTGTCCTTAGCAGCTCATAAAAAAGCTCATAATGCTCGGCAAGATCAGCTTCCCACAAAGCAGGGAAATCATCTGGAGCAAGCAGATGCATCAGATCCGCTATGTTTAGCGCAAAGGAAATATCGCTACGCTTGGAGATGCTGTTTATAAATTCTATCATCGGATATGAAGATACTCTGGGGATGTGGATAGGGTTCTCCTGCATGCGCCTAAGGAGCTTCTTGATCCCCTCCAATTGCGCTTCGAAGCTAAACTCAGGTGAGCAATCCGGATCAAAGCCTTGGAAGGCAAAGCAAGTGTCACTCTCGTAGATATCCATAAAGAGATCCATGATGTCGTCAAAACTCAGAGCCGCAATAGCCTCATTTGGCGTGGGCTGCATAATGCAGATCCCGGAGGCTCCTTGTGCCCAGAGCTCTTGAGCGCTTTCCGCATAATATGGATAATCCGTCACATCGACATGTGCCCACAATGCCATATCGCAGTGGATGCTATCCTTTAACATCGAGATCCTTTTTTTGAGATCAAGGCTGTCAAAAATAGGCGAGCTTGTGTGATAGCTCAGCTCGGACAGGCAAGTCCAGCCACCTTTGATCGCCGATTTTGTGGCGGCCAAAAGATCTTGTGTAAGAGTCTCATCGTCGGTGATGATGTGGCTATGAATATCAATGGCTCCGGGCAGCAGGATCTTGCCTTTGAGATCGATAATCTCAGGCTCTTCTTCGGTGATGATCTCGTCTGTGGAGATTTTGATGATCTGCTCATCAAAGAGCACATTGACGCGTTTGAGGGCTGTTGAACCGGTCGGGAGGGAGGCGTTTGTAAATAATCTCATCGTTTAGTATGCCATTATCGAGCTTCCTGCATCGACAAACAAGATGTCTCCGGTCACGCCTGAAGCGAGATCGGAGAGCAGGAAAAGTGCGGTCTTGGCTATATCCTCCTGTTCAATATTGCGGGCTAGGGGAGCAGTCTTTTCGATGCGCCTTTGCATCTGTGAGATGCCGCCAATGGCGGAAGATGAAAGAGTTCGGATCGGGCCCGCTGAGATCGCATTGACCCTCACTCCTTTATCTCCGACTGCATGAGCAAGATAGCGCACCGATGCTTCCAAAGCAGCTTTGGCTATCCCCATAACACCATAATTTGGCACCACTTTCTGAGCGCCGTAGTATGAAAGCGTGATTACTGATGAGCCCGGCTTCAGCAGAGCTTCTGCCTCACGAACCACCGCGATCAGCGAATAGACCGAGATGTCCATCGCCGTCAAAAACCCATGACGGCTGCAATGATGAAACGGAATATTCAGGTCACTCGAGGGCGCAAATGCTACGCTGTGAACCAGATAATCTATGCCATCCCACTCTTCGGCGAGGAGACTCATCATACGTTTAATGTCGTTACCTTTGCTGAGATCACATTCCAAGCGGAGCTTGATCCCCAGCTCATCGGCGATGGGATTCACCCGCTTGGCAAGCGTGGGAGAAGCATAGCTCAGAGCCAACTCAACCCCTTGTTCCGATAGGGATTTTGCGATCCCATATGCAATGCTGTGTTTATTTGCAATGCCCAATATCAGGGCCTTTTTTCCTTTCATGTTCATTGTCTATCTCCTTGCAAACGGCTCAGTGCCGCTTGGGTCTTGACGACCATCTCATCTACACCATATTCAGTGAAGATGATCTCGGCACGGACATAATCCGCCAAGGCCTGACGTCCATCCTGATTGGCTTCGTGGATCTTCCCCCGCAGCCAATGAGCATAGCCCAAACCAACGAAATTTTCATGCAGCAGATCCAAAGCCACCACTTCGTCGACATGATCGTTTGCCGTGCTATATGATTGATTCAGATACTGATGGTATGCCATGGCATACAAGGCGGAAGATAGCACCGAGGGATCAGCGGTGAAGTCTGAGCGAAGACTTCTGCGATATCTTCCTGCCAAACGCAAGAGATCATTGTAGCGCCTTGAGTTAAAACCCGGCCTGAGATATGATTCCGCCTGCAATTTGTAGCTTAGGATCTGCATCCTGACGTGGATGGGAAAATCATATGAATCTTCAGCACTTTCATCCAGTGAGACATAATCTGCCTCCTGTTGCATCCGATAAAGATCCAGCAACTGAAGGATATAGACGTGTCCCGGAGCGGCATTTTCCACCAAAAAACTCATCCGAGCGTGAAGGTCGTCATATTCCGCCGAATCACCCTCAAGATATGCCAATCTCGCTAAACCAGCCAAAACAGATAGCTCGCCGGGAACATCTCCAAAAGAGCGATATTGACTCAAGGCAGATTCATAGGTCTGCCGACTGTCCAAAACGCGATGCTTTTGCTCAAGATTCTGCGCCAAACGCAGGGTCACGTCCGCGGCACTTTTTGCCGGCGCTTGCGTCACTCTTGGCGGACGCGAGCAAGCCGCTAAGCTTAGCAGCAAGATCAATATTGCAAAAGCTCTAATTCTCATCCGGAACCTCGCGGATCCTGCTTTCGGGAGAATAGGAACGAATCCGGGATGGCGGAATGCCCTTACGCAAAAGAGGATTGTTGTTTAGAGCTTCCAATGTAAGCGCTGCCCGAGACAATGTGTCATTGAGATTGTTGATGATCAAAAGCAGCTCCGGATTTGCACGAGACAAGCTGCTCAGGATCTTCTCTGTCTCCTGCAAACTACCACTTAGAGCATACAAAGACGTGCTCAGCGGCGCGATCAAGATATCCCCCCGGGGATCCAACATACGCATGATCAAGCTATCCGGCTCGGCATAGTTCTGAGCTGCCAGATTCACCGTGGAGATCAAGTGCTCAATCTCATCCATCTGACCCGCAATGCTCTGGCTGATATCCGTCAGATTGCCGACCATCCTCAAGACCATCCCATCATCCGGTTGATACTCTCGATTCAAGCCCACAGTCAATTTGCTCATCTCTGCCAGATTCTCATTGAGCAGATCAAGCGTGAGATCCGCCTTCTGCGAGAGATCCGCCGCAGAGACCAAGATGCGCATCAGCGCGCCTTTGTCAGCGTTGTCATCATTGTTTAACTCGGTGGTGAGCATCTCGATATTCTCCACGATCGTGCCGATGGGATCGCTGCTCTTGGGCGAATAGCGCCGTAGCAACTGCCTTCCCTCCGGCATATCCGTGGAAATGATGTAGTTACCTTCTTCAAGATGTATGTCTGAATGAGGCGCTCGCACATATTCCAAAGTCGTCTTGTTTGTGATCGGAATCGTGGTGCGATAGATCACGCTCTCTTCCACGATAAGGTGATGATATCTTTTGAGCACATAAAAATCGACATGGATCATGCTATCATCACCCAGCTCGAAATTCCGCACACGCCCAATCTCAAAACCCTTGTATAAGACAGGAGTCTGAGATGACACTCCGATGGCGTTTTCCAAAGAGGTGCTATAAAAGAAACGCTTTTCAAACATGTTTTGCCGTATCGCGATAAACACGATAGTAAGGATCAGCACCACCACGGGGATGATGATGAACGCGTAAACAATCTGCCGTGTGTGTTCCAGCTTATAATTCATATATTTTTCCAGACGAACTAAGTCTTTTGTGGGGGCTCAATTTTGTCAAGATAAGAATCACGCTTGGCTGATATTTTCTTGATGTCTGCTCAGATCCACCTGAAGATCAGAAAAGCTTGCGCCAAATTCATCATCTATACTGGCTATCAACATCGGATATGAAGCTTTGAGTCGCAATAGATTACGGTATAGCACCGCCCGTTGATTCTTATCCAAAAGATAAAAGGGATTGTCCAAAAGCAGAACCCTGGGAGCGATAAGCAAAGTGCGCACAAAGCCCAAAAGCTTAAGCTGTCCCGGACGGTAACTGACCGGACGCTGCTTCATGTCCAGATCCATATCAAAAGCATCCAACCAGCTGGCGATCAGAGAATCGGTCTCTTTCTCATCCAGCTCCGGCTGCAACCACTTCAGAGGCAAGAGCAGATTCTCCCTCAAGGATAGATTCGAGAGCATGACGCCCTCATCAAACACATAGCCGAGCTTGCTGATCTGAGGACCGTCTTTGAGAAAATCCTGCATCCGCTGCTCTCCAAAAAAGATCTCGCCGCTATAGATCTCATCCAAACCCGCGATCGCTGCCAATATCTTGCCGGCGAGATTGCCGCTAGGGTCATAAAGCTGAGTCACTTTCCTCAGATCCAAACTCAAGCTGAGATCTTTCAGCCCCTCTTTGCTGCTCACATGGTCAAATCTTACTATCATGATAAGACCCAAAACAGCCAAGTGATCAGCATATCTGTCAAAACCACCGCAAAGATCGAGATCACCACAGCCTTGATGGTGCGCTGCGGAACCTCGGTGCTTGCATGTCCCACCTGCATGCCATGATAGGTGGAAACCAAGGATATGATCACTCCAAAGCAGATAGACTTAAGAATGCCGGAAACCACGTGAGAGATCTTGAGCACCGAAAGAAAATCATTCATAAAAGCGCGAAACTCAAGCGGATTGAACAGTCTCGAAAAGAGCCAACCACCCAGCACCGCTACGAGATTGAAATACAATGTCAAGATCAGCATGGCGATCACCACACCGAAGATGCGGGATACCACCAGATAACCGATCGGCGAGATGCCAAAGGATTCGATCAGATCAATCTCCCTGCGCACCCTCATGTTGCCCAATTCCGTGGAAATCGCTGTTCCACTACGCGCCACGACAACCAGCGCCGTCAATATCCCCGAAAGTTCATTGACCACCACCGTCACTAAGATCACATGCACCCAGATGCCCTGACCAAAGCCCGTGAGCAGATTCGTCCCCTGCAGAATCACCAATCCCCCGATCGCCAAAGCCAAAAAGCTGATCAAAGGAAGAGCTTCATATCCGGTGAACAAAATCTGCCTGAGCACCACCATCGAGCTTACATGGCGGTTAGATTTCACCCGAAAGGTCTCCTCAAGGGTGGCAGCTATGAACAAAAAAAAGCCCATAGCGGACTTTTTTTCGCTTTTCGTTGTCATATCTTTGTGTAGCTGCGGGTTACTTCAATATCAAAGTCTTTTTAGTGGAGGTATAACGGCTCTGGTAATTTACCACCACATGATATTCTCCGGGCGCCACCCAATTGCCATGGGCATCATCACGCTCCCAATTGAAAGCACTGTATTTATGCACGTTGCCGCTGTATAAGGTGCGGATCACATCTCCGCGCAAGGTCTCAATGGTCAAGACTATCGCTGTCTCAGTGGCAAAAGACAATTCAATGATACACTTCTCGTCCATAGGATTGGGGCCTACTTCAAAATATTCCAGGTTGTTTTTGCTATTAGCCACCAAGGTGACCGCAAACAGCAGCATGATTCCGGCAACTAATATTGCTCTTTTCTTCATGATATCCTCTCGTCTAACTATTTAAGTGCTTTTAACACGTGCAATTATCATTCCTAAATAAGATTTCTTTCGCATAACACGATCCCACCAAATACGCCGGCGCGATTGCCATATGACGCCGGTTCGCATCGAAATCTCTCTCTTTGCGCTTTCGGCAGCAAGAGCCTTGTCTCCTCTCTGATGCGATCGATATTGTACAAGCCCAGGTCCATAGCGCCGCCGCCCAGTACGATCAGGTCCGGATCCATGATGCTTGCCAAGTTCGCCAATGCGCGGATGAGGAGCTCTTCTCCCTCGAGGATAAGCTCATCCGTATCTTTGGATTCTTTTCTGCGTTTGATCAGATCAGGCAGACTCAGATCCGCGTCCAAGGAGCCCATTGCACGCAATCTTCGGTAGATGCCATCCACCGAGCTATAGGCTTCCAAACAGCCTTTTTGCCCACAGCTGCAAGTCTCTCCGCCGGGGATCATGATGCAATGCCCCAGCTCCGCGGCATAGCCATGGGCGCCATGATAGATTTCTCCATCCAGCACAATCCCGGAGCCGATTCCGCTGCCGATGGTCACTCCGATCGTGTGCTTTGAAGCGTGATACTCGGCTTCTGCCAGAGTCATGAGATTGGCGTCATTATCGACGAAGATCGGCAAATCAAGCCTTGGCGGGACAAGCTCGCGGGGAGACATGCCACTCAAAAAGGGGATATTGGGATTCACTCCCCGGATAATGCCATCAGGTTGACTGATGGTCCCCGGGCTCCCGATTCCGACCCCGGCGATATCCCAAGCGGCTGCTTCAGCAAAGATATCCTCAAAGATCCTGCCAAAAGAAGCTAGATCTTTTGTCTGAATTCGGATGGAGGCAAAGTACTGTAAACCGTGTTTACTATCTCCTATCCCAAACTTTATGGAAGAAGCGCCGATATCGATTCCGAGATATCTCTGCATCATCCTCTCCTAAATATTTCTTCATACATACAATATGATAGTTCCAGATTCACTTAGTCAGATACTGCTTTCACCTGATAGAAAGCTTTATGGTTTGTTACGCTATCGGTGAAGCTGGTGCTGCTGCTTGAGCCAATCCACTCAAATTCGCCATCGGGAGCAGCGCTGCGATACACCTCATAGAGCCCGGCACCCGAGACTGCATCCCAAGAAAGCAAAGTATTCTCGGAGTTTCTTTCTATCGTAAGTGCGGGAGCATCCAGCTCAGCTAAAAGAGTTATATAGACAGTGTCTTCAAACATGCCAAGATTCGTGTAGGCAATTGCTTTGATCTCTTGTAGTCCAGGTCCGGACGTCATTGTGTCCCATGTCCACTCAAATGGAGCGCTCCAATCCAGAGATCGGATCTCACCATTTACAAGGAAGTTTACACGGTTTACCGTTCCAATGATCATCGAGGATATCCCCACGGTCACATGGATGCTGCTGCCCAAATCATGGATGCTGCCATCCAGCGGCGAAGTGATCCAGATCGGGTCCTGTGGCGGCTCATCATCCGCCAGAGCTGAATGGGCATTGATCCTGCCGCTGCCCAAAAGCTGATGAGTATAGGGATTTGCGTATGAGATGTCATCAGCACTATCTCTGATGATATCCGCCAGCTCAGCCGGGGTGACTGGCGTACCCTCGCGATGTGCTTTGGAGATGATCAGAGCCGCGAGCCCCGAGACATGCGGACATGCCATGGAAGTTCCTTGCATCCAAGCATATTGCCCATCTGTATAGGTGCTCAGCACTCCACCCGAAGAATCCCCCTGGAAAAGTTCGCCTCCCGGGGCAGTGACATCCACCCAAGAGCCGTAGTTTGAGTAGTAAGCTTTCTGATCCCAATTGTTTGTAGCGGCCACGGAGAATGCGCCGCTGTAGTATCCGGGATACCAGTTGGCACTACTATTTTCATTTCCGGCAGAAAAGATGCTGATGCCGCCATCCATGACCGAGCCACCGCCATTGACATTGAAGTAATCAATTGCGTCCAGATCAACTTGGTTGTAGACATTGGGTTCCATATATCCCCAGCTGTTTTGAGAGATGGCAGCATCATTGTCTGCGGCATAGATCGGCGCAAGGTGACCCCCGCCGGAGCTTTCATCTGTAAACACTTGCAGGGACATCATTTTGACGCCACCCACAGCTCCTGATCCTCCGGCTATCCCTGCCACTCCGATGCCATTGTTGGTTTTCGCCGCGACTGTGCCCGCCACATGGGTTCCATGATAGTGTTGGATGATAGTGCTGCTGTCATCCACAAAGTTGAATCCGGGATTCGTGTGGATGCTGGCAGCAAGATCAGGATGGTCGAGCTGGATGCCACCATCGATGATCGCTACGAGCACATCAGGATGGCCTTTTTCGAGATCCCAGGCTTGGGGAAGGCTAATGACGTTGTAGTGGGCTTGCTGTCCGAAGAATGAATCATTTGGATTCCAATGTAGCTGCTTACGATACTCGGGCTCCGCCCAATTGATGACCTTAGTCAAGGCAAAAAAGTCACGAATAGCCTGCCGAAGATCTTTTCCCGCGGGGAATTCAAGCTCATACCAAAGATCAAAGCCCCACTCTTTGTGACGCTGAAGGTATTGGCCATCAAATGCTTCGGAATAGAAGAGCCGGCGGATGCCGCTGACTTCCAGATCCCTACTAAGAGCATCCAACTGGGGAATGCCAAAATCCCGCATATTGCCCTGTTGATGTTCTAAACCAGCCAAGTGATCGGCATATTCCCGATTGAGCTTGATCCTTATTATACCCGGCTCAAATGCCGAATCCGGAACCTGCTCAAGATCTATCGTTGCTCGTTGATTCGAGGGGGTCAGTTGAAAGGGAGGCTGATAGCTTTGCCCAAAGAGAGCGACTAGCACGAGGGAACACAGAATCAAAAGTATAGCACCTTTTTTCATAACTACTCCATAGCTGTTTCAAATTGTGACTCCTTGGGTATCCGTCACTTGGACACAAGATATGCGCGGTTCTTTGATTTGTCAAGTCCTAAAAACTGCAGTGCCCCGCTTTTAGCGGGGCACCGTTGAATCATATTTAGAAGCTTAGTGGTGTCTTCCTCAGTTCATAGAGCATATCTATGATCTTCCAAATCGCGGCATCTGAGGGCAGTGCTTCAGCTCTGAGTTCCTTGGCAGGCAAGCCTTGATATGCGGCCGGTGTGTATTTGGCAAAATCCCTGATCCGATCCTGCGCCAGGGAATTCCAGTGTGGGATATCAGCAGTAGCGGGAGAGATCAAACCCAGCATGTAAAAGAGCCGCAGAAGTTCATTTGAGACTGCGGATCTTTGTGGATTCACAAAGCGAGATATCTTGCCCAGGTCGCCCAAGGCCATCGCTTCCATCTTCAGGTATCCGGCTCTGGGCAGGAGCAGGTCAGCAGAGCATTTGTCCCGCCTGTGGCTCGTGATCGCCACTTTGAAGGCTGCTTCCGCATAGGGCTCTCTGCCAAAGCAAAGGGCAATATCCTGCTGCTGCTTTGCTGCCGGATGAGGAGCCATGAGCAGAAATCCTGCGTGATTTTGATAGTCCGACGTCACCATAATCCGCTGCGCGTCTGCTGTTTCCCAGATCTCATGTGCTGCTTTCTCTGAGATGCGATTTTGATTGTAGATAAACAGTGCATTGGGAGATGCCTTAAGAGAGTTGAGATCATCATGGATCTCATCGGCAAATCTCACAAAAGGAGATTCCGTTGGGAATGAGACCAGGTGCATATTCTTGCCCTCTCGCTGCCGGAGACGAACAAGGCTAAGCAGAGTCCGGTTGAGATCGCCCACAATCACATATTCCTGATAGTCATTTAGGAGACTATAGGCATCCTCTTTGGGGCTGATATCCAGATAGGGATCACTGAAGCTGAAATACCGTGGATCAGCCGTCGGCTCCAGTTCCCAGGTTTTGGCGATGCGCTCTGCGATCAGCATCTCTTCCAAGCTGATATGCGGAGTGATCTCCACACTGCGTTTATCAGCGAGCTTGAGCCGGGTCTGTAAAAGCTCAAGCGCTTCTTGCCAGCTGATCTGCTGAAACTCATCATCGACCTTGATCATGGGATACTCAAGCTCTTCATCCTTGCATTGCCAACCGAAACGTCCTTTGAAACAGAGGTTTTTCCCATTGAATCCGGGACCATCTTGGGGAGTGCTGATCAGCGCTATCTCGTTTGCTTGGGTATGGATCTCGATCTCACAACCCACTCCACAGAGTCCGCAATTCTGACGATACTGATCCTTGGCGTGAGGATTGAGCTTGTAATGCAGATTGCGTTCTACCAAAGCGCCCACGGGACAGACATCGATACACTTCCCGCAAACCAGGCATCCTGTCTGAGTAAGTGATTCTCCAAATTCCGGAGCCATCACTGCTGAAAATCCACGATAGATAAAGCCCAGAACTCCTGCTCCCTGGATCTCGGCACAGGTGCGGATGCAGCGACCGCAATTGATGCATTTATTGGCATCACGCACAATAAAGGGATGGCTATAGTCGATGGGGTGCTTGGAGATGCTACCCAAAAAGCGATCCATCTCCACTTCATATTCGCTGCAGTAGTTTCTCAGCGCACAGCTTTCATTGACCTGACAGCCACACTCGATGCAGCGAGCAGCTTCGGCTCTGGCATCGATTTCGCTGAATCCCGTCTCCACTTCATCAAAACTGCTGCACGCCTGTTCAAGCGATATCTCCGGCATCTTGACCCGAGATAGACGGGCAAAGATGTCGTATTCTTTTGAGTCAACGTCAGAGACTTTCTTCGCCTTTTTGGAGTCAAAGACAAAGCGTGCTTGGGGTAGTTCTTTGGATTTTAGGAAGGAGTCGATCGCGTCTGATGCCTTGCGTCCATCGGCTATTGCTTCGATCGCTGTAGCCGCGCCCCGTTGAAAATCTCCTCCGGCAAAGATCTTGCCCAATCCGCTATACATATTTTCCTGATCGACAATGGCTGTCTGCCAGCGTGAAATGGCGAGCCTTTCTCCGTCGATCTCATTCTCTTTTTCGGCAAAAGTCTGCACTTCCGGTACTTGGGATATTGCGGCGATGATGCTGTCGAAGCTCTCGCTAAAGAGTTCCCCGGTGGGCTCCGGACGGCGTCTGCCGCTTTTGTCCGGCTCGCCCAGACGCATCTTCTCGATCGTGACCTCAGACAACTTGCCGCCATCTCCCATATATTCAACCGGATTGCAGAGGAAGTGAAACTTCACTCCCTCGTGTTCAGCGGCTTCTATCTCAAAATCTTCTGCCGGCATCTCAGCCTTGGTGCGACGATAGATGACCGTCACTTCCGCACCTAAACGGATGCAAGTTCGGGCACAGTCAATAGCGGTGTTTCCCCCGCCAACGATCGCCACTTTTTGACCAATCTCAGGAGCCTTGCCCTTGGCGTGTGCTTTAAGGAAGTCCACACCCAGATAGCATCCCGTCAGGTCACTCCCCGGAACCGGCATCGGCACTGCGTTTTGTGCTCCGATCGCCAGATAGACGGCGTCATAATCCCGATTCAGCTCACTCAAGAAGAGATCTTTGCCCAGGGCTTTGCCAGTGTGGATATTCATCCCGTTCATACACATTAGCTCGATCTCGCTATCCAAAATCTCTTTGGGCAGGCGATATTGGGGAATTCCATAGCGCAACCAGCCGCCACAAGCTTCTTCGGCTTCGAAGAGATCCACATAATGCCCTTTGATGCTGAGGTAGTAGCCACAGGTGAGTCCACTGGGACCGCCACCGATGATTGCCACCTTTTTACCGGTTTTGGGCTCGCTCTCGGGGAGATACTGCCAGTAGTCAGCCAGATCTTCATCGGCAGCATAACGCTTTAACTGCCGAATGGCGATCGGCTCTTCAATGATCTGCCTGCGACACTCTTCTTCACAAAAGGCAGGGCATACTCTACCGATGGAAAGCGGCATGGGAAGGGTCTCTTTGATCACCTTCACCGCTTCATGGTATTTGCCATTGGCAATCAGCGACACATAGCTCTGGACGTCTACGTGATCGGGGCAGGCTACTTTGCAGGGCGCTTCGCAATCCGCATAATGATTGCTGATGAGCAGCTCCAGCGCCATCTTGCGAGCGGCATGGATCTCTTCACTATCCGTTGTGATCGCCATGCCCGGGCTCAGCTTGGTGCCGCAGGATGTCACAAATCCTCTGCGACCATCCACTTTGACCGCGCATACCCAACATGATCCATAGGGATTTAGCTCTTCGTCATGACACAGGGTGGGAATCCGGATTCCTTCGCGTTTGGCAAGCTCTAGAATCGTAATTCCTTCAGGGGCTTCTATGCTTTTTCCGTTTAAAACTACTTGCATCTATCCTATCCTTTGTTGATGGCGCCAAATTTGCAGGCACTATAGCAAGCGCCACATCTTATGCATTCTTCTTGATCTATATAATGGACTTCCTTGACCTTGCCGGATATGCAGGATACCGGGCATTTACGGGCACAAGCCGTGCAACCTACACACTTATCGGGAATCACCTCATAGCGCAATAGAGAATTGCAGACTCCGGCAGGACAGCGCTTTGCTTCGATGTGGGCAAGATATTCATCCCGAAAATAGCGCAGGGTAGTAAGCACGGGATTGGGCGCGGTTTGCCCCAAGCCGCAGAGCGATCCTTTGATGATATTTGCTGCCAAGTCTTCAAGCTTGTCGATATCTTCCGGCTCACCCTTGCCTTCGGTGATGCGGGTCAGGATCTCCAGCATGCGGCGAGTCCCGATCCGACAAAATGTGCACTTTCCGCAGGATTCGCTCTGAGTAAAATGCAGGAAAAACCTCGCAACATCGACCATGCAGGTGCCACTATCCATGACCACCATCCCCCCGGAACCCATAATCGCTCCGGTGGCATTGATGGAGTCATAATCTACGATGGTATCCAAAAGAGATGCCGGGATGCAGCCGCCGGATGGTCCGCCCATCTGCACCGCTTTGAAGGGCTTGTCGGTCTTCATGCCGCCGCCCACTTTGTAGATGATGTCCCTCAGCTCGATTCCCATGGGAACTTCAATCAGCCCGCTGCCGGCGATCTTGCCAGCCAAAGCAAAGACTTTGGTACCCGGGGATTTATCGGTGCCGATCTTGCGGAATTCGACAGAGCCTTGGTTTATGATATAGGTGATGTTTGCCCAGGTCTCCACATTGTTGATATTTGTGGGGCAGCCCCAGAGTCCGCTTTCGGCTGGGAATGGCGGGCGGATCGTCGGCATGCCGCGTTTGCCTTCGATGGATTGCATCAGAGCGGTTTCTTCGCCGCAGACAAATGCTCCGGCGCCTTCTTTGACATGGAGCTCAAAGCTAAAGTCAGTGCCCAATATCTTCTTGCCCAGATAGCCTTTTTCTTCGGCTTTTTCGATCGCGATCAAGAGATGCCGGATCGCCATCGGATATTCCGCTCGACAGTAGATATAGCCCTCATCCGCGCCCATGGCATAGGCACCGATAATCATGCCTTCGATCACGTTGTGGGGATCTCCCTCCAAAGTGCTGCGATCCATAAAAGCACCGGGATCCCCTTCATCCGCATTGCAGATCACATACTTCTTCTTGCCTTTGGCACGGGCAGCAAAACTCCATTTGAGCCCGGTGGAAAATCCGGCGCCACCTCTGCCGCGAAGTCCGGAAGCTTTGACCTCATCGATGATCTCATCAGGATCCATCGCGAGAGCCTTCTTGAGCGCGGTATAGCCGCCATGCGCCTCATAATCTTCGATTGACTTGGGGTCGATAACGCCGCAATTTCTGAGAACTATGCGCGTCTGCCCTGCTAAAAGCTCATTGTGTTTGCCATTATGCTTGTCTGCCTGGATGATATTAGCATCGGGCAGTTTGTTATCAAGATAGTCTTTAAGATGCTCTTCGATCTTCGCGGGATCCACTGCTCCCAAGGAAACGCTGCCCAAGCTGCCGCCGCTAAATTCGACAATCGGCTCTTCAAAACACATCCCGATGCATGCCGTGCTGCCCAAATCAAAGCCGCCTGACTCCTTTTGGTATCTTGTCAGGACGTCATAGACTTCGCTCGCTCCGGCAGCCACTCCGCATGATGCCATACCGACTTTTACTTTGATCTCGCTCATTTCCCCTCCTCATAAGCATAACGCTCAAGGATCTTAGGGATCCCATCCGGGCTCAATTTGCCATAAGTCGTGTCATCAATCATGATCACCGGAGCCAATGAGCAACAGCCCAGACACGCCACCTCCATCAAGGTAAAGAGCATGTCCTTGGTGGTGTCTTCTTCGCCTTCCAAGCCCAAGGACGATTTGAGGGCATCCTTGATCCCATCTGCGTCTGAGACATGACAGGCAGTGCCTTTGCAGATGCGGATGATGTGCTTGCCTTGAGGCTTGAGCTTGAACATGGAGTAAAAAGTGGCAACTCCATAGATCTCTGCAGCCGGAATATCCAGCTCACGAGATAGGTGTGCCATGGTGTCTATGGAAAGATAACCCATGATTTGCTGAACTTCCTGCAATAGGGGGATCAAGATGCCGGGCTTGCCCCGATATCTCTTAATGCTTTCGGCGAGAGGAGAGAAGTCTTGTTCCATCGCATATCCTTTGATCTGAGCATTTGGCAAAAAGCCTCACACAAAGGGGCCAAGCATTTTGCCATATTGGCGATAAATCTCAAGATGGGCGATATTGTCAAACAAAATGTAGGTGAATCTGACTTCACCAACCTATCTTCGGAAATCCTGATGCGCCCAAGCCCGCCTAGTGTAATCTTGATGGCATCAATAGCCATGCCGGTTATCCTATCAGATAGAAAAGGAGATCATCATGCACATCAAAGACGCACAGCTTTTTAGGAAGATCCTGGCCTCTGCAGAAGAGCAGTTTTCTGCGCAGGCAAATCCCGCAAACGTAATCAAATATGCCAGATACTTCAAAGATGGCTATGACGCCTGGGGCGTAGACGCAAAAGCCGTCCATTTAGTCGCCCGAGGCATCTCGGATGCCCACAAGTCTCTATCCACTCAGCAGATTATCGAGCTGGGGCTCCTGCTCTTCGCGCATGGCAAATATGAGATGGGAAGTCTCGCCATCCATCTCATCGAGAAGAGACTAAAGGATTGTGGCAGCGCCGACTTTGAGGATCTAAAACGCTGGTTTGACTTTGGTGTGGGAAACTGGGCGCATGCAGACTATCTCTGCAGCAAGGTCTTGCCCTATTTCCTGATCAAAAAGATCGTGAGCTTTGCGGATTTTGAGCCTTGGCTGAGCTCAAGCTCCAGATGGACCCGGCGTGCGGCTCCGGTGAGCATGATCAAGATCAAGAAAGAGCATGATCCAAAAGCCCTTATGGCATTCATCGACCCGCTGATGACCGATCCGGAGCGCGTGGTGCATCAAGGCACCGGCTGGTTTTTGCGCGAGCTTTGGAAGGTCCACCCCAAAGAAGTGGAAGACTTCCTTTATAGCCATAGAAACACAGCCGCTCGCCTCATCATCCAATATGCCACTGAAAAGATCAGCAAAGAGGAGCGTTTGCGCTTTCGCCGCGACAAAAAGTAGTGCCGGATCATGATGAAACAGCCCATCCACGGTGCTTCGCACGGCGCTGTTTTTGCTCATATACGCAAAGAGATCCAGGCTAGCTCAAGTGAGCTATTTCACGCCACGAAACAGCGGGTTGCCAATATTCTGGCGCAATATTTGAGCTTGGTTTACACTTTTTGGGAGAATCGCGTAAGTCCTTATCTTCTCATCCCTTGCTCACTACAGCGGTGAGCGACCGGTGAGCAAGGCGTGAGGAGCCCATATTTTCCAAGCATTTAGCAGAGGAAAATTGTGTTATTCCTCCTCGTCTGCAGCGCTGTCGATGATCAGTTTCGGAGTCAGTTCCTCCTGAGGCAGCTCTTCCACTTTGCCCAGTTTCTTGACAATCTGGCGACTGCGGTGATATGCTCCATCCAGTTCTTTGCCGGCTGAATCGATCTTTTTGCGAGTTCTGTCCAGAACCTCCCCAAAGAGTCCAAAATCCTTTTTGACTCCGGCAAGCACCTTCCAGACTTCACTGCTCTTCTTTTGGATGGCAAGCGTCTTGAAGCCCACCTGCAAGCTGTTTAGCAGTGCGGCAGCAGTGGTCGGACCGCAAATGATGACCGAAAATTCGCGCATTATCATCTCAAAGAGACCGGGGATGCGCAGCACTTCCGCATATAGGCTTTCAAAGGGGAGAAAGAGGATGGCAAAATCAGTAGTGCGGGGTGGATTCAGATATTTGTTCTTGATGTCGCGAGCGCAGGATTTGATGCGGTTTGCTACGTCTTTTTGTGCCGTGATGATGTCGGCGCGAGTGCCGCTCTCAAAGGCATCCACTAGCTTGTGATAATCTTCGATGGGGAACTTCGCATCCATGGGTAGATAGACCCTGGAATCCGGATCATCCTTGCCGGGAAGAATGATGGCAAATTCCACCACCTCATCGCGCCTGGCGTGCGGCTTGAAGTTTTTGACATACTGCTCTTGCGTGAGCACTTCATCGAGTAGCTTCTCGAGTTGCAATTCACCCATTATCCCGCGAGGCTTCACTCCTTCGAGAGCGCGCTTGAGTCCGCCCACATCGGTGGCCAGATTGCGCATTTCGCCAAGGCCTTTATGCACTTCTTCGAGGCGTTTGCTGACCTGTGTGAAGGATTCATCAAGGCGCTTTTCAAGAGTCTCATGCAGCTTCTCGTCGACCGTCATGCGCATTTCTTCCAGCTTTTTTTCGTTGCTGAGGCGGATCTTTTCCATCTTGTCATCGATGCCCTTTTGCAGTTTGTCAGATTGCTCCAGAGTGCCGGCAGTGAGCTCACTGAGTTTGCGAGAGAGGCTTTCTGAGAGATCGCTCAGGGCTCGGATGAGCTCCATCCTATTCTTTGAGGCATCCTCATTGAGCTGTTTGTTCAGAGCGGATAGGGTGCTCACCATCTCCGTTCGGGAATCTGTGGCGATCTTGATCTGGCTCTCGCTTGACTGCTTGAGCTGAGATGAAAGTTCCATGCGGTTTTCTGAGTTTTGTTTCAGAAGATCCTCACGGATGCCCTTTTCGGTGTCTTTGAGGCTACGCGAGAAGATCTCCAGCTCGCGTTTTAGATCAGAGAGTTCTTCCGTGTTTGATGCGGATTTGCGTCTTAAAAGAATAACTAAAAAAACTAGGCTGATTGCAGATAATGCTATTGCTATGTAATCCATACGTCTCCTCCAATGTCCGGCCATGGGGCCAAAGAGATTCTTGATAGTCCTCAGATGGAGCCGGTCAGAGCCCCATCTGAGGTTTTGGGATATTCTAGAGCTCGGGATATAGCGGGAATTGGGCGGTAAGCGCCTTTACTTCTTCCTTGATCTTGGCAAGCTCGTCTTCGTTTTCGATATTGTCACGCACTTTGGCAATCAGGGAGGCGATGATCTTCATCTGATCTTTGCCCATGCCGCGAGTAGTCACAGATGGAGTTCCCAGGCGAATGCCGCTCGCCACGAAGGGGCTACGTGTGTCGAAGGGAACTGTGTTTTTGTTTGCCGTGATGCCGGCTTTGTCCAAAGCTTCTTCCATCTTCTTGCCGCTGGGGCCGCCTTTTTCTTCAGGACCGAGATCGATGAGCATCAGGTGTGTGTCCGTGCCATCGGAAACGAGATCAAAGCCTTCTTGCTTGAGAGCTTCGGCCAAAGCCGAGGCGTTTTCCACGACCTGCTTCATATAGGCTTTAAACTCCGGCTGCAGAGCTTCCAAAAAGGCCACGGCTTTCCCGGCGATGGCGTGCATCAGCGGTCCGCCTTGGATGCCCGGGAAGACCTTGCTGTCGATATCTTTGGCAAATTCTTCTTTGCAGAGTATGAGGCCGGCACGCGGTCCGCGCAGGGTCTTGTGGGTCGTGGTCGTCACCACATCGGCATAAGGAACCGGATTGTCGTGCAAACCGGCAGCGACAAGACCTGCGATGTGAGCCATATCGACCATAAAGCGAGCGCCCACCTTGTCCGCAATCTCGCGGAAACGAGCAAAATCAATCTTTCTGGGATAGGCGGAAGCTCCGGTGAGGATCATCTTGGGCTTGTGTTCAAGTGCCAAACGCTCGATCTCGGCATAGTCAAATTGCTGATTCTCTTGGCTGACGGTGTAGTGAACCACGTTGTAGAGCTGCCCGCTGAAAGAGAGAGGATGCCCATGAGTCAGATGCCCGCCGTGCGCAAGCTCCAAAGTCAGAACGGTGTCACCGGGATTGACCAGGGCAAAATACGCCGCCATGTTCGCCTGCGAGCCACTATGGGGCTGCACATTGGCATGCTCAGCGCCAAAAAGCTCCTTGGCACGCTCTATGGCAAGACGCTCCACGTCATCGACGTATTCGCAGCCGCCATAATAGCGTCCATAAAGCTTGTAGTTTACCTTGCCGGTCTTTTTGCTCCAGCGATAGGGATAGCCTTCGGCATATTTGTTTGTCAGTATGCTGCCTTGAGCTTCCATGACTGCCATCGAAGTAAAGTTTTCACTGGCGATCAGCTCCAAGTTTTCTTGCTGACGATAGAGCTCTTCACTTATTGCCGCAAAGAGTTCAGGATCTTGTTTTTGGATGTGTTTCACTTCGTTTCTCCTTGATGTATCTTATTTAATCTATTCTGATGTCTGCCACCCTCAAAGGGGGTGGAAAGCCAAGCCCTGACAATCTCAATGGCATATGCTTCAGCGGTGAAGCGACCTGCAAGAACAAGGACATTGGCGTCGTTGTGCATTCGGGAAAGCTCTGCCACGTCTTTTAGGTAGCACAGCGCGGCGCGGATGCCGGGAACTTTGTTTGCGGTGATGCTCATGCCGATTCCACTGCCGCAGATGAGGATGCCCATCTCGCACTCCGCATGGGCAACTGCCAAAGCGGCAGGATAGCCGGCATCGGGATAATCCATGCTATCCTCACTGTGTGTGCCAAAATCCACAAACTCATGCTCACTAAAAGCCTGTTTGAGCGCTTCCTTGAGAGCATATCCGGCATGATCACTTGCTATAGCGAGCTTCATGATTCCTCCTTCATCAAGCAACTTAGAGCGATGCAATAGTATTTGGAGTTTTCGCTTTCGCTGCGACTCATCACTACCACCGGCTTGGTAGTTCCCTGAATGAGTCCTGCCAGTTCTCCGCCGGCAAAGAGCATGAGCCCTTTGTAAAAGGCGTTTGCCGTCTCCAAATTCGGAAAGATGAGGATATCCGCGTCCCCGGCTATCGGGGTGGGAACACCTTTGATCTGAACACTGGGTGGATCACATGCCAAGAAGACATCAAGCGGCCCATCGACCGTGCAGCCTTTGATCTGTCCACGCTCTGCCATCTTGGATATCAGAGCATAGTCGATCGTATTTGGCATCCCCAAAGAAACCTTCTCCGTGGCTGAGATCAGCGCCACCTTGGGCTCTTTGATGCCCAATTGGTGCGCCATCTTCACACTGTAGTTCAGCATCGCAATCTTCTGATTCAGATCAGGATTCGGTAAGACCGCAGTGTCTGAAATGAGCAGCAATTTATGATACTTAGGCAGCTCAAGCGCGCAGGTGTAACTCATCACTGCCTTGGGTGGCAGCAGCCCGCGATCCTTGCTCAGAACTTCACGCAAAAACTGATCAGTGCTGACTAAACCTTTCATGAGCACATCCGCTTCGGAGGATTTGACCATACGCACGGCTTCCTTGGTTGCTTTAGCCGCATCCGGGATATCGACGATCATATAATATCCTTCCGGCATTTTCCTGGTTTCGGGCAGATTCATGATGCGCTCTTTGGAACCGATCAGGATGGGATAAACAAACCCATCACTCGCTGCTCGCGCCAATGCGCCCATGGTGTTGGCGTCTTCCGCCATTGCCACGGCGATCTTCGTCCTGCGACCCAAAGCCTTGGCTTTTGTGACTATCTCGCTGAGATGCTTCATGTTTATGCCAACATCGCTGCCAAAGCGATCGAATACAATTTGGAGGTTTCGCTATCGCCGCGTGAAGTAAGTACGCAGGGGACTCTGGCGCCCATCACGATCGCACAAAGATTTGATTTGAGAAGCTTCACGATGGTCTTGTAGAAGGCATTCCCCGCTTCGATATTGGGGAAGAGAATGCAGTCCGCATCGCCGCAGACTTCACTTTGCATGCCTTTGATCTCGGCGCTTTCTTTGTCTATGATCAGATCCATTCCCAGAGGTCCTTCGATGATGCCTCCCTTGATCTGACCGCGTTGTGCCATCTTGGAGATGATCGCGGCATCGGCGCAGGAAGGGATCTTGGGCAAGGTCTGCTCACTCGCGGCCTGCAAGCCCACTTTAGGCTCTTTGATGCCCAAAAAATGCGCGACCTTGATCAAGTAGTTTGTTATCGCAAGCTTCTGTTTCAGGTCAGGGAGCGGAATGATTGCCACATCACCAAAGATCAAGAGCTTATGATAGTTTTTGGGCTCGGCAACCGTCACATGCGACAGGATCGCTCCCGGATCCATCAGACCACGCTCTTTGTTTAGGATTGCACGCATATAGCGATCTGTGGAAAGTAATCCCTTCATCAGGAAGTCGCCTCTGTTTTGATTAATGAGATCCACTGCCAGGCTGGCGGCGTCTGCATCGCTTGAGCAGTGCTCGATCGTAAAGATGGCGGGGTCGATATTGTGCTCTGCGCACACCTTATGAATCAAGGCTTCATCGCCAATCAATATGCCTTCGATGATGCCCATTTTAACTGCTTCTGATACTGCCATGATGGTATGGGCATCGATCGCCCACGCTGCTACAAGACGTTTCTTTTCTCTGGTTTTGAGCACGTCAAACATCTGCTCAAGTTTTCGGATTTCCATGTTCACTCCAATTTATCTTTTCATATTTTGTTTCAAAAACACCAGCTGCTGATCAATCTGGGTTGATTTGCTTCTTGCCGTAGATCCCGAGTCTCAGAATGGATCAATACCCCTTTGGGGGAATAATATTCGATGCGGATGCTATCTTCGCCCTCGGGTAGAGATATCTCTCCCACATATGCCTCTGCCGGGAAAAACTGCGAGATCCGAAGATCGGCATTTTCACCAAAGAGGATGGCAGCATCTGCCGCCAGACCGAGCAGTGACGCCCCCAAAGAGGAATTTCCTCTGCTCGCTCGAGATTTGGCTTCTTCCGCAGCAAGCCCTTTTAATATGCTGCGCGTCACGCTCTTGAGCATGATCATAGGCTCTTTGACCTCAAAGCTACGCCGAGCCACCAAGCCCAGATCCTCAAGCTTTGACAATCTATGCCGAGTCCCATCTGAAAGCAAAACCTCCACCCGTGCTATACGTGGATCCCTTTGAGTGAGATAGGGCAAGGCAAACTTGAAATAATAGCCTTCATCAATCCCTTCCCATCGGATCGGATAGATCTCGATGTCCTCATCCACGCTGCCAATCAAGAGGAGATCCTTGGATGTGTGAATATGCATCTCCCGAGCCCGTTTGTATGGCGCTCGGTTTACAAAGCTGATCACCCGCAAGGGCTGCTCTCCCGATACTCTCTGAGGATGAGAGATCTGAGGCGGATCAAAGGGATAGATCTCAGGCTGGCTTTCAAAGGCAAAGAGCACATTATCATAGTCTATCCTAGCGCTGTCATACTGACGCGAAGCCGCATAGAACGCCATCGAAAGATATCTCGCCAAGGCCGATGAATGAAAGCGCCCTTTGCCGGACTGTATCTCCGCCTTTGCATCTTCATGGCTGCTCATTTCTTTTGCCATGCGTGCATGCCGATCTTCAAGATAGCTCAGCTTATAGTCCACTCGCCGAACTTCCACAAACGCCGCATCAAGATCGCCCAGATTCAGATAGTTCAGAGCCTTGAAGACATTGATATAGACGTCTTCATAGTCCTCCCCGGAATATTCCAAAGAGTTGTCGCTGAGCAGCATAGACGCAGCAGCTCGAGAGAGACTCTTGGTATAGAGCTCCTCGATTGTGTCTTCCGCCATCTGCAAGAGCTCATTGCTTTTTTCCCAATTGCCTTGATAGTGATGCAGCATTCCCGCGTCCAAATAGTAGAGCAATCTTTCCTTGCTTTTGTATGCCCTGGGATTGTCCACGATCGACAATGCGGCACCAATATCTCTTTGATACAGTGCTTGATCAAGGCTGGCAATCGTCGCCTCAGAGCGGATTCCCGCCGCACATGACGCCAAAACAATCCCACAGATCCCGATAAACAGGATCTGCAGGACCTTCAAGCTTAGTTTCCGGGTCTGCTCAGGATTCATCTTATTTCTTGAATCTTGAGCTTTCCACGATCTTCATGATTTCTTTGTTACCCATCCAGACCGTCTCATTGGTCTCGACATTCACCAGCTGCATATCCACTTGATAATACTTGGCCTGTGTGCGATCTACCCGGTCAAGGATGGTCTTGATCGAGCCTTGCAGGATAAAGTCTGCACCCAGCTCTGCTGCCATGCGCTTAGCACTCTCTTCTGATGCATGATACTGCTGTTCTGCCCGCTCATCACGGATCTCTTCTCGGTCTTCACGGGATGCCACAAAGCGGACGTTTCCGCTATTGATGAGCTCTCTGGAGATGTCGTCCACAAAAGTGCGCATCTCGATATGCTCGCTAGAGAGATTGCGCATAGTGCCCACAATGACCACCGGACTGCGTCCTTCTTCCTGACTAAAACGGCTTATCCAAGGACGAGATACCACGTCGCGCACCATCTCTTCGGCTACCAAACGACTATCCGTGCTGTTCCATTTTCCGCTGAGATCCGCAGTGGTGTCTGCAGCTACACGCTGCACTTTGACGCTGGGTCCGCATGCCGCAAGCATCATAAGGGCAAGCATTATTGTCGCAATAAACAGGGCTTTTTTCATCTTTCCTCCATCCTTTTTAGGGGATTAGTTATCTTATATATTATCAATCTTTTAGCCTTGGCAAAGTGCTTCAAGTGCCTCTGAAGAGATAACCGCTATGCTGAGTTTTTTGTCAATAAGTTTTTGCATATCTCCCATGCTCTGCATCTTATTACATCCATAAGCTCATTTTCATGCAGAGCTTTTGCCTCTGCCCGACTCCTGTCAGACTGCCGTTTTCAGGTTGTTTTTCGGATATCCCACCTTGATTAGTTTGTCTTAAAGATCTTATCGCTAAGTCCCTCGCTATGGATGAAGTAGATCCCGGGAGGGCATCTGCGTCCGGATTTGTCCTTGCCATCCCAGATGATCTCTGCAGGAGCATAGATCTCGCGTAAAACCTGCCCGCGCAGATTGTAGATGCGGATCATACCGGGCTGTGTGGAATTGATCTTGATCTCATCGGAAAATGGGTTGGGATAGACACTTATGCCGGGCGCAAACATATCTTGGCTTGAGCTGGAATCTTCAATCTCAAAAGGGACAATATTCCCAAAGGGCTGACGTCCCTCCTGCAAGATGCAGGCTTGGGCATAGTGATTCCCGATTGTATATGGGATGAAGTTATGATGTTCCACCTGCACAGTGAGGCTATCATGTGCCAAAATAGTAACTTCATGGGGAACCGCGGGATACGCCACTGCGCTGCCCACTCCATCGACCATGATCTCAAAGTCGCCTAAATCGCCGAAATACCAAGTATGGTCGAAGGAGTAATTGTTGTATAGAGTAAGCGTTCCTCTCACCGCCATTGGCAGGATCTGATCCAGCTGAAGATGTGAGTTGATTTGAGCAGAGCACAAGCCGATGCTCATGATGAGAACAAAAATTAGCATGCTTTTCATTTTGGTCTCCTTAGCAGCAAGGCAGATTGGGGCTCTGCAGCTGCTACGATGTATCAAAGATACTGTTTCCCTAAAATGAATGATACCAAGCATCTGTCAAGTGAAATCAAAGATCTCACACAATATCTATGAAAGCCACCCATGGATCAGCTTGTGAATATTTTCCTTGCCAGATTGTTAGCCCCAAAATAGTATGTGTATAGATAAAGCTGGAGGTAAAAACAATGACTTTATATCCTGTACTCGTCTTTGCGGCTTTGGTTGTAGTCTTTATTGCGCGTGGAGTTATCGTCGTCAGACAAGCCGAAGTAGTGATCATCGAACGCCTGGGTAAGTATTATCGTACTTTGCCAAGCGGGATTCACATCATCGTCCCCATCTTTGACAAAATGCGCCCCATCCACTGGCGCTACAATAAACAGGACTACCGGGGGAACGTGGTGGTAGTTCAAAAGGTGGAAAATAGGATTGACCTCCGGGAAAACGTATACGACTTTCCGCGTCAAAATGTGATCACGGCAGATAACGTGTCGATGAATATCAACGCTCTTTTATATTTCCAAGTCACCGACCCCTACAAAGCGGTCTATGAGATCGGCAACCTGCCGGAAGCCATCGAAAAACTCACACAGACCTCTCTGCGTAACGTGATTGGTGAGCTGACCCTAGATCTCACCTTCACTTCCAGAGATTCTGTGAACAACAAGCTGCGCCTCATCCTTGATGAAGCCACGGACAAATGGGGCGTCAAGGTTAACCGCGTGGAACTCCAAGAGATCCAGCCTCCCGAAGAAATCCGCAATGCCATGGAAAAACAGATGCGGGCAGAGCGCGACAAGCGCGCCAAAATCCTCACTGCTGAAGGTGAAAAAGAATATCAGATCCGCGTGGCAGAAGGTGAACGCCAGGCCAAAATTGAGCGCGCCGAAGGTGAAGCCCAATCCCGCTTGCTCGTAGCTGATGCCGAAAGAAAATCCATCCTGCTCGTTGCGGAAGCCCTCAAAGAATATAACGTCGATCCCGCCCAATATCAGATCGCCCTCAAATATATCACTGCCTTTGAAGGCTTGGTGCAAAAAGGCGACAAGACCGTCGTCCTACCCTATGAATCCTCAGCCCTTTTGGGATCACTGAAGACGGTCGCAAATCTCTTTGATAAAGGCGCCGGAATCTAAACTCATAAGATCAGAAATAGTCCATGCCCGCTTCGGGATATCTCGGAACGGGCTTTTTTTGGCGTCGTAAGTGCTTGATAAATATGGAGCCCTCATGCCTTGCTCACCGGTCGCTCACCGCTGTAGTGAGCAAGGGGCGAGAAGATAAGGACTTACGCGTTTCTCCCAAAAAGTGTAAACCAATGGCAAATATTGCGCCAGAATATCGGTATCTCAGTGTTTGGCGACTTGCAAAAGCGCAGCTAGTCTGCCCTGTCATATGCTCTTGCGCACTATCCGGGGCTAGGCGACCTTAATCCACCCCTATCTTAAACATTCCGAAGCACAACGAAGTGTATCCGGAGTCTTGTTTTAATCGTCAAGATGAGGTTTCCAAACTACAGATCTACCCTAATCACTATAGTAATATAAGATCTGAGCAGCATCTCCGACAGCTTCACTGAGAGTGAAATAGCCCTTATCTGCCTTATCAAAGCAGATTGCTTCGCCTTGGGGCTCGATCTCATAGGGCATCTTTTTGCCTTCTCCCATCAAAGCTTCTGCGATGCTTTCCCCTTCTGCTCTTTCAAAGAGGCGAATCTCAGTGTAGTTTTTGACCAAGATCTTGCTGCCATCGGATGAGATGTCCGCCGCTGTGACCCAAGACATATCCACCTCTCCCAATCTAATAGCGAGATTCAGTTCATCGCTTTTCAGAGGATGGGCTAGCCTATAGATGCCCACTTTCTCCTCGCGTTTGCTGATAATGTATATGTCCCCGGTTTGGGGATCCACAAAGAGAGCTTCGGCGTCGCGAGCGCCATCCTCATAATTGATCTCAAAGATCTCCACGGTTTCCGCGCTAATCAGGCTGTCGGTGAGCTTGGGTTCGGGGATCCGATAGATATAGATCGAGGGATATACTGCCCGATTGTCACCGATCTCGCCGACGTAGATGTATGCTCTGCCATCACCGGGATCAATGGCGGTGGCGATATCTTCCCAATCACGATTTCTGAGTCCGGGGACGATGATCTCTGCTATCAGCTCGCCATCGGTATTGATGGCAAAAACGGAGGCTTCTCCCCCGGAATCGTTGTGACTGTAGAGGATGCCGGGATTGATCTTGCTTAAGGCAAGCCCGGAGGCTTCATCAATGCGTCTGGTATCAAGCTCACGACCGACAAATTCCTGCGCGTACAGCCCCGTGGACAAGACGATGATCAATGTGATGATCAATATGCGTTTTGTGTTCATAGCTTACTCCCGAGTTTTTGATTTATTATCTCTAGTCTACAATCCTATCCAAGACCGGCAGCATTTGCGCCAGAAAGTCGTCGTAAGTTCCCGCCATGATAGATTCTCTTGCCATGCTCATGAGTTCCTGATAGAAGTGCAGGCTGTGGATGGTGGCAAGGCGCATGCCCAGGATCTCGTTCATGGAGATCAGATGGCGGATATATGCGCGGCTGAAATGCGTGCAAGCATAGCAAGTGCACTGGGGATCGATGGGGCGGAAGTCCTCTTTGTAGCGCGCCGCTTTGATGATCATCTTGCCATGACGGGTGAAGATTGAGCCCTTACGCGCATTACGCGTGGGCATCACGCAGTCAAACATATCAACGCCATTGGCGATATTATTTAGCAGATCAGCCGGAGTGCCGACACCCATCAGGTAGCGAGGCTTCTCTTGAGGCAGGATGTCATTGACGAAGGCGGTTATGCGCAGCATATCCTCTTTTTCTTCGCCCACAGCCAAGCCGCCGATCGAGTATCCCGGAAAGTCCATGTCCATCAAAGCCAGTGCAGAGCGCTCGCGTAGATCCGGATAGATTCCGCCCTGAACGATGCCAAAGAGGGCTTGATTCTCGTGGTTTTTGAAAGCCCGAAGCCCTTCTTCCGCCCAGCGTAGGGTCGTGACCAGGGATTTCTCAACATATTCACGAGTTGTGGGATAGGGCGGACATTCGTCAAAGCTCATGATGATATCCGCGCCCAGAGCTTCTTGGATCTCCATCACATAGGCAGGGGTGAAGTAGTGCAAGGAGCCATCGATGTGGGAGCGGAATTTAACTCCATTTCGGGTGATCTTGCGCAGTGCGGCAAGGCTCATCACTTGGAAGCCGCCGCTATCGGTGAGCATCGGCCGTTGCCAATTGATAAATTTGTGCAATCCCCCGGCTTTGCGGATCAGCTCGTGTCCGGGGCGCATGTAGAGGTGGTATGTATTGCCCAAGATGATCTGAGCATCGGCATCTATCAGCTCTTTGGGGCTCATTGCTTTGACCGTGCCCAGGGTTCCGACCGGCATGAAGACCGGGGTGAGGATCTTGCCGTGATTTGTGGAGATCTCTCCCGCTCTGGCTTTGCCGCTTTTGGCTTGGAGTGTGAAACTAAACGCCATCTTACCTCGTGTATATGAGTCTATAGATCAGCTTGCTAAAATCTGAGTAGAACGCAAAGATCATCAGAGAAATCAAAAGAATGAAGCCCATCTGCTGCAAAATGCCCTGAATCCTTTGAGGGATGGGTCTGCCAATGATGCCTTCAATGAAGCAAAACATGATGTGTCCACCATCTAAAATGGGGATGGGCAAGAGATTCATGATCATCAGGATCAGGCTGATGGACGCAAAAAAGAGCATGAGACTGCTGATGCCGCGCCGCCCGATCTCGGCGGACATGGATGCCATCAAGACGGGACCACCCAGATTGTTTTTGAGCTGAGACGGTCGCTTTACCAATTGGATCAAGCCACGGTAGTTCATTACGATGAAATTAGCCGTGGAATAGGCTCCCAATTGCAGAGCCTCGATGGGGCTGTATTGCACTCGCTCAGAGATGGGGAAGTATTGGCTGATGCCGATCATCTTGCCTTGATCGGAGGCGATGTTTTCCTCCAGCACGATCTGGCGGCTGAAGATCTCATCATCGCGCAGCAAAGTGAGATTCACCACTCCCTGAGGACTGTTTATGATCCTATCTCGCATGTCATACCAGTCATTGACGGCGACACTATCCACTTCCAAGACTATGTCTTTGGGTTTGAGTCCCGCTCGCCATGCCGGCATCCCGGAAAAGACTTCCCCGATGCGAGTGGATACTTGGGGACGCACACTGACGAGCAGGGAATCCCGCATGCTGCTGTCGATCTTGAGACTGAGCTGCTCGTCATCTCTCAGGTAGCTAAGCTCTGCTTCATCACTTTGATACAAAGCGATCAAGAACCCATTGAAGCCGGATACTTCCTCGCCATTGACTGCTACAAGGCTGTCTCCTGCTTCAAAGTGCTCTGCCCATATCCCTTCCGCGGAGAAGATGACCGGAGAAAGATCCTCCATCTGTTGGGGCATGGCAAAGGCAATGATGAAGAGCAGAAAGCCAAAGAGCAGATTGGCAAAGGGCCCGCTAAAGGCGATCAGCGCTCGCTTCCACCAGGCCTTGTTGCTAAAGAGCTCATCCGGATCCGCATCCTCAGAATCTTCCTCGTCTTCATCGTGCCCCTTCATCTTGACGTAGCCGCCCAAAGGGATCCAAGATATCCGATATTTGATGTCCTGCCTTTCCCACTCGATGATGGGAGCTCCAAAGCCGATGGAGAACTTCCGGATCCCCACTCCAAAAGCCCGAGCCACCAAGAAGTGACCCAGCTCATGGATGGTGATCATCAGCCCCAAGGCCAGGATCATCAGGAGCAAAGAAGTCATCTGCCCTGCTTCTTTGCCAAAGTAATCGCGACGTAGCTGGCTACATCTGTGGAATATGATCCCGTGCCAAAGCCGGCATCATAGCCCAGCTCGATGGCAAGCTCGTGTGAGATGCGCGGCCCACCGCAGACAAAGAGCATCTTGTCTCTGAGTCCTTCAGCTTCTGCCAGCTCTATCAAGCGTGTGAGATTTTGGATATGAATATTCTTTTGAGTGACCACTTGGGAGACCAAGACCACATCTGCTTCAAGCTCACGAGCCTTGGCAAGCAGCTCTTCGGAAGACACCTGCGCTCCCATGTTGACAGCATTGAAATAGCGATAGCGCTCCAGGCCATAGCGGTGGTTGTAGCCCTTCATGTTCATGATGGCGTCAATCCCGACTGTGTGGGCGTCGCTCTCGATGCAAGCACCGACCACCGTGATCTCGCGCCCGAGATGCTCTTCGATGTAGGCATCTGTCGCTTCCATGTCCATCACGGGAGTTTCCACTACTTTCACCTTGATCTTGGAGATGTCTACCCCCGCAGAAGTCACGGCATAGGCGATGAAATGGGTGAAGCCTTCGCCGAGATCCCGCATGCAGGTGATCTCCGCGTCTTCAAAACCCATGGACAAGATCAGCACTCGGGCTGCTTCTTTGCCTTGGGGATCAGCGCCTACTTGCAAGGCAAAGGAAAGCTGAACCTTGCCGTCATTGAGGGTGTCACCATATGGTTTTAAGATCTGTGTCATAAGCCCAGCTCCTTCTTCATCTTGTCCATAAAGGGATTGTAGTAGTCAGCTTCTTTTTCAAAAACTCCGTCGAGGCCTTTGCCGCCATTCTCCGGACGCTTGATATCGGCAAAATCTCCGGCCGCCATGGCGCTGAAGAGACCCTCAGATGCCACTTTCTCCAAGAAGTCACAAGCTTCCTGCAAGACCGAATTTGCCCGTTTGTTTATAAAGCTATCAGCCTTGATCTCGAGATTCTCGGCAAGATCCTTGGTCGCTGCAAAGAGATACTTGGCATTCTCAATCGCCAAAGAACGATCAACCAAGTGCGGTGTGTGGATCGCCTCGGTCATCATTCCCAATAGCTGCACGCCTTGTCCGGTGAGCTGTCCCACGAAGTTGAACATAGCATCCATAAGGTGGGTCTTGAAGATGTTTCCGCTGGCAAACTTGGTGGGTGGCATATATTTGATCGGAGCATCCGGGAAGAGCTGTCGCGTCAGAAGCGCATGAGCAAGCTCAAAGGAGAAGCTGTTTTCCATCTCCGGATTGATCTCATAGGCGTGCCCCAGCCCCATCTTCTCGGGTTTCACTCCGCTCTTGAGGGCAAAGCTTTCGTTGAGCAGCTGCGATGCCGTGACGGTATATGCCTTCTCGATGGCATCCGAGGTGGTGAGATAATTGTCCTCTCCGGTTTGGATCTCGATGCCGGCATAGGCATTGATCATGCGGGCAAAATATTGGTCTAGCAAGGTGCGCTTGGGATTGATGTCTCTAAACAGGATGCCATACATGGCGTCGTTGAGCATCAGGTCCAGCCTCTCGATCGCGCCCATGACGGCGATCTCCGGCATGCAAAGCCCGGAAGCGTAATTTGTCAGGCTAATATAGCGCCCCAATTCATCGGATACTTCATCCAGTGCCTTGCGCATGATGCGGAAGTTTTCCTGAGTAGCATAGGTGCCGCCAAAGCCAACCGTGGTAGCGCCATAGGGAACGTAGTCCAAAAGCGATTGAGCCGTGGATCTGATCACGGCGATGATGTCAGCGCCTTCACGGGCTGCTGCCTTGGCCTGAGTCACATCCTCATAGATGTTTCCGGTGGCTACAATCACATAGATCGCCGGTTTTCGGCGTTGGCCATGCTTCTCAAAGAACTGCTCGCGGGCTTGGCGCTGCTCTTTTATGTGGCTCATCATCTTTGTGGTCAAGTCACTTAAGATCTGATATAGAGCCTCGGCATCCGCCATGGGAAGGCTGCAAAGATCCAGCTCACCGGATCCCACCAGATCGGCTACTTCTTGAGCCGTCATGGATCTGTGGTGCATGGCGTTGGCAAGCCAGATCGCCGCGCCTTTCTTCAGCGCTCCGGCGCTCTGCAATTGGTCTACGATGAGATTTGGCAAAGGTTTGCCGTCTGATGTGGCGCCATCTACGCCCATGAGACGCAAAACGGTACGCTCGATGGTAACTGAGCTGTAGCCCTCAAAGAGCCAGTCAAAATCTGAGCTGATCTTCTCAGCCGCGGCTCTGCTACGCTCTACCAAACTTGTATCAAGATCGAGTTTAAGCATTTACACTCCACTTGTGGTATTTTTCTATGTACGACCTTTTTTGCCTTGTGCATTTGGTCAAGAGATTTCCCCGCTAAATCGCCTCGGAGCTTAAGCCGGCCTGCTCCTTAGCTGTTTTTTAGGCGCACCAGCGCTGAAGGCTCTTCACCCCCAGGAGCCTTGACTCCGATCGATCATCACACAGACTGTCGTTTGCCCTAGAATCTCCGATACAAAGATGCCACATTCCCGATCAGGGAGAGATCGTTATGCTCTTCCGGCTTGATCAAAATGGGCTTGTATTCTTGATTTAGAGGAAGCAGCACGACCGTCTGGGTGCTGCGGTCAAGCGTCATCATCTTGAGCGTGATGGCGCCATCGATCCGCACCGCGCAGATCCTGCCGGAGAGCTTTTCCCAATCGCTGCATTGGTTGATGACCACGATGTCGTCATGATGCAAAGTCGGCTCCATGCTGTGTCCGTTTACGCGCAGGCTAACGAAGTTGCCGGGATTGCCCTTGATCTGTCCTTTGCGGATGGAGATAGTATCCGTGGCGGGGATATTGCTCTCCACAGGTGCGCCCGCGGCAATCTCACCTACGACGGGGATATCGATCACGGAGCTATCCAACAGATTCATCTTGGCTTTGGCTATCTCTTCCAGGCTCTTGTTCAGCATCTGCTGCAAGGTCTCCCAGCTTTTGTTTTTGTGCATCTCCAAGTCATTCTTGGATTCACAATACATACTGCCCTCTCCGGTGAGCAGCCAATGTAGATCTACCCGGTACTTATGCCAAAGCTTCAGCATGCTATCGATGGAGGGATTGATCTTTCCGCTTTCCATCTGCGAGACCGCCGAAGCATTTACGCCCATATCCCGAGCCATCTGATATTGCTTGATGCCGAGCTCTTTCCTAAGAGCGTGGATTCTCTCTGAAAGCATAGTCTTACTCCTATCTAGTTCTAGCTTTTTTCTAACTTGCCTCTTGGATGTCACCGTATAAGCTTGGCTTAGCTTGTCAAGCTAAATATTCCGCCTTGCTGATTTTGTGCCCACAAAAATATACCTTGCACAGCCCCGCATAAGAAACGCTCATCATCCAAGCCACGGAGTTCCGCCCGGTATCAGATTGTCTGCTCTTCGGCAGATCTATCTTGCACAGGTCAGGATTCGCCTATCCAAAAAGCTTAGCCTTGCTAAATCTCACTAGCCGCTGCAAGAGATAATCCGTCAGCACGCCCACTGTCCCGATCACCAGGATATAGCCGCTCATTGCACGATATTCCAGCAGATAGCGGAAGTCCAGGAGCCTATAACCCATGCCGGAGGATACTCCGAGCATCTCGGCGGCGATGATGGCTGTCCACGCCACCGACCAGAGGATGCGGTAGAGTTCGATCAGATCGGGAATTGCCAGGGGCAGCTCGATCTTGCTCAGGATAGCTCTGTCCCCAGCTCCATCGAGGGCGGCAGTATCCAAAAGATCCTGCCGGATGCGCCCGAAGCGCTTGGCGAGGTTGGCCACTTTCGTGGCGTGG
>CALGPA010000098.1 GCA_937960795.1 uncultured bacterium | reverse complement strand
TCACCGCTTGCACGCTCGACCGGTGAGCGAGGGGTGAGGGAGGCATGAGCGCGCCATATTTTGCAAGCATTTAGCCATACCAAAAATGGGCATGTTTCCCAAACACGCTGTCCCCTGCGCGAAAATATTGCCTCATATCTAGGCAGCAATCTCTAGATGCAAAAAAAGCGGAGCTAAGTCCGCTTTTTATCTATAACTATCAAGCTCTATCTGCTAAAAAAGCTTTGCTATCTGCGCAGATTTGTTTTCGATCTGAAGGGGGAAATTTCCGCGCATTTTATAGCAGACAAATCCTTCGCCGACCTGTCCGCCTTTGGCAGCGAGCGCGCGATTCATGTGTTTGAGAGCAGCGCTTCCTCCGAGGGCTTTGGCGAAGAAGTGCATAGTGATGAAGCTATGGCAGATCTTTCCGGAGAGGTCGCCCAAGTTTTGGATCGCTTCCATGGTGAGCGGGGAAGGGCCAAATGCCCAGACTGGTCCGCCGACGAGCACTGCATCAAAATCTGCCGGATCGGGGAGATTGGTGATCTTAATCTCCTGTTTGTCCCTATAACTGGCTTTTTTGAGCTCGTGCTCAGTCTGAAGTTCCGTAGCGATAGCAGTGTGTCCCATCGCGGTCAGTTTGGCAAGGATGCCTTGCGCAAAAGCACGTGTGTTTCCGCTATCACTATGAAAGATGATGAGTATCTTCATTTTTGCATCCAGGGCGCCAATTTGGAGTTGTCATCGCGCTTCCAGCGGTTGTCTATTCTGGTATTCACGGGAGAATTGTCTCTAAAGTAGCGCACGATCGCGTCTCTGAGGTCGATATTATTGTTTTCAACGTTCTCAGGTGGCACGTTTAGCAGCAGTGTGAGTCCGGCATTTCCTTGCAGCAAGAAGTCGGTGGTCGCCACTTTGTAGATCTTGTCAGGATCCCATTCTTCGCCGCCGATCTTAAGAGATGTGACGCGATCCCAGCTGGGTCTTGAACGGGAGTAGACGACTTCCGCGCCTGAGACGATGAGTCCGGCACGACTGCCTTCGACACGGGTTTCGATGATGCGTTTGAGGAATTCACCTGTGACTTCAAAGGAGATGAGCATATTGTCAAAGGGCATCACGTCAAAGATATTGCGATATGTGACGGGACCATACTTGATATCCGCGCGCACTCCGCCAAGATTCAGGAAGGCAAAATCTGCGTCAACCATGTAGCGCATGGCGTCCACGATGGTGTTTCCCATTGGGGATTGAGCGTCGGTGTTTTCGCGATGGAGATGGACTCCGGCATAGCCGATCACTTCGTCCATACCTTCTTCTGCCACTGCCACATAGGCTTCTATGAGTTCACTGGCATCGGGATCCGGGATAAACTGATCTTCAAAGAGAGTGAGCATTGCTCCTTCGCGCAGAGCCGGGAGCTCATAACCGGAGATGCTCTTGGTCTCGGGATCAATGGTGAGAGTGATGAGCCCGAGATTGGAGCCATAGGCATAGCCTTGGACGACCATGGTGTGGGTGCGAGGATCGATCCAGGGTTTGGCGTGGCCGACGTGGATGTGTCCGCCGATGACAAGATCGATTCCTTCAAATCCTTGAGCGATCTCTTGGGCATCATAGCCCCAATGCGCGCGTCTTTCAGTGTGGCGGGGATTGCCGCGCTCGTCAAATCTATTGAGATACATGCCGACGTTGTCGTAGGGCAATCCGGCATGCGCCACGAGGATCAGGATGTCCACCTTCTCCTCTTCGCGGAGTATTTTGATATACTTCGGCAGCACTTCATCCGCTTCGACAAATTCGATGTTGCGGACATGCTCGGGGAAGCTCATTTGCTTGGTATCAGTAGTGGTATATCCCAAGATACCAATGCGGAGTCCCATCCTATTTACGATGGTATATGGAAAGGCATACCATGGAACTTCACCGGTGGTGGTGTCGATCACATTGCAAGTCAAAATCGGGAAGTTTGCCATTTCAAGGGTCTTCACCAAGTCGCCTTGCATGATGTCAAATTCGTGGTTTCCCATTATGAGGGCATCGTAGCCCACAAGATTCATGTAGTCAATCACAGAGCGGCCATCGGTGACGGTGCCCACGGGTCTTCCTTGGAAGAAATCTCCTGCGTCAAGAAGGAGATTCCCGCGGCTTCTGCCTGATTGGGAACGCACGTGTTTGATCAGTGAAGCAGCCGAAGCGCCTCCGCCCAATTGGGGAGGGAATTCCGGGTTCATGAAGGTGGCTTTGGAGCGATCTATGCCGCCATGCAGGTCATTTGTCCACATGATGTCCAGACGCAGATCTTCAGCAAAGCTCAGGCTCAGTGCCAAGCACAAAAGCCAGAGAATTATATATCTTTTCATATCAATCCCCTAATGGGTCTTACCAGCTAAATGAAAGCCCGGCATTGAGCGTGATGAAGTTTTCTTTCACCTTGTCCGGGTTTTCCCAGCCGCGGTTTTGTAGGTTTATATATTGGTTGGGCCAAAGGGTGTAGGAATTTGACCCGGTGTAGATTTTGTCGTTGTAATAAGCATCTCCAAAGAGATCCAGAGCTTCATATTCACGCCAAGCGTAGCCAAAGCCGAGATCCAGCACGATGTTTTTGGCGATCTGCACAGAGCTGCCGCCGGTGATCATCGGGCTGAGAATCTTGTTTGCGGTATAGAGGGTGATGTCATTGCCATCACCATCAATGGTGTTTTCCATATCAATGTGATAGCCGTTTACGGCTTGGAAGCCCAAACGCAGAGGAATGCGATTGACCACGTGATGCTCTACGCCGGCATAGAAATTGTATACTGGGTCCAAAAAGTCCATGCTCTTGCTATAATCGACCATCTCCAGATCCATGCTGAAGACAGTGCGCATGATGTTGCGAGGGTAGTATGTGAAGCCCACGCGCAATTCTGAGGGAAGCTCATAGTCTGAATCCAGGCTCACCCAAGTGCTATCCATGGGAGTATTGCGATATGCTTCGCGGTAGCTGAAGTCTGTGCCTTTGCGGGTGAGAGTGGTCTCAGGGATATAGGTCATGCCGATTCCAAAGCGGGGTCCGACTCTAAAGGCAGCCCCGAGCTTGAGCTGATCGCCTTCCAGATCCCAATCCGCTGTGCGAGTGTATTCCGGAAGAACCACGCCATCGGCAACTTGCTGCAAAGACCAATCCGACCAGCGGATGGTGGTCTCTTGTTTCACGTCGGCATTCATCATGCCAAAATCTATGCCGAGGTTAAAATCCACATACTCGCTGAGGCCGTATGCCATCGACAGCGCCATGCCTGTCTTGTATAGACTGCCTTCGTGTTTGATATCATTTTGAGCGATCTTCTCGGGATAGCCGTCGTCGTCGGTATTGCGATTGTTTCTGATCTCTTCGGTGTAGATGCCATCAAAACTGAGCACCGGCAGGTGATATGCGCCCACGCCGAAGCGTAGATCAGCAAGCCCGATCGTGGCAAAGCCGGCTCCGGCAAACTGGGTGAAGGCATTGATGTTTGAAGCGTATACCGCATCATCGATGTAGTTGTCAAATGAATTGTATAGCGGGATCATGCGGGTGTCTTCAGCTCGGTTTATCATGCTGGTGAAGTGAAGTCCGGCAAAGCTCTTTTGTGCGGTGAGATTGGCAGGATTTTGCACAAAACCGGCGGGTCTCATGTCGTTGAAGACTCCTGCTCCGCCCATTGCCATGGATCTGGCATCAAAGGCGGGATAGCGAGAACCAAAGTAGTTGTCGGTAATACTGAAGGCGCCAAGGCTTGTGAATATCACCAGTAAAGCTATTAGAATCAGAGATTTATTTGATAACATGTTTCCTCCACGTTAGAAGCGATAATCAAGGGAAAGACGGATGGCGTTTTCACTGCGTTCCACCCTATCAAAGTATGTGAGCTGGTCAGAGAGATTGCTGTGATTGGGGTCGTTGTTTTGACGAATTCTCAGCTCTCTATCCTGATAAGTCTTATTTCTAAACTTAAGATTCATATACATATTGTTTGAGATGCGGCTGGAAAAGGCGACCCATGCTTTGGCTCCTTTTTCGCCCATGAAGTCGATCTCCATATCCTCCCAATCCCAATGTGAGATGCCGTGACCGTACCAATATATGAAGGATCCCTGCATTTTTAGGGAAGAGCTGAAATTGTGAGTGTAATTCACTCCGATATAGTCGCCGGTCATCAGGGTCATTGCGGCAGCATGGCTGTTGTTTCCGGGCTCTGCGGGGTTTGTGAGCGAGGTGTATGGAGGGCTGAGCACCGTGTTGTAACGATATTCCAGCTCAAGGAAGTTGCGGTTTGATAGGAAGGTGCGAACTGCGATGGTGTATTCATTGGTCTTGGAGACTCCTCTATCGGCAAGATCATCATAGCGATTCACCTGATTCTTGTAGCGCAATCTCAAGCCCAGTTGATATAGGGGGCGAAATTCCAGTTCACTTTGGAATCTGGCAGTTCTGCGGCCATCACTGAGCCTTTCCCAGAGATCCAGATAGCTGCGTCCCACCGTGAAATAGTTGTTGAACTTGTAGCGGGTCTCAAAGTATACGCCACGTTCGGGCTGACTTTGGTTGCTATTTTGGAAGATATCTGAGATACTAGGATTTGTGAGGGCATATATATTCTTCTCGAGGATAGTGTCGTCAAAGCGTTCATGCTCGGAGAAGCTATTGCTGTATGGGTTCTCAAAATCCACATCATAGTTCCTGAACAGAGTGAGGAAATATAGGTTTTCAAACTGGGTGTGAGCGCTCACTAGGTATGCCTTGGGGTCGTCTCCCAATTTGTGATCTTCCCCATCCACCGAAAGCTCAGCATATTCGCCTTGGATCGAGGTGTTTCCAATCACGGTGCCGGCATCAAAGCCGATCACGCGGCGATAGTCTCTGCTGTAGCTATCGGTCTGGGTGCTATACATGTTTGAGACTTCGGAATTTAGGGTCTTCTGAAGCTTTGTGTAATAGTATGAATCTCGAATGACAAGTGGCAAGAGCTCATTGTAGCTCGGAACGACGAGATGAGCATTGTCATAGAGCGCCGTGTAGGTGGTAAATCCCAAGCGAGTTCCTATGAACGGGCTCACTTGGAGATGGGTGCCCCAGAGCTTTTCGCGCATGGCATCTTTGCGAGTGGCAAGATTGATGTATGGCATGGCGAAGGGGACGTAGCTTTGTCCCGGACCTGGAGTGGGATTGAGCACATCATTGAAGATGGCTTCCGCTTCCATCATGGTGTCGTTGTCATAGGGCAGGGTGGGATTTACATAGCCAAAGAGCTTGCGCTTGTCCGCAAAGACATCGCTGCCATCATCATAGGTGTAGCGACGGACATTGTTTTCGATGAAGTATTGACCGTTTTCGTCGGTGAAGACGTCGTTGCCAAAGTCATCACGCATCACATAGCTACCGTCTGGATTGATGTATGCCAAGGCGTCTTTTTCGTCATCCGAGACGAAGAAGGAAACGCCAAAGCGAGGGTTTTTGATCTCTATGGCGGCTCCGCGCAATGCATACTGCTGGGTGCGCGAGAGATCCGGGGTGATGCCCATGATCCGTTTGCTAAAGCCAAAGCCGGTCTTTCTGGCGCTGTAGAAATCGGTGTTCTCCATCACCAAGCCTTCTCCATAGGTGGCACGATAGTGTCCCAGATAGAGCTTTAGGGCAGTGTTGTCCAGCCAAGGGAGATTGGTGTTTTCATAGCCGGCGTAGTATTTGCTGTTTGCGATGATATCGCGATCCGTGCCATAGTCATCAGACGAGAAAAGAAGTCCGCTATTTGCTTTGGGGGAGTGGTGCATGATGCCGGCTTTGAGGTTGTTTCCATAGCGCATACGGAGCTTGAACATCATGTCCGGCTGGACTTGGTCGATATTAAAATATCCCCAGTATGAATTGCGTTTGTCGTGGGGGACATTAACCCAGTTGTTCCCAAAGCTTTTGGGAACAAAGGCTTCATGCAGCATGTCGTATTGACCTTCTTCATAGAGGCGGGTGTAGTATTGCATCTGGGCATCCATCATGATGCGGTTCTTGACCGGAGCTTCTCGGTAGTATACGTAGTTTCTGAGGTTTGTGTAGCCATAATATGAGAGGCCGGGAGTGTTTCTGAGATCACGAGTATCGGAGATGGTGTCGCCTCTGGCCACTCGTTTGAGAATCGCCACAGCATCGACGGCAGATACATTTGGAAGACTGATGAAGTCATCAAAGTGCATGCGGTTGACGTTTTGTGGGGTCATCAAGTAGTCCTGCCAGATGTCTGCCATACCCTCGGAGGCGCCTTCATTGCTATCCAGGCGCTCGATAAAATCGCGGATCTCTTGTCTGCGGATGGAGACCTCGTCCGTCTCAGTGTAGATCGAGACCACTACCAAAGGTCTGAGGCTATCCAAAGTCCTTTGATCGATTGATGGGATCTCTCTCAGATCAAAGATGCTGTCAAAGATCTTAACAAAAATCCTGTACTCATAGATATCCCTCGCCTGAGCTTCCGTGATGGGAAGCTGCTTGAGTTCCTGCAAGGAGGCCGTATTCAGATCCACCTTGGCGGCGAGAAAGCCTATGCACCATAGGGCAAAGAGCATCAAAAAGAGCTTTTTCATCGCATATCCTTATCTTTCACGTTTTTCATTATCTATTTTGTTCAATTCTAAATCTAAGCGGAATATCACTATGTGCACATCCTAAAATTCGCACATTATCTGTAAAGCTATTTTTTTGATGAGGGCCATCCCTTGCTTCCCGACGCTTTGCATCCCCCGCTGAGGCATGTTCGGGAACAACGCTGTTTTCTGAGAACTGCTATGGATCTGTATCTCAGGTGCGATTTTTTCTTGACATCTGCGGCAATCTATTCTGCTTTGAAAGTGAAAGCGAAAAAGGGGAAACATCATGCGCAAGATCATCTTCATCCTCTGCCTAGTCTTTATGTGCAATTGCTGCTTGGAGGCGAGGAGAAAGAAAAACCCGCGCCCTGATTGGGTGGACAATCCGTCCGCGGAATACAACTCTTTGCAGTATCTCAGCGCCGTGGGCTTTGGCTCCAGCCGCTCTGTCGCTGAAGACAATGCCCGGGCAAATCTGGCACGCATCTTTGAAAGCAGGATATCCAGCGAAAGCGGATATGATGCGCACTATTCGGAGACCATCTCTTCTTCCGACGCCATCTTTAGCAATCAGACAGATCAAACAGCTCAAGTCAGAGTGCTCAGCTCGCTCACACTCAGCAATGTGCAGATCGGCAAGAGCTGGACTGATGATTTGGGGCAAGTCTATGCGGTGGCATATCTGCATCGCAGCTCCACGGCAGAGCTCTATCACAGCAAGATTCTGGACAACAGCCGAGGGATCATGGCCTATCTTGCGCGCAGCTTGGAAGAGGAAGGTCAGTGGGAAAAATATGCCCTGCTCTCCGCAGCGGATGAGCTAAATCGGGAAAATCAGGGATTGATCGCGCAGCTCCGCATCATCAGCAGCAATGAGGCAGTATTGGTCTCGACCAGCCTGCCCTATGATCCAGAAGTGCTGAGCGCACAGGCTCAAGCGGCATCAGCGCGGATCAGCTTCAAAGTTCTCTGCGAAAACGAAGAAGGACTCTCCCTGTTGCCGCAGATCAGAGAAGTCATCACAAACTTCGGCTTCAGAGTCTCCGAATCTGCCGAAAACGTCATCAGATATGACTATAGCACCGAAGAGCTCAGCTTGGACAATCCACGCAACAAATACATTCGCTATCAGATAAACATCTGTGTCTATGATGGGCGTCAGCAGCAGATCTTCAGCTTCACGGATTCAGGACGTGAAGCGCACTTCACTTTTCAAGATGCCAGAGAGCGCGCCATCCGCACCGTCTCAAGCAAGATCACCGGTGAGTTTAGCAAAAAACTGCATAACTATCTTGAATCCAAGGCGATGCTCTCAAACTAAAAGGCTTCTGAGTCAGAGGCGCTCAATCAAAGAGAAAGCAGCTGCATCTGCCTTTAGCCTTGAAGATCACAGCGCCATTCACGGCATCCTCAAAAGGGAGATCTGCGCTCAAATTAGTTGACAAAAACCTGTCTATAAAGATAATGGGAAAACTATATAAATAAGCTTACATACTGCTTTCATGGAGGATAAATGACTGCAACAAAACGTGTATACCTTTTTGGTAACGGACACGCCGAAGGGAAAGCCGAGATGAAGAATCTTCTGGGCGGAAAAGGTGCAAACCTCGCCGAGATGAATCTCATCGGAGTTCCCGTACCCCCCGGATTTACTATCACAACAGATGCTTGTATCGAGTATACTCAGATCGGACAAGACAAGCTTCGCCAGCTCCTCACCGATGAGGTGAAAGCTGCTGTGAAAAACGTTGAAGAGATGATGGGCACCGAGTTTGGCTCCAACGACAATCCTCTCCTCCTCTCAGTACGCTCCGGAGCCAGAGCATCCATGCCCGGCATGATGGACACCATCCTGAATCTTGGCATGAACGACAACGCCGTGGAAGGCATCATCAAAAAGACCGGAAACGAGCGCTTCGCATGGGATAGCTATCGCCGCTTTGTACAAATGTATGGCGACGTAGTATTGGGCCTCAAGCCACAGAGCAAAGAAGAAGAGGATCCCTTTGAAGTGATCATCCACAAAATGAAAGAAGATAAAGGTGTGAAGAACGACCTGGAACTGACCAGTGATGACCTCAAGAAGCTGGTTCAGCTCTTTAAAGCAGCCGTCAAAGATAGCACAGGTCACGACTTCCCGGATGACCCATGGGAACAGCTCTGGGGCTCAGTCTTTGCCGTTTTTGACAGCTGGAACAACGACCGCGCCACCTATTATCGCCAGCTCAATGGCATTCCTCACGAATGGGGAACCGCTGTAAACGTCCAAGCCATGGTCTTTGGCAACATGGGTGATTCCAGCGCCACAGGTGTGGCATTCACTCGCGACGCCGCCACCGGAGAGAACATCTTCAACGGTGAATACCTCATCAACGCCCAAGGTGAAGACGTGGTAGCCGGCATCCGCACTCCGCAAGAGATTACTCTCGAAGGCTCACGCCGTTGGGCAAAGCTGGCAGAAGTCTCTGAAGAAGAGCGCAAGGCAAAATTCCCTTCTCTTGAAGAGACCATGCCTGAGGCATATAAAGAGCTCTTTGAGATCCAGAAAAAGCTGGAAACTCACAGCAAAGATATGCAGGACGTCGAATTTACCATCCAAGAAGGCAAGCTCTGGATGCTGCAAACCAGAAGCGGTAAGCGCACCGGCTTTGCTATGGTCAAAGTCGCCGTGGATATGCTCAATGAAGGCCTGATCGACGAAAAGACCGCCCTCCTGCGCATGGAACCTGCAAAGCTCGATGAGCTCTTGCACCCTGTCTTCAAAAAGGAAGCTTTGGCAGACGCACATGTGATCGCAAAAGGACTTCCGGCATCCCCGGGAGCGGCCACCGGTCAGATCGTCTTCTTTGCAGATGATGCTGAAGCTTGGGCAAACGACGGCAAGAGAGTGATCTTGGTTCGCACCGAGACTTCCCCGGAAGATCTTCGCGGCATGAACGTCGCCAGAGGCATTCTCACCGCTCGCGGCGGGATGACTTCCCACGCTGCAGTGGTAGCCCGCGGAATGGGCAAATGCTGCGTTTCCGGCGCCGGCGCATTAGTAATTAACTACAAAAACCGCACCATGACCGTCGATGGAAAAGTATATAATGAAGGTGACTGGATCTCTCTAAATGGCTCCACCGGTCAGGTCTTAGAAGGCAAGATCGAGACTCAAGATCCCGAGCTCAGTGGCGACTTTGCCACCATCATGGAGCTTGCTGATAAATACACCAAGATGAAAGTGCGCACCAATGCCGATACTCCCAAAGATGCCAAAGTTGCCCGCAATTTCGGCGCTGAGGGCATCGGACTCTGCCGCACCGAGCATATGTTCTTTGAAGGCGATCGCATCAAAGCCATGCGCGAGATGATACTTGCCGATGGCGAAGAAGGACGTCGCAAGGCTTTGGACAAGCTTCTTCCCATGCAGCGCAACGACTTTGAAGGAATCTTCGAAGCCATGGACGGCTTCCCTGTGACTGTACGTCTCTTGGATCCGCCCCTTCACGAGTTTGTTCCTCACGAGGAAAAAGACCAAGTCGAGATCGCCAAAGAACTCGGCATCGACCCTCAAAAGGTAAAGGAAAGAGTGGATTCCCTGCATGAATTCAACCCCATGCTGGGTCATCGCGGTTGCCGCTTGGGCAATACCTATCCTGAGATCACCCAGATGCAGGCTCGCGCCATCATCGAAGCCGCCATCAACGTCAAAAAACAAGGCGTGAAGGTGCTTCCGGAAATCATGGTGCCCTTGATCGGAACCTTGGCAGAATTCAAGCTCCAAGAAGAAATCATCCGCGAAACCGCTGAAGCGGTCTTCAAAGAAAGCGGCGAGAAGGTCGAATACATGGTGGGAACCATGATCGAGATTCCGCGCGCTGCTCTGACCGCTGACAAAGTGGCAGAAAGTGCGGAATTCTTTAGCTTTGGCACAAACGACCTCACCCAAATGACCTTTGGATACAGCCGTGATGATGCCGGCACCTTCCTGCCGATCTATCTCAACAAGAATCTTCTGAAGCACGATCCCTTCCAGGTCTTGGATCAGGAAGGCGTAGGTCAGCTCGTGGAGATGGGCACAAAACGCGGTCGCAGCACACGTCCCGATCTCAAGGTCGGAATCTGCGGCGAACACGGCGGCGAGCCAAGCAGCGTAGAATTTTGCCACAGAGTGGGCATGAACTACGTCAGCTGCTCTCCCTTCCGTGTGCCGATTGCCCGCTTGGCAGCAGCCATGGCAGCTATCCGCTAAACTCAGATAATACTGATCAAACCGGCAGGATCTTCCTGCCGGTTTTTTTACCCTTCACTAAAGACTGCTCATTTATCCGGGACAGTCCAAGCGCTTGTTTGTGACACGCTGAATAATTACTTGACTCAATCAGCATAAACAGATTATCTTGTAAAAAGTGGAGGTAGCCATGAAAGACGATCTATTTGAAGCTCGTGAAATGCCAGCAGACGAACAAGATAGCGTGAAAGACCGCATCTTGGAGATAGACGCAGTCAAGCTCAAGTTTTATGAAGACTTGCGTAAGAAAGCCAAAAGCTGGACAAATGAAAAAACAGGGAAACTCGGTGGAAAGCTCGGCGAATATCTGTTCTTGTTGCCGGATTTCTTCATCCTAATCTGCCGCCTGGCGGTCGACAAACGCGTGCCGATCAAGGAGAAGCTGATGATCAGCGGGATCATCGCCTATGTGATCATGCCGCTTGACCTCATCCCGGATTTTATTCCCATCATCGGTTATATGGATGATCTGGTCTTCGTGGTTTTGGGACTGAATATGATCCTAAATGGCACCGATCCCAAGGTCTTGCAAGACAATTGGAGCGGAGAAGGCGACGTGCTCAGGCAGATGCAGAAGATCACCGCTCTTGCTGAGAGATTCCTAGACAAGAATCTCCTGCAGAAGATCCGCCAGTGGCTCAAGAAACTCTGATATGTTTCCGCTTCTGATTTCTACTCGCAACCTCGACAAGATCAAGGAGCTTCGCAATTTGCTGGCTCCGATCGGGGTGGCAGTGCACAGCATGGAGGCTTTCCCGGGCTGTCCGGAGACGATTGAGGACAAGGACAGCATCTTCGGCAACGCCATCAAAAAGGCCTGCGAAGGTGCATCCTATTCCGGAATGCTCTGCCTGGCAGACGACACCGGACTGTTTATTGATGCTCTGGGAGGCGATCCAGGGGTATATTCTGCGCGCTGGGCAGGCCCCGGAGCGACCTATCAAGACAACCGTCGCAAGACTCTCATCCAAATGGATGGAATCACTGAGCGCAGAGCTTATTTTCGCACAGCTATGGCTTTGGCAGACGCCAGCGGCTTGATCAGCGTGGTGCAAGGCGAAGTTCCCGGCTTCATCACCGAAATCGAGAGAGGCGATGCCGGCTTTGGATACGACAGCATCTTTGAAGTCGAGGGCACCGGCAAGACCTTCGCAGAGATGAGCGATGCACAGAAGAATCACCAATCTCATAGGGGTCTGGCTCTCACATCGATCTTGCCTATCCTGCAACGATTAGTTTCTTAAGATATCAAAAGAGGTTTTTTATGATTAAAAGTGAAGTTTTTAGACAGTATGACGTGCGCGGCATTGTGGATGAGCAGATCAATGCAGAGACCTATTTTCTGATCGGTAAAGGCTTTGGTTCCATGCTCAGAAAACAGGGGCTCAGCAAGATAGTCATCGGAGGAGATGCTCGCCAAAGCACCCGCGGCTTTATGGACGCCTTCATCAAGGGTGCCCTTGAAACCGGATGCGACGTCATAGACATCGGCATCACTGCCACCCCAATTTTGTATTTTGCCATCTGGAAGCTCGCCCAAGACGGCGGCGCCATGGTGACAGCCTCGCACAATCCCTCCCAATACAACGGCTGTAAGCTCAATCTGGGCATGAGCAGCGTCTTTGCCGAAAAGCTCCAAGATCTGCTTAAACTCATACAAAATGAAGACTTTAGCTTCGGGTCAGGGACATTGAGCATAAACGACAGCATCACGGATGAGTATTACGACTATATCTCTGATAGGTTCGACGTAGCACGCCCGGTCAAAGTCATCGTTGATGGTGGCAATGGGATGGGTGGTCCATACCTGCCGGAGATCTTGCGTCGCAAAGGCTGTGAGGTCATCGAGATGTATTGTGAGCCTGACGGAAACTTCCCAAATCACCATCCCGATCCTACTGTCGAAAAAAACATGACTGATCTCTCCCGGGCTGTGGTGGAAGCAGAATATGAGCTGGGCATCGGTCTTGATGGAGACGCGGATCGGATCGGAGTGGTGGACGAAAAGGGTAAGATGCTCTATGGAGATCAGATCCTAAACATCATGGCGCGAGACTACCTGGCAGCGAATCCAAAAAAGACCATCATAGCCGACGTGAAATGCTCCAAAAACCTCTATGACGACATCAAAGCGCATGGCGGCAAAGCCATTATGTACAAGACAGGTCACGCCAATATCAAGATGCGCATGAAGGAGCTCGATGTGGAATTTGCCGGCGAAATGAGCGGCCATGTCTTCCTCGCGGATCGCTATCTGGGCTTTGACGACGCCATCTACGTGAGCTGTCGCTTCGTCGAGATCGTCGCCAAGACGCCGATGCCCGTCAGCCAATACCTGGCGGATCAACCCAAGATGTATAACACTCCCGAGCTGCACACCAAGTGCGAGGATAGCCGCAAGTTTGAAGTAGTCGCCAGTGTATGTGAAGAGCTCAAAGCCGAAGCTTATGATGTGAACGACATCGACGGCGCCCGTATCACATTTGAGGATGGCTGGGGACTTATTCGCGCGTCAAATACCACACCCGTCCTAGTCACTCGCTATGAGGCCACGACCGAAGCAGGAATGCAGAAAATCCGCGACTTGATCGAGGCTAAGATTAAGAAATATCTATAGCCGTATATGAAAAATCATATCTTGGGACAAGCCGCAGTTTTCAGGGCATGTCCCTTTTTTTTGCACTGCGAGCTTGTTCTTTTGCTTAAACGGGATATCCTGTACTAAGATGCAAACAAAAATGATAAGGTGGAGATTATGGCGATACCTTTTAACATGAACCGCATGAAAGATACGGAATTGCATTACCCACAACGCTTTGCAAACATGCAGCAGAAGGATTTTGGCCTCATCTTTTGGAATGAGGGAAACAAAGCCTCCTTGGAGAGCAACCATGCTGTGATCACAGATCACATCGGAATCGAGAGCAGCATCCGCAACATCGAGTCCTTTTACAAAGGCAAAGGAATCAACCCCTGCATCTATTCATCCCTAAAGTCCGGAGAGCTTGAGAAGGTAAGCGAAGCCTTGACAAATCACGACTTCGAGCTGGAACTAAAAAGCCACGAATACTTTCTGCATGACCATGAAAGCAGCCTAAAACCGGCAGAAGATCTCGTCATCCGGCGCATCAAAAAGCTCGATATCGACATAATGGAGACCATCGCCTTGGAATATGGCGGAGACTGGACCATCAAGGTCGTTCAGCGACATCTGCTTCATCCTTCCTATCATCTTTTGGGCGGCTTTCACGATATGGAGCTGGCGTCCTTGGCGTCGATAAGCGTCTTTGCCGGATACAGCAGAGTGTCGGATGTCTTTACTCGGGAGAAATTCCGTGGCAAAGGATATGCCGGAGCGATGATCCACCATTTGGTAAACTACCATCGTGGACTCTCGGACAATCATCTTTACCTTTTCTCCGATCATCCGGAAACCACCAGAATCTTCCTAAAAGGAGGTTTCTCTCCACTCAAGCAGGATTTTCAGACCTGGGTGGCGATCAAACATCTTTGATTGTTTATTTTGAACTATCCACGACAAAGCGGGGGATCTGAACCGGGAGCCTTGCCAAAAGCTCGTAATTTACCATATTACTGAGCTCTGAGAAAGATGCGACCGTGATCTGCAGATCTCCTTGCTTGCCGATCAGCACCACCTCGTCACCGGCCTTGACTGAGGGTAGATGGCTGACATTGACCATGAACATATTCATGTTGACCATCCCGACCACATCTGCCTTCTTGCCGTGAATCAAGACATGTCCAAAATTGCTCAAACTTCGATTATAGCCATGATAATATCCGATCGGGATCGTGGCGAGACGCATGTTTTTGGTTGCTAAAAATGCGTTTCCATAGTTGATAAAATTCCCTCGTTGCACATGTTTGACGCTCATCACCCGGCTTTTCCAGCTCAGCACAGTCTTTAGGGGATCGCGCGTAAACTTTGAATCCTCAGACAAGAGATTCTTCATCTTGGTCTCCATCGACGGCCAAAAGCCATATTGCGCGATGCCAAAGCGCACCATGTCCATCATGGTGTCCGGATAGATCAGAGCCGCAGCGGAGCAGGCGCTGTGATAATAGCTCGGCACCAATCCCTTCTTTTTCAGAAGCTTCTTCAAACGGGAAAAGCAAGCCATCTGCTCGTGAACGCGGGAGAAATTTGCGATGCTTTCTGCTCCGGCATAGTGCGTGCAGATGCCTTCCAGATGGATGTAGCGGCTGTTTTTCTTGATCAAGCTGATGATCTCGGGCAAGATCTCCTCTTCCAGCCCCGTGCGATACATACCTGTCTCAAGTTCCAGATGGATGCGCGCTTTCTTCTTGATCTTGCGCGCCGTTGCTATGGCAGCTTCCAGGCGTTCTTTGGTGAAGATATAGAAGCCAATCTCATGGTCGATGATCCACTCCATCTGGTCTTCATCCAGCATTCCCAGGATGATGATGTGGCTATCCCGCCGTTTGACTTGAAGCGCGCGATGTGCCTCATAGGCATCGTATACGGCAAAATTGCGAATGCCATTCTCTTCTGCCAAAGGCACAAATTCCTCGATCCCATGTCCATAGGCATTGCCCTTGATAACAGATAAAAAACTGCGCTCTTTGCCGATGCGTTTTTTGAGGTATCGTATGTTTTTTCGGAGTGCACTTTTATCCAATTCTATCCAGCTGGGTTGTAACATCATTTCTCCAAATCTGACTTCTAATCTGATAAGAACATATAACTCAGCGGAGTGGATACGTCAAGCAAAAACTCGATTTTGGCCCTCAAAGAGCGTAGCTAAATGCTTGGAATATATGGCGTCCTCATGCCTTGCTCACCGCTTGCTCACCGGTCGGACGTGCAAGGGGTGAGAAACTAAGGACTTACGCGATTTGTATATTCGCTTATGATGCTCTGATCTTCACTTGGATTTCCAGGATCTCGATGGCGCGCTCAAACTGCTGAAGTGTATCCAACGCTTTGTCCAGATCAATGATGATCTTCAGGCTGTGTTCGGCTTCAAAGCGGAAGCTTTCATGCAGCTTGCTGCCAAAGAGGAGTATCTCTTTTTTGGGAGGAGTGTGTGAGCCGTCATATTCGATGAGCATCGTGCCGCGCTTTACCGTGCAATTCTTTAGATTCAGAAGCTTCGCGAGGATTTCTACCTTGAAATAGAGCATCAACCAACGCGCGTTTTCGGGGATCTCGCCAAATCGATCACTCAGTTCCGTGGCAAAATCCTCAATCTCGGTGATCGTGCTGAGCTCACCGAGTCTCCGATAGATTCTTAGTCGCTCTTCATCATTGTCGATATACTCGGTGGGAAAATACAGATCGATCTCGGTCTTGATGCTCTGTCTGGTGGCGGGATTATCGTCTTCATAGAGCTTGTTGAGATCGCCGGATTCGACCGCTTCGATGGCGCGTCCCAAGAGACGATTGTAGTAGTTAAAACCGATTGCTTGGATGATTCCGCTTTGCTTGGTTCCAAGGATTGTTCCCGCTCCTCTAAGCTCCAGATCTCTGAGGGCGACTTGGAAGCCGGCGCCGAGAAAGTCATATTGGGTGAGCGCTTCCAGGCGTTTGCGAGCGATGGCGGTGCTGCCTTTGGGGATCAAAAGATAGGCATAGGCGCGGCGATTGCTGCGTCCCACACGCCCGCGCATCTGATAGAGCTGTGCCAGGCCAAAAGTATCGGCACGATCGATGAGAATCGTGTTTGCGTTTGCGATGTCGATGCCATTTTCAATGATAGTCGTGCAGATCAGCACTTGAAACTCACGATTTACAAAGGCGCTCATCACTTCTTCCAGATGATGCTCGGACATCTGAGCATGCCCCACAGCAAAAGAGATATCCGGCATCTCACGGCGCAATTCCAATGCGACAGTCTCGATGGTCTGCACCCGATTGTGCACAAAGAAGATCTGTCCCCCGCGATCAACTTCACGGCGGATCGCGTCTTTGATCACTTCCATATCGCGTGGGGTGATGATGGTGCGGATCGGGAGGCGTTCTTTAGGACTGGTCTGCATGAGCGATATCTCTTTGAGCTTTGCCAAGGCCATGTTCAGGGTGCGTGGGATCGGAGTAGCGCTCATATATAGAGTGTCGACATTGCTTTGCAGACTGCGCAGCCGATTCTTGTGTCGCACTCCAAAGCGGTGTTCTTCATCGATGACGAGCAGCCCGAGCTTGGGAAACTTGATGTCTTTTGAGAGCAATCTGTGGGTTCCGATGGCAATATCTACCTTGCCCAAGGCGATGTCTGCTACATCTTTGTGGATCAAGCTCTTGCTGCGAAAGCGGGAGAGCATGGCGATCTTCACGGGATATTGAGCAAGCCGTTCTTTGAAGACACGATAGTGCTGCTCCACCAAGAGTGTCGTGGGCGCCAGCACGGCGACTTGGAAGCCGCTGTTTACCGCTTTGAAGGCAGCTCGAATCGCCACTTCCGTCTTACCAAATCCCACGTCGCCACACAGAAGTCGCTCCATCGGGACGGGCAGCTCCATGTCGTCTTTGATCTCGCGGGTGGACTTGGTCTGGTCCGGCGTATCTTCATAGATAAAGGAGCTTTCCATTTCCATTTGCCAGTCTGTGTCAGGAGAATGAGCCAAACCTGCTCGACTGCTGCGCTCTGCAAAGAGCTTCACCAGATCCGCTGCCACCAGCTCAATCTGCTGGGCGGCCTTACGTTTGGTATTTTGCCACTTGGCACTGCCCAATTTGTTCAAGACCGGGGCACTGCCTTCTTCTGCTACATACTTGGTCACCAGAGAGAGCTGGAAAGTGGGCACATAGACCCTGTCGTCATTGGCATATCGCAGGACCAAGCACTCTACATCGCGTCCATCAAGGCGGATGATCTTGAGCCCTTCAAAGACTCCGATGCCGTGATCCACATGCACCACATAGTCGCCGGGCTTGAGGTTTTCATAGTCCACGATGGTCTCGCCCGGGGCAAAGCGGGGGGCATAGCGCTTACGTTTGTAGCGATTGAAGATCTCATGATCTGTCCACAGCCCCAGCTTGATATCCGCGATCTCAAAACCCTCATGCAAGACCCCGATGTGGCTTTGATATCCGATCTCCTCAGTGAGCATCTGGAGCATGCGCTTTTCTTGGGCTTGGTTGTCAAAGAGCAGAAAGCTCTGCCAGCCATCCCGACTGCGGCTTTGCAGAGTCTGCGAGAGCAGTCCCAGATCAGCTTCAAAGGCGGGCTGAGATTCAAAGGGAGCGCGGAGGTTCTCCTTGATCTCAGGCTGGATAAACTCACTTTGTGAGACAAAGAGCTTGTCGCTTTGGTTGATGCAGCCATAGAAACTCTTTTCATCTTGGATCAGGCGATTGACCTTGGGGATCTTGCCTTTGCTGCCTTTCTTGAGTTCTTTGCGATATTGGACGAAAGTCTGCTCTGTGAGCGCTTCCATCTCTTCTTTGACATAGCTGAAGTTGTTGAAGACAAAAAGCCGGGATTCCGGGGCAAAGTAATCCGCAAAGGCAGACAGGTCCTTGCATAGGAGGCTATAGAAATTCTCATAACCCTCGAAGAAGCCCTTGTCGCGCACTTTGGCGATAATCACCGATCCCGAATCGACTTCATCGAGCGAAAGCTCTCGGGCGGGGATGATCGTCACTTCCGGCAATTCCCCGGGGACAGAGCGCTGAGTAGCCGTGGAAAAGCTGCGGATCGACATGATCTCATCTCCCCAAAATTCCAGCCTCACGGGATGAAGATTGGGCGGGGAAAAGATGTCCATGATGCCGCCTCGCTTGGCGGCTTGGTAGACGGTCGAAACTTGGTAGTCTATCTCATAGCCCATGTTTTGCAGATTGATTAAGAGTTGATCAGGATCGATGATGTCGCCTTTCTTGAGGCTAAATATATGGCGCTTAAGGCTCGCTTTTGAGGGGATGTAGCGAAGAAATGATCTGATCGACAGACTATAGATCGCGGGGCTTTCGGAGACCGTGTTTACCAAAGACAGCATCCTTGTGGCGCGGATGGAATAGTGCGGCGAGCGCTCTTCATAGGGTAGGATCTCATAATCAGGCAGATAATAGGCATTATCACGTCCCACTAGGGTCACCAGATCGTCCCAAAGATCTTCAGCGATGATGTCATCTTGGGAGATCAGAATCACGTTTTTGCCGGTCTTGACCCAGAGATCAGCCGCGACCAATGCCCGAGCGCTCTGATTCAAGTGATAGATCTGCAGCCCTTCTTTTAAAGGCAGCAGTCCCTCAAAGAAAGGAGATTGCCTTAAGAGGGGAGATATCTTGGTGTAGAGCATTAGCCGATTATCGGATTAGGGGGTGCAATTGTTTAGCAGCAGATGCGGCAGATCCCGCGGATCCACCGAGCTTTGCTCCCCGCTTGTCAGATCCTTGAGGCTAATCTTGCCGGATGCCAGTTCATCTTCTCCGATGATCCCGGCATAGGCGGCTCCCATCGCGTCGGCAGCCTTCATCTGAGCCTTAAAGGAGCCTTTTTCGGGATTGTATTCTGCATATATGCCGCGTCCGCGTAAGTCAGAAAGCAGCGGAAGCACCAGCTTTTGTGCGGCATCTCCCATTGCAATCAAAAAGACAAGTGGCTTCTGAGGCTCGATCAAGGCGAGATTCTCGCTTTCCAGGGCGAGCAAAAGCCGCTCAAAGCCTCCGGCAAAGCCGATGGCAGGGGTTTCTTTCCCGCCGACGGCGGAGATAAGCCCGTTATAGCGACCGCCTCCGGCAATGGAATTCTGAGCACCAAGATCATCCACGATGATCTCAAAGGCGGTGTTTGTATAGTAGTCCAAGCCCCGCACGATGGCGGGATTGACCGTGTAGGCTATGCTCATATCGTCGAGGTAGCTCTGCACTTGGGCAAAATGCTCCCGACAGGGCTCATCCAGATAGTCCAGTTGTGAGGGAGCACCCGCGCGAAAGGCTTTGCAAGAGGGCACTTTGCAGTCCAGCAAACGGCGTGGCTTTTGCTCAAAGCGTGTCTGACAATCCCCGCATAGCTCCGCCAAATGAGGACGAAAGAAATCCTGAAGAGCTTTGTCATAATCCACCGAGCATCCCGCGCAACCCACACTGTTTAGCTCAAGGCGGATCTTCCTGAGTCCCAAAGCTTTCAGAAAGCGCATCTCAAGCGCGATGACTTCGGCATCAAAGAAGGGATGATTGCTGCCGATCAGCTCAATGCCATATTGGTAAAACTGACGATAACGCCCTTTCTGAGGACGGTCATAGCGAAACATGGGGCCGATGTAGTAATACTTGTGTCTGCCGCCCTGACGATCAAGATGGTTTTCCACAAAGCTGCGCACCACAGGCGCCGTTCCTTCGGGACGCAGGGCAAAGACTCTGCCTTTTTGGTCTTCAAAGCGATACATCTCTTTTTGCACGACGTCCGAGCTCTCGCCGGAAGAGCGCTCAAAGAGCTCTGCCATCTCGAAAATGGGAGTGGAAATCTCTTCATAGCCAAAACTCGCGGCTGTCTCTCGGAACACGCGCTGCACATACTGCCATTTTGCGCTATCTTTGGGTAGGATATCGTAAGTTCCCCGGGGGATTTTGTATCTCATCATTACCTCTTTCTGATGTCAGAAAATTTGCAGTGGGCTTTGCCGTCAAGCAGTTCTAAAGGATATTTCACATCGACAAGGAAGAGTCCTTGGGCGGGAGCGGTGGTCACCAAGGTCTGGCGCGAGCAGCGTTCTCCCAAGATCCTGTCGATGGTATCTGCTCCCAGATCGAAGTGGGAGATATTGGTCAAAGTGCCCACGATACGGCGCACCATATTGTGCAGAAAGCGATCAGCTCGGATGCTAAATGTGAAGGCTTCATCGTCTTCAATGATGCTGAGCTCTTTGATCTCACAAAAGTGATTCGGCACTTCCGGATTGAGCCTGCCAAAGCTGGAGAAATCGTGCTTTCCCAAGAGTCGTGGCGCGGCATCAAGCATCGGCTGCAGTCGGATCTTCAGATGCGGGATAAAGCCGGCATAATTGCGATTGAAGGGAGTGATGTCCTTTGCCAAGATATAGCGATAGTGCCGCTCATATGCCTGGTATCTGGCAGAAAGATCTTCGCCTGCTTCCCAGATCTGGAGCACCTTGACGTCATCGGGCAGCCAACGCCGGAAAGCCTTGAGGATCTGAGGCATCTGCATCTTTCCCTCATACTCAAAATGGGCATATTGTCCCAAAGCATGCACTCCGGCATCTGTGCGTCCTGCCGCGACGATCGGAGTGGGCTTTCCACAAAACTCTTCCAGAGCTATCTCCATCACCTTCTGGATGCTGCGTCCCTGCTTTTGTTTTTGCCAGCCGATAAAGCCGGTGCCGTCGTAGGAAAGCTTAATCAGATATCGCATATCAGATGTTTGAGACCACGACCAAAAGGCTGAGGAAGATCATGCCACAGAGATTTGCCGAAAATGCAGGTTCGGCGGCGGGATAGTCCTCGCTGAGGAGGCTGTGGCTTTGCTTCTCGATATGAGGAGTGCGATCATGCACGTTCTTCCCGGCTTGGATCACGCGCTCCAAGTTCCCGGCGATGCTCTCGCTCTTTGGGAGAGTTCGATATTGGACAAAATACTCTTGGATATATAGATATGTGCTGAGGAAGAAGCTGATCATCAGGCGGGGAACGCTGTAGTTTCTACACCATCGGCATTGAGCTGCCAGACGTCTGAGATCCAGCGCACCCCATGCTGCGACCGTGATCAGGATCAGATAGATGATCCTACCGCTAAAAAGCAGTGCTTCCGGAAAAGCGATCCCGGCAAAGAGAGTCAAAAGCCAATATGCTGCCAAAAAGGATAAGAGCTTGCGCAGAGCAAAGCTGAGCTTGACATAGTGCGTCCAATCCAAACTCATATAGAGCAAGACGAGCAGGCTTTGCATGCCCAATTGGCGAAATGAAGCCTCCAGAGCGGTGCTGATTCCGAGCACAAAGATGGCCAGCTTGAGATACAGATGCTGGTTCTGAATCAAGAGAGTTCTCATTCTTCGGCTTTGGGCAGATCCTCTGTGGGGCTTAGCTCATGATCGGATGCAGGGATCTCCTGCGGCGGACTTTCATCTTCTTCGATATATGCCGCTTGATCATCTTCATCGGGATCCGATGCCTGCTCTTCCGGCAGGGCATCTTCCTTTGGCTCTTCAGGAATATCGGAGAGATCCGGCACGGGATCGGGAGCCGCTTCAGGCTCATCTTCCGCGGGCTCAGGCTCTTCTGTCTCGAGCGCGGGCTCCTGTGATTCCGGCTCCAATCCGCTATCGCGCAAAAGGAACTTCTGTCCATCAAAGAAGCGTCTGACCAAGCTGCCATAGTCCCCGGCTTCGGGATCAGCCAAGACTTCTGCCAGATGGGTCTTGGCGCGGGTGGTATCCGGCTCTTCAAAGCTGAAGTGCCAGCCCAGACGGTAGTTTGCTCTCAGTCGCAGATCCTCATAATCCTCTTCTAAGAAGCCCTGCATCATGCTCACCAACGAGTCTGAAAACGGCGGATAGAGCTGCAGCGCGGCATCAAAAGCTTCCAGCGCTTCCTCATAATCCGGATCGATCAAGCGGGGAATGTGACCTTCTCTGAGGGCGGTCGCTGCCCTAAAATACATATTGCGCGGATATTGGCTTTGCAAGATCTCATAGATCTCTTGACTCTTTTCCGCTCGGGCAGGATCATCGTGGATGATGCTGAAGATCGAGTAGTAGCAAAACGGCAGAATCTCTTCATCAAAGCGGTTGATTAGCTCAGCAAGTTCGGTTTGTTCACTGATGATGCCCGCTCGGATCTGCTCCAGAGTGGCAAGATCAGGCTCGACAGCTGCGGGTGTCGGACTTAGCTCGGGCTCTGCATCCGGATTCTCCGTGCGCTTCACTTCGCTCTCCTGCTCGTCAGTCGTTGCAGGGTCTTTGTCTTCAATATCCGGCTCAGGATCCTGCTCTGTCGGCTCCTGGGGAAGCTCATCAGCGTCTGTGGTGAGCGTTGTCTGATCAATCTGATCCACTGACCCCAAAAGGCTATCCTGCAGAGTAGCGATCCTGAGATCCAGGCTGTCAATCTGAGCTTGAAATTGGCCTATCTGAAGGGTGATGCTATCTCTTTGGCTGATAACTCTTTGGAATGTGACTACCGCGGAATCCGGCAAAGCCAGAGGATCCAAGAAGTTCTCCGCTCGGCGATATTTGTGTTGCAACCAAGCGTCGGCATCACGAGTGATGTCCAAAGAGCGATTAGGCTTGATCTGCACCAGGGCGGTGGAGATGCGATTTGCGGCATCTGCATGCTCGGAGCGAGCAAATTCTCCACGAACACGATTCAGATCCGCGACAGCCTCATCGATCAGACCTTTCGTAAAGAACTTGTATCTGCCCATATGATAATAGGCAGCGGCAGAATTTTCGGTGCGCGGATAGTCGCTAGTGACTCTTTGGAGCTCATTCAAGCCGTCTTCTTCGCGTCCATCGGCTAGGAGCACGCGTCCCAAAAGCACTCTGGCGCGGGAAAGCAGCTGGGGTGTTTGCTCGTTGCGCACCAAATAGCGCGCTTCCCGATATGCCGGATCTGTCTGTCCCAAATGATAGTGATTCAGCGCGATAAAGTATCTCGCATCCATGCGCTGCTGTTTGTCGATTCCTCGGGTACTGATGAAACTCTGAAATTCATCAAGCGATCTTTGGTAGTCCTTCTGCTCATAGTAATTTCTGCCAAAGAGAAAGTAGGCTTCGCGAAACTCCCGGGTATTTCGATGGTTTGTGATGATGCGTTCCAACCAAAACTGAGCCCGGTGATAGTCCTCGCTCTGGATCTCAAAATCTGCCAAAACCAACAAAGCTCGGGCGTGATGATCCACAAATCTGGAATCACGGATGAATCTCTCCAGAACGGCTTCTGATTCGTCGGGTTGGTTGACGTCTTGCAGCACTTTTGCCAGATAAATATGAGCTTCCGGCACGTGCTTGCTATTTGGATAGCCCCGGATCAGATTTTCGAAGGCATCTTTAGCTTGGAAGGCGGAATTTCTTTTGTAATACAGAGCTCGCGCCATCAAAAAGAGGGCATCATCCGCTCTTTTGCCATCTGGTTCTTCGGATAGTATGACTCCACACTTCTGGATAGCCTTGGTATATTCCGCCACAGCCTGAGGCGTGGGGCGGCCATTGGCTGCCAAAGGGCGATCCATGGCGCTGGCAAAATAGTTTCTGGCATTGTACATAGTGTTGTCTATGCCGCAAGCAGAAAGCATCAGCAGCAGCGCCACAAATGAATATCCCAAAAGTCTCTTCATCATCTGATCCTTATCAAGATCCTACTTTTCAATAAAGCTGTGGACCCTTTTTGCCGATAATCTCAAGGATGGCCCCGCTTGTCACCAAAGCAGTGGCTGCATCGATGTCCGGATATAGGATGCGATCTTCTTCGAGGCGGGCGACCTTTTCTCTAAGCAGTTCTTTTACGCTCTGCAGGGCTGAGGACGTGGGATGATCCCGATAGTCCAGAGCCGACGCGCCGATCAAAAGCTCGATGGCGATCACACGCTCGACATTCTCCACCACCTGCAAAAGCTTGATGGCGGAGATGGATCCCATGGAGACGTGGTCTTCCTGGTTTGCGGAAGTCGGGATGCTATCCACCGATGCAGGGTGGGAAAGTACTTTGTTTTCTGAGATCAAAGATGCGGCGGTCAATTGCGCGATCATATAGCCGGAATCCAGCCCCGGACGCTTTGCCAAAAAGGCAGGAAGACCTCTCGATAGCGCGGGATTGAGCATCTGCTCCATCCTTCGCTCGCTGATATTTGCCAATTCACTGATCGCTAATGCCATGGTATCCAGGGCTATTGCCAGAGGCTCGCCGTGGAAGTTGCCACCTGAGATCACCTTGTCTTCATCGGGGAAGATCAGGGGATTGTCCGTGGCACTGTTGATCTCGACCAAAAGCACTCCCCGCGCGTATGCCAGGGCATCTCGAACCGCGCCATGGACCTGTGGAGTGCAGCGTAAGGAATAGGCATCTTGCACATTGTCGCATTTTATGTGAGAATCCCTAAGTGGACTGTCACTAAGGAGTTTGCAGAGATTCTCCGCTGAAATCTTTTGCCCGGGATGGGGACGCAAGCCGTGCACCAAGGGATCAAAGGCGCGCGGTGTACCTAAAAGCGCGTCAATGGAGATCGCCGCCGTGATATCTGACAGCCGACAAAGCTCTTCCGCTTTGAGCAGCATCAAAGCTCCGATGGCAGCCATCACTTGCGTGCCATTATTTAGAGCCAATCCTTCCTTGGCAGCCAAAACAATCGGAGAGATCCCCGCTCTTTTCATTGCCTCAGATCCACTTAGACGCTCTGAGCCATAGATCGCCTCACCTTCTCCCAAAAGCACCAATGCCAGATGAGATAGGGGAGAGAGATCCCCGCTGGCTCCCACTGAGCCACGCATGGGGATGATCGGATGAACTCCCTTATTGAGCATCTCAATCAGGGTCTGAAGGGTATCAAGGCGGATCCCGGAATGACCCTTTGCCAACACTGCAATGCGTAATAGCATGATGGCGCGCGTGATCTCTTCGCTATAGGGCTCGCCAACGCTGACTGCATGACTGCGGATCAAATTGACCTGCAATTCTGCTATCTTGTCAGGCGGGATATTTACTGTGCTAAATTTACCAAATCCGGTCGTGAGACCATATACGATGTCGCCATTGGCGATCACTTTATCTACATAATCCCTGCATTTTGAGACCTTGGCTTTGCTGGTCTCAGACAGGCGAATCTGAGCTTTTTCATAGGCAATCTTACCCACCGCTTCCAGGGTGAGGCTATTGCCATCAATGATGATGTCTTGCATGCTTCCTCTATTTTTTCATATTTACTTATACATTAGCATAAAAAATCAAGCGATTAAGGCAAGAGATCGGAAATGCCGGATTTTGTCAAGAGCTTATCCGATTTGCTATATCAGATGCCTGTAAATGCTATGTTTACCAAAGAAGAGATATCTGATATGGCAAAACCGAGAGGAGAGCTGCTGCCATTGATCTGAGCGCCGCATTGCTTGCTAACAATCTGCAATAAAAGATGAGCCCTATCTGGCTGAATGTCATACTTAAAAGCGTTTCATTCTCGTGATGATTCCATTAGGAAAGACCAAGGCAATGCTTGTGTCTTCTTATACTATGCTATGCAGTCGCTACTCTTATAACAATCGGAGTAGCTAACTGCTTTCCTTGCTTTGCGTTTCATTATTCATCCTCACCAATTTTGTCAGCCAAAATCAGGAAAGCCCAAAAGAGTTTCCACTTTTCTTCCCGCCTTCAGACAGTTAATCACTCCTCAATCAAGCCTTAATCAAGCCTTAATTATTAAGACTTGATTAAGAGGGGATAATCACTTGATTAAGGCTTATGAGGCAGGAAGAGGGGTTCTAGAGTTCTGAGGCTCAAGCTTCTTGAGTGTTTGGAATGAAACCCTTTTAAGTATCCACCCTAAAGTGGCGTGTCACCCTTAAAAGTATCCACCCTAAGGAGCTTGACAATTGTTTGATGTGTCAAGATAATACAATCAAAGAACTGTCAGTCAGAAGACAATCCTTATCAGATAGCGCGTAAATGGGGGCAAATCAGCTTATCTCTAGTTCCCTTTGACACGAGAATAGGCGGAGCAGAGCTTTGGGTGCTTGCCCTTCCTTTTTTCTAGAGTTTGACCAGTTTCTTTACAATAGTCTTGTGCCCGATGCTATCAAGCCTCACAAAATACACTCCGGAGGAAAGCTCTTTTCCGGCAGCGTCTTTGCCATCCCATGATATGATGCCGGCTCCCTGATGCAGGTCTCCTTTGTGCAGAGTCTTTAGCTTCTGCCCGCGAATGTTAAACACCGCGAGTTCTCCCTGCGCGCTTTGATTGCAGGCAATATGGATGCTCACTTGGTCTTTGAAGGGATTGGCGGCAAGGCTGAGGGTGATGGCGGATACCCAAGCGGGGCTGTTTTGCTCATGGGAGGATGAACCAGAGTTTCGGGTGAAACCCTGTAGTAGCAAGGGGCTGGCATTGTAATCATAAAAAGTGTAGTTCAAGGTCTTCTCCTTCCAAAAGAAAAAGGCATTACCTCCCAGGGCGCAGATTTGTGTATTTGGGAAATAGTTTTGTGTATATTGTGCATCCCCCGGCCAAGAAAGCTCGCCCTGATTGGTGAAGCTAAAGTGGTTTATAGCGTCTGCGATACCGATATAGACTCCCGCTTGTGTTTCTATTGCCTCGCTGGCAAAAGCGCCGAGATATTCTCGGAAGAGCTCCCTGTGCTCATAGTCTCGCTTTATGATGCAAGCATCTACATAGGCATAATAAGCATCCGTGTCGGCGCCAAGAGGCAGCATTTGTTGAGGCATCCAAAATCCGTCAGAGCTCCATTGGCAGACTCCGTCCAGACTGATCAGTTGATGGATGGTGCCGGTGACAAGAAAGTGATAAGCGAAGTCATAGGGAGAGTATTCTCCATCCCACGTATAAGCGCTCACGATGTATCCCTGAGGAGAGAGATGCCAGCCAATGAATTCGAGGCTCTTGTGGTAGCCGTCAAAGTGTGTCATCACTTGCCTTCCTCCTCGGTCAAACCCTAAAGATGCATGTCCGGATGGGTCAAAGCGCCACATTGCTATGCAGGTGTAATACAAGATGTCAATGCCTTGCCCTTCTCCGCAGGAGTAGAGCAGACTGTTGCCATCCAAAGCCCTGAGTTTCACTCCCGAAGGTGCCGGAAAGAGGGTGGAGGCAGAATTGATCAAGACCTTGCCGTCCGCTTCCCATTGCGGGATCCCGTTCACCAGGCGTTGGCCTCTGATCTCACCTTGAAAATCACGGTCCCAGACAAAATAGATGTCTCCTTGATAATGACTTGCCATGATGGATCTGAAACTCAGATGATCATCTGTGATGATCAGTTTACCCTCCTCCTCCCAAAGAGCAGTTCCGCCAGAATCAAACAGCTGCGCTCGCAGGCGAGCAGGGGGTGAGTTCTCCATCCACCAGAGCAGCAGGTTGCCATTCGGAAGGCTGAGGGAACTTAGCCCAATCAAATCTTGGGGAACTCCGCCTGACCTGATCTCTCCATCTTGAGCAAGCAGTTTTTCCCCTCGAGAATTTACCATTTGGAAACGGATCACTTCCTTCCTCTGTGGCCATAGATAGGGCTCAATATCCTCAGTCCAAGCACAGAACAAATTGCTTCCGATGCTTTGGATGCTGTGCTCGTCCAAGATGGCGGCTTTTGACGTTGCCAGAGTGCTTTCTGAGAGGATCACTCCGGTGCTGGAGATAGTGCTATGGAGGATCTTGGACAGGCCGTCGGAATGAGTCTGTGCAATGAGTGCCAGGTCGTTGCCTTTCCTGAGCCCATCCATGCCGATCTCGCCAAAATGACTGTGCCAGGGCTCAGTATGTACGATTTGCTCGCTGCTCCAATGGATGCCATTTGCTTGGATATAAAGGCAAGCGAATTTGTATACCCAGTCGGTTGGGTCATATTTACTGATCATTGCCCAGCTACTTCCGGCTATGCCGGGAATCAGTTTCAGGCTGAGCCCGGCCTGAGCATCCAAGGGCTCGAGATCAAGCTGTCGGTTTTGGTATCCAAAGAAAAGACCGCCGGCGCTGTTGAAGCGTTGAGCAAACAAGCTGAGATTTGGGCTATTGGTTGATGGCCGAGTAATCATAGCGAAAGCGTAGGAGCCATCAGCCATAGCTATTGCATCCCATGCTATCACATTTCCGCTGGGGTTGTCGAAACTGATGCTTTGATCCCAGAGGAGGTCGCCTTGATCAGTGGTCTTCATGACCTGAATTTTCTGGTGGAACATGAATGCGTTCATATTACCAATCCAGATGAGGTTTCCAGAGCCGTCAGCAAAGACCTTGCTGTCCACCATGGGATCATCTGAGAAGCTGAAGCTATAGTCTCGGATGACCTGAAGATCGCTTGTGAGATGGAGGATTCGTGCGTTGCTGCGGTGATTGTATGCGCAGATCGCGGAGTTGTCTCCTTGCACGATGATGCTCATGTCGCTGAAAAGATTGTTGTTGATGGGGATCTCCATGAATCCGGGGATAGCGGCTTCACCGGCAGCGTTGTAGTGATTGATGCGTCTAGGAGCGGAGCTGCGGGAGATCTGCAGGCTCAGCCAAGCGCCTCCGAAGAGATCCGGCACAAGTTCCACCCTGCTCTCAGCGGAGATACTCCAGTTTATGGTAGCAGCCACGTTTATCAAGTTTCCTTCAGGATCGATCAAAAGCAGCAGTGACTCATAGTTTCCCCTGGCTAGGATGAAGTAGTTCCCATTGGAGGCGCGGGAGAAGCGCCAGGGTACTTTGCCTTGAGCATTGGAGATGAGCAGGGGCTGTGGACTCAGTGCTTGGTCGGTGGCACTAAAGCGTTGAAAACAGGGCTGGCGATCTCCAGCTTCGTTCATCATTGACCACAATAGGGCATATGAGCCATCCGGAGACGCGGCAGTATGTCCCTGAAAAACATAGTTTTCGCTATTGAAAACGCTTAGTGGGCGAGACCAAATGCTTCTGGCACTTAGTGAGATCGGGATGGTGTTGAGCGCTAAAAGGGCGATCAGCAAGCCCATGGTCCTTTCACATAAGCCAGGAATATTCAAGATCTTTTTCATGCCTACAATCTTCGATTGGCGCCAAAGATGTCAAGACATTTGTGATTCTGCCGAACTCAGCTTTTGGGATCTTTGCTTGAGATGAGCTTTTCCAGCCTCTTAGAGAGCTCTTGCACTTGGGCTTTGCGCTCATATTTGGCAAGAGCTGGAGCCAGCCCGGGAGCTTGGTGGCGCTGATCAAAGAGACGGCTGAGGCAGCTTTTGATGGCAGATATGGATTCCATGGGGCAGATGCTGTGGACTCCGCATTCCCTTAGCAGGTCAGCGGCTTCGCTTTTTGGGGGCACCATTGCCAGGATCGGTCTGCCAAGGCGGAGATATTCGAAGATCTTGGAGGTGAGAGTTCCCTTGGGGCTGGAGCTATTGATGATGAGGATCAAGGCATCTGCTTTTTGCATCTTGATCAGTGCGTCCCGATGGGGCACTTGATCATGGACGGATATCCTTTCTTTGATTCCGCTATGGGCGATCTCATCATATAGTTCACGGTTAAAATTTCCATAGAGCCGTATTCTGAGCTTGGCGGGGATGAGCCCTTCCCGATCCATCTCTTCTATGGCGCGATATAGATATTTGAGGCTGCGGCGGGCGTAGATGTTGCCAAAATAGGCTAGGCTATAGAAGTCGCTGGAGGGTCTTTCTTGGGGAAGATCCTCAAAGTCCGCTTCATCGTGGCCGTTAAAGAGGAGGAAGCTCTTGTCTTTGATCTGAGGGTCAAAGTGCTCTGCCAGATCATCCGCGATGCCTTTGGTGGCGGAGACGATGAGGTCGGCGCGGCGCAAGATGCGGCTCTCCCAAGCTCTGTTATGGCGTCTTTTCAGCGGATTGCCCATGAGGTCATAATCCGACAGCAGAGTCCAATAGTCCCGATAGTCCACCACCAAGGGGAGCCGGAATTCTTCGGCAAGCTTGTAGGCAGCGATCGCGGAAGAGAAGGGACCGCAGGATACATAGATGAGATCAAATGCCTCGGCTTGCATGGCTTTGCGCCCGGCTTTCATCAGATGAGGCAGCCAGCCGATCTTGTCGTCTATGGGATAGAGGCGGCGTAGGAATAGCTTGAGGCTTTCCGGGCTTCTTTTGTAGATGTATCCGCTGGTGGATTTGTTCTTCCCAAAGACTTTGCGCATCAACGCCATAGGGTCCCAGCTGGGGGTGCGGATCAGGCGTTCTTCGCTGCAAAGTGAGTTCAGGGAAGGATCCCAATAGGCATATTCGATCTCATCTATGGTGATCAGTGTGATCTTGGCGCCGGCTTCGCTCAAATATCTGACGGTCTTGAGGTTCCGAAGCACGGCGGGTCCACCCAGAGGGGGATAGAAATAGCTGATATAAAGGATCTTCATCAGAGGCTCTTGATCAGGGTAAAGAACTTCTCTTCAAGGCTTTCCCAATTGAATCGTTCCTGCGCGATCCGGGAGCAGCGTGTGCTGAGCTCGTCATATTCAGCGTCCGGCATGCGCAGCATCTTGGCGATGCTCTTGGCGATGTCACGCGCTCTATAGGAGGAAAGCTCTCCCAGCTTGTTCACTCCGATCACGCTTTGCATGAGAGGCGTCTTGACGCTGATCACCGGCAGTCCTGCCGCGAGATATTCCAGAACCTTGAGCGGGGTCGCCATGCGCATGCGTTTGTTTTTGGGATTGAATAGCCACAATCCATAGCGTGAGCGCTTCAGCAGCAGTCCGATCTTCTCCGGCGGGATCCACTCTTGATAGTAGATCACGGCGTTGAGGTTGTAGCTGTCTATGCTATCAATAAATTGGCTTTCGATGTTGGGATCGTGAAACTTGCCTAGGATCAGGATTTTGAGCAGGGGAAATTCATTTTTGAGCAGCGTGGCGCACTTGAGGATCTTGAAGATTCCGCGATCTTTGGTGATTCCGCCCACATAGATCAGATCAAAGCGCATGGCGCAAAGACGGGCCAAGGATCCGGGGATATCGCATTGGTAGTCCCAGACGTTTTTTACGGGGTAGTTTGGCATCACCAGGAAGTTTTTGGCATGGGCATTGGCGGGGAAGAGCTGATTGAGGATCTCTTGATTGACCGCTGTGACGGCATCTGCCCGGCGTGCTAGAAAGCGCTCGAAAGCAAGATATATCTGCCTTACAAAGGGACGGAAAAGCCAATGACTTCGCTCGGCATGAGCTTCAGCAAAGAATTCATGCACATCAAAGATCACCTTGCAGCCAAGGCGTTTTTTGAGCAGCAGCGCGACGGGGACAGTGAGCGGCTCCACACAAATCACCAGATCAGGAGCGATCGCTTTGCATTCTCTGTAGATATGTGGCAGAGCTTTGATGGGAGATCCGGCATTAACGATCCTCTGATAGGGATTAATGTAGTGGTTTACCAGTCCGTTTGTGGAGATAATATGCACTTCTCCCAGAGCTGTGAGACTCATCCCCAGTTTGTAATACAAGCGAACATCGTTGCTCGGATGTGAATTCGTAATAATGCATGTCTTCATTTGGACAATTCCTTCGCTCCATTAGGGTTTCCGGCAGGATTGTGTCAAGCGAAATATTGCTTTTACCCGATGCTACACAGAATCTGGGGAGATATGCTCATTCTGCGGCTTAATACTCAATGTGGCAGCTGCGAGATAGCTCATCGGATATCCTCGGCATCTGTGGGAACTGCAAATTTTAGCTTGACGCAATTGGCTCTATCGGTTAGTTTTGCAAAATACATCTTTGCCAAGATCAAACTTAGCTCAGAGCTATAATATCAAAATCGATGGACATGGGAAGTTTTATGCCGAAAGACCGAGAAGCCAAGTCGGACAAACATAGTGCAGGACAGGCGAGTGAATTGGATCTCTTGCAGATCCGAATCCTCTTAGAGGATTTTTATGAGATCACGGGTTACACCACAGCGGTGATTGACCTTAGTGGCAATGTGTTGATAAAGGTTGGTTGGCAGGACATCTGTGAGATCTTCCATCGTAGACACCCTGATTGCCTAGAGAAATGCATCCAAAGCGACACTGTATTCGCGGACGATATCCCCAGCGGCGAGTTTCAGCTCTACAGATGCCAAAACCAGCTGTGGGATATAGCCACTCCGCTATATGTGGAAGACAAGCATGTTGCCAATCTCTATTTTGGTCAGTTTTTCTTTGAAGATACAGAGGTGGATCTGAATTTCTTCAAAGAACAAGCAAAGATATATGGCTTTGTGGAAAAAGACTACTTAGCAGCAGTAGATAGAGTTCCTCACTATGCCAAAGAGAAAGTAGCTCGGATAATGTCTTTTTTCAGCAAGCTGGGCAGCATGATCTCGGAGATCAATCTTAGCAAGAATCTTCTCAAAAAGAGCCTTGATGAAAGAGACTATCTCTTAAACTCACTCAGTATCCAAGGCTTGGCTCTGGAGCAGATCGGCGACGCTGTGACGATTACCGATCTGGAAGGAGTGATCACCTATGTTAATGACGCTGAATGCCGGATCTCAGGCTTTGATCGAAGTGAATTGGTCGGGAAAAACATCAGTATTTATGGCGACGATCCCGAGGCAGGGTCCACCCAAAATGAAGTCTTGGAAGCGACGCTTAAGCATGGCTCATATCGAGGAGTAGTGGCAAACTATACAAAAGACAATCGGAAGATCTTCGTGGAAGTGCGCACCGCTTTGGTGAAGGATCTCATGGGAGAGCCGATAGCTCTATGTGGCACATCTTCCGATGTTACCGATCGTATGGAGACGATGCAGAAGCTTTATTTTCAGCGCAAAGTAGACGCTGTCTTGCAAAACCTTGCTTCCAACTTGCTGGAATCCCGCGCGACAGATCTGGACACGGTGTCTCAGCAGAGCCTGGAGGAGTTGGGCAAGCTCCTAAACCTGGATCGAGTGCATATCTTTCGCGTGGACAAAGCCGCTAAGACCTTCTCGTCTGAGTATGAATGGTGTCGAGATGGAGTGGACAGACAAGATGACGTCTTGCGAGAGATTCCGCTGTCCATGATCCCCAATTGGATCAACTCCATTGAAAAGAGGGAGTATCTTGCTGTGCCGGATGTCGCTAATTTGCCGGTATCATGGGGGCAAGAAATGGAGATCCTGCAGATGCAAGACATCTTGTCTGTGCTCGATGTGCCGATCAAGCGCCGGGGAGAGTTAGCCGGCTTCTTGGGTTTTGACAGCCTTAATCACAAAAGGGACTGGAAGGACATCGAGATCACCATGGCAAAGATGGCAGCAAAACTTTTCTCCGCAGCTTTTGAAAGACGTGATTATGAGAATCAATTGATCCAAGCCCGCGACCAAGCCGAAGAAAGCAATCGCACCAAAAGCACTTTCATGGGAATCGTCAATCATGAGCTTAGGACGCCCTTGAATCATATCCTGGGCTACGCACAGATCATGGAAGCAGATCCCAAATCCCCCGATATCCCGGAATACGCTCAACAGATCCACAAAAGCGGCAATCACCTGATGCGCCTGCTGCAGGATATATTCAGCCTCTCATTAAATGATCAAAAGCAGTCTCTGCCCCAGCCCAGTCTTTTCAAAATGAGCGAGCATTTTGAACAAAATCAGCAAAGCCTGCGAGACATACTCAATGCCTCCGGCAAGCAGAGCAAACTATCGCTTCGATTTAGCCGCGACAAATCCATCTCAGAGCCCGAGATCTACGCGGACGCGGGTAAGATCAACATGATCCTGCACAATCTCTTCAAAAATGCCATCAGTTTTTCTGAAGAAGGCGAGATCGTCTTTGGCTATGAACTGCTGGGATCTGACCGAATTCGCTATTTCATCAAGGACAGTGGCATCGGGATTCCCCAAAACCGGCAAGACAAAGTCTTTGACATCTTTGCCCAAGCGGAGAATGTGAATACGCGAAAAGTAGGTGGAATGGGCTTGGGCTTGCCCATCAGCAAAAAGCTCTCTGAGATCTTGGGTGGGAAGCTGTATTTTGAATCAGTTGCGGGAGTCGGGAGCAGCTTTTATCTGGAGATTCCCATTAAAATCCACTCCAAACCGGCAGAAAAAGAGCCAGAAGCCATCAAGTCTCGAGGCGTGGAGCTTTCCGGCAAGCATGTGATGGTGGTCGATGATGAGCACAGCATCTTGATGCTTTTTAAGCACTATCTTCGCAAAAGCGGGGTGGTCCTTCACCAAGCTCGTAATGGCGAAGACGCGCTGGATAATCTCGATATTCTGCCATCCGGAAGCGTGATCCTGATGGATCTGCAGATGCCTATTATGGATGGCTTTGAGGCAACCGGCAAAATCAAGGAACTGCGTCAGGATCTAAAGATCATAGCTGTCACCGGATACGCTTCAGAGGGAGACAAGCCCTCCCTGATGCGCAGTGGATTTGATGCCTTTGTGCCCAAACCGGTCGTTAAGAAAGCTCTGCTCGAAGTCCTGAATGACTTATGTAGAGGATGACAGAGCCGATACGATCGCCTCGTTTGTCGCCGGAAGCGTGAGCTCTGCTTCAGGATTGACGCTGCGGATAGCGCTTTGCAGAGCAAAGAATACTGACATCCCATAGATGAAGGGCGGCTCGCCCACTGCTTTGGAACCGAAGACACTCGCTTCGGCGGATTTGCTTGTGATCATCCTAAGCTCAAGCTGCTCCGGAAGATCGCGGATGCCGGGAATCTTGTAGGTGCTGGGGTTACCGCTCTGATATTGCCCTTTGGCATCCACCACGACTTCCTCCATCGTGCACCAACCCATCCCTTGGATGAAGGCTCCGATGATCTGCCCTTTGTCTATATCGGGATGCAAACTCTTGCCATTTTCATGAACGATGTGGGTGCTGAGCAGTCGATGCTCCCCACTCAGAAGATCTAGCTCCACTCTCGAAATCGCCGCTCCATAGACATAGTAGTGAAAGGGGCGTCCCTCTCCTTTCTCGCGGTCAAAGTGTAGATTTGGCGTGGAGTAGTAGCCGTATGCGCCTAGGGGCATGCGCTCTTGATGGGCTCGGCGCACCGCCTCTTTAAAGCTGATAGAGTGCTTTGGATACCCCGCCGGGAAGATCATGTTTTGATCAAAGATCATCTCATCCGGGATGATGTCATAGCGTTCTCTGATCAGCATGATGGCAGCTTGCCTGAGCTTGCCTCGGAGCTTGTCCGCTGCTATCTTTGCAGCATTGCCGTTGATGTCACTGCCCGTCGATGCGGCTGTGGGTGAAGCATTGCCAATGCGTTGGGTATGAGAGCTTTCCACGCGTATCTTCTGAGGATCCAAGCCCAATACTTTTGCCACCACCATGGCAATTTTGGAGCTCAGCTCTTGCCCCATCTCCACTCCGCCGCAGGAGACGGATACGCTGCCATCTATATACACCCAGATCATGGCAGAACCTTGATTTAGGAATGCGGTGGTGAAAGATATGCCAAATTTGACGGGCGTGATTCCCAGACCTTGCCTCAGATATCTGTGGCTTTGATTAAAGGCATGAACAGACTCTTTTAACCGAGTATATTCCGCATCTCTGGCGACCTGATCCAGAAGCCCGCCCGCAGATGCCTCGGTGATCGTTTGCCCATAGGGGGCGATATCCCCATTTTGATAGGCATTAATCTTGCGGATCTCAAGCGGATCCTTGCCCAGATATGCCGCGATCTTTTCGATGGCGCTCTCGATCACAAAGATCCCCTGCGGACCTCCAAAACCACGAAACGCAGTGTTTGGCGGAAGATTTGTGCGGCAAGCACGCCCCCTGATGCGGACATTTGGCAGACTGTATATATTGTCCGCGTGAAACATAGCCCGCTCCAAAATGGCGATGGAAAGATCCACATAGGCGCCGCCATTGCTCTTTAGCAGGACGTCCCACGCCGTGATCATCCCTGCATTGTCAAAGCCTATCTCCCAATCGCTTTCAAAAGGGTGACGCTTGCCTGTGAAGTGCATATCCTCATCTCGAGAAAGCTTGATTTGCACAGAACGCTGTGTGAGAAATGCCCCCAATCCTGCCAGGACAGACCAGAGAGTTGCTGAGCGTTCTTTGCCTCCAAAGGCTCCGCCCAGACGGGGAACTTCGACTGCCACTCTATGAGCCGGAATGCCCAAAACTTTGGCGGTGATCTCCTGAACTTCCATCGTGCTCTGAGTGGCAGAATAGATGTGGATCAGATCGTGATCAACCGGGATAGCGCGCGCCCTCTGGCACTCCATATAGAAGTGTTCTTGACCGCCACTGATGCAGGTGCCCGAAAGCTTGTGGACACTCTCAGATAGGGCTTGTTCGATCTCGCCTCTTTCGATCTTTCGCTCAGGGATATACCAATCCTGCTTATTGTCTGCCTCATCGATCGTGAGGATGGGCTTTTGCTCTTCATAGTCAAGCTCGATCAGCTCGACCGCTGCCTCGGCGATGGATTCATCCTCGGCTAGCACCATCGCCAGCACCTGTCCGCGATACATGATCATCTCAGTGGGGAAGAGAGGCTCATCGTGCATCACGTGGCCAATCATGTTTTCTCCGGGAATATCATCGGCAGAAAGCACCGCGTGAACTCCCGGGAAGCTCTTGGCTTTATCGAGATCCAGCGTGATTATCCGGGCATGTGCCACCGGGGAATAGAAGAACTTTGCATAGAGCATGCCTCTTAGAGGGGCCGCGTCAGCGATGAAGGCAGAGCGGCCACAGGCATGAAGTTTACCGCTAATATGCCAAGGAAGCTTTGCCATCTTGCAACTCCAAGTATTTGATGATATGGTTTTTGATCATTTGTCTGCGATAGTCGCTGCTGCCGCGGACGTCCGAGAGAGGGCGAAATTCCCCCGCGACCTGCTCGGCAATCGCTTCAGCCGAGCTTCCGGACTGATAGAGGCCGGGGAAGTCCTTGCTCAATGCAGGTGTGGCGGCTACTCCGCCAAACGCCAATAGCGCGGTGTCGTCTTTTTGGATGCGGATGGCAGACACCACCGAGGCGATGTCCACAGACTTACGCTTGGCACTCTTCATCGTCTTGATATAGGCATCTCTGGGCGGGATGGGGATGACGATCTCGCGGATAAATTCCCCTGCTTCAAGGGCGGTCTTGCGATAGTCTAGGAAAAAATCTGTAATCGGCAGCTCTCGCTGTCCAGCTTGACTCAACAGGACGAGCCGAGCTTCAAGCACCAACAGAAGCGGCAGACTGTCCCCGACGGGTGAGGCGTTTGCCACATTGCCTACCAAGGTTCCAAAATTGCGAATCTGCTTTGAAGCGATCAATCCGCAAAGCTCCACCAGATAGGGCAGATCGCACTTGATGATGCCGGAATCCATGATCTGGGAATAGGTGACCGCGCTTCCGATGTGGATGCCATCGCGCTTCATCTGGATCTGCGCCAGCTCATGGATATCGCTCAGATCAATCAGCCGCTCAAAGCTGCGCCTGCCGATGTTTTTTTGCACCATGATGTCTGTGCCTCCGGCAATCAGGCCGGCATCCGGATGCTCTGCCAAAAGCCGAGAGATCTCTTCGGAGCTGCGAGCCTTGTGATAGCGCCGGATCAGATGGAGGGAGGTGTCTGTTTTTTTGCAGTCCTCAGCAGGACGGTCAAAGGAAAAGAGCTTGGGCTCGATAGCTTGACAAAAAGCAGGCATGATCTCCGCTCTTGGGCACAGGGCGGAGAGCTCCATGGCGGCATCAAGGATGGATTGGTAGCCGGTGCATCTGCAGAGATTCCCCTCCAAAGCCGCCAAAATCGCGGCTTTATCCGGGTTCGCGATGCTCGCCAAAAGCGCAAAGAGGCTCATCACAAAGCCGGGTGTGCAATATCCACATTGGGTGCCATGATGCTCCAATATGGCTGTCTGGATGGGGTGAAGCGCTTCGGGACTGCCGAGCCCCTCGATCGTGATCAGGTGTTTGCCATGCAGCTTTGCGGCAGGATATAGGCAGGAATTGATCGCCTCATAGACGATTGCTCCCTCTCTCGCTTGAGCTACCACCACCGTGCACGCGCCACAATCACCCTCATTGCAAGAGCATTTGCTGCCATACATATGCATCATTTTGTTCAGAAAATCCAAAGTGCTGATTCCAGGAGGAAGCTCGACCGCGATATCCTCTCCATTGAGGAAAAAGCTGATCCGATTGAAGCGGTAGCTGCCGCTTGCAGCAAGGGTTTTTTCCATAAATTCACCTCAATGCAAAGCCTAAGAAAAGCCCACAACTTGTAAAGCTTTTTTTAAGCGCGCCCGCTAGGCAGTCATCAAAGAACCTTGTTTATGCGAAAAATGTCATGCTAAATGCTTGCAAAATAAGGGCTCCTCATGCCTCCCTCACCGGTCGCTCACCGGTCGAGCGTGCAAGCGGTGAGAAAATAAGGACTTAGCCTATTTGCCACTTCGCCGCAAATCTATGGAAAGTTAACAATGATGAAATGAAGGACATAGCTCTCGCATTGTGACGATTCAGGGGGAAGTGGTGGGTGATACTGGATTCGAACCAGTGACCTCTACGATGTGAACGTAGCGCTCTAACCAGCTGAGCTAATCACCCAAAAAAAGGTGGTGGGAGATACTGGATTCGAACCAGTGACCTCTACGATGTCAACGTAGCGCTCTAACCAACTGAGCTAATCACCCACTATAGTAGGCTATCTTTTTAGGTGCGGGATTTTTGTCAATTCTTTTGTTATCTTCGCCAGACAATCTCAAAATCGGAGTCGGGGATAAAGTCGTAAAACTCCCAGAAGTAGCCGTCCTTGCCATCCTTCGTAATGCGCTGGGGATCATCAAATGGGCAGGCTATCAGCTCTGCTTTTTCCGGAAGCCACAAGGTGTAGGAACCATATGCCAAGGGCCGAGACCAGCTTCTCGCGGTCTTTAGGACATAGGATGCTCTATGCTCTGCAAGCTCCTGTCGATATCGGATGCGTAGGATATCGGAGCTTTTGGGGGGCATCGTCAGGCAAAAACGGAAGCCTCTTCCGGCGAGCTCTGTGAAAGAAAGACTTTCACTTTGGGAAGACCATAGAACTTCGATGTCAAGCGCTTCGCTCTGGTATTCATCTTGGATCACTGGAAAAAAGACATCCTGACGAAGGCTGTCATTTGTGCAATTGGAAAAGATAAAATCTCCCTCAAAGATCCACGCGTCATCTTCGACGACAAAGACGAGCTCTTCTGTTTCAAAAGCCAGTCCGGCAGATTGGGCAAAGAGACCTGCCCAAGAGAGCGCCATCACCACCAAAAGGAAGATGCGCCTCAGATATCGCAGATGCATCGTAGCTGATATCTAGTGGAGCATGATGATGCGCCGGCGTCCGAGGATCTTGCCTTGGGATGATACTTGCACAAAATAGATCCCGGATGACAGACTCGGCAGCTGCCAACGGCTGAAAAAGGGATAGTCTCCCACCAAGCGTCCCTTGAGGTCATAGAGCTTGATCTGATCAGGATCTTCACGTGACTGTTCGACCTTCAAATTGAGCACTTGTCCCGGCTTGACAACTCCCGGATACAGAGTGAAAACAGCCATTGCTTGGATCAGATGATCATCCGCGAGCGAAGTGCTAAAGTATTCCACATTGAAGACATAACATCCGGCGGGCTCAGCGAAGAATAGCTCATCAAAGATCGGGGCTTCACTATCGGGATGATAGACCTTCAGATGCGTGCGAGCACAGGGCAATTCCAGCTCGATGTAGCCATCCTCATCGCTTGTAGCCCAAGGGTTTTCGTTAAAGTCTCCATAGAAGACTGCCACGGATTCGACCGGCTCGCTTTCTTCATCTCGGACATATAGCTGAATCGTGCAACTACTGCTGCTTGAATAGTTTTGCACATAGTCCGGATGATCGCTTTTTGCCCAGATGTTCGTCTGATACCATCCTTGGGGCTCTTGCACAGAGGTCTGATAGATGCTCTGAGTGGCTATGATCGACTGCAGATCACTGCTATTACCCTGTCCCCAGCTGACCTCTTCAGCCCAAACTCCGGAGTCGTAGCTCAGAAGGAGATAGCCCTGCTCACGTGTGACATTGAAGCTCGGAAGAATCTCACTGAGATAGACATTCATCGGAGAGCCATCCGGGATTCCGGTGAAATCCAAGATATATGCGCCACTGTGGATGCCATCACTTACTTGGACTCCCGCGCCATGAATGTAGTGAGCCTCGGGGCCAAACTGCAGGATGACATCATCGAAATCCGTAAACCAAAATTGCTGCAAGACCCGGGGCACAATCGGGTTTGCACCCAAGCTAAGACTTGCGACAAGCATAAGAAAACATAGCATCTTACGCATAATTCACCTCCTCTGAGGATAAAGCTTATACTATCAAAACGGGGAGCAATATTTGTTCCCTAATCAGATCTTTTGCCGGGATCCTTCAATTCAAGAGGAGCAGCTTCTTTGTGGCAGAAGCGCTTTGAGACTGGATGCGGATAAAATAGACTCCGGAAGGAAGGCGACGTCCCGCAGAGTCACGAGCGTCCCAAGAAAAAGACTTCTGCGCTGAATCCCCGCTGATATCACGTATCTTCTCGCCACGCAGGTTGTAGATCGTGGCACTGAGCTTTGGAGAGTCCTTGGCGTCCACGGATACCCTCACCTCGTCTCTGAAGGGATTGGGATAGACGCTGTCGATGCGAAGCTCAGGAACGGCATTAGCGATCTCGTCGCTGACTGAAACTTCGGGATTCCAGACGCGATTCACAAATTCCGGGCGATCCACAAAGGGATTCCTGTTGTTTTGGAAGGCGTGAAGTGCATCGTTTCGAGCGCGCTCTTCATTATCAGGCGGATCGGCATAGTGCCAGGCAATCAAGGTGGAAAGCATGTCTACTCCGCCTTGCACAAGCGGGTCGTCATAACGAGTGTGAAAATATAGGATAGCACGTGCGATATTGCCTTGATACACAGGATTCACCTGAAAGACCATGCGTTGCCAATTGTCGTTACCACGATAGCTTTGAAGGGGTGTGTGGCTATAATAAACAGTGGAAGCGGCTGTGCTGGCGACATTGCCAAAGGGCAGGTTTCCACGAGCGGAATTCACATTCATGGTCGTGATGAAGAGGTGGTGAATGTCGGCTCGTTTGATGCTGTATTCGGGATCACTAAACCAGCTTTGAGCATAGGTGTGCTCCGTGTTGGGGCTGGTCTGACCGGAATAGTTTTCATCGATATAATACTCTTCACCGGTATAGACGCAGACGACCATCCCGTCGTCATTGTCAAGCTCCTGAAAGAGGAACACTTTGGCGCCGTTATAACTGGAATATGTGTTTGTGGAGATGATATCCCTGAGCCCATAGAGCAGGTCATCGCCTTGTAGATCTTCCACTTCTGCATAATAATCTGCCCACAATCCAAATGAGAGTATGAGTAACAAAGCCGAGAGAATGTATATCTTCTTATAGTTCATGATTTATCCTTTATGCATAGTGTTCTGTGGGTTCGGGAAGATGGAAGAGCTCGTGCTCGATCATCTCAACTAAGATGTGCAGAATGATGGTGTGAATCTCTTGGATGCGATCACTGGTCTTTGCCGGAACGATCACTTCATAGTCTGTGGAGCCTGCCAGTTTGCCGCCATCACCGCCCAAAAGAGCGATGGTGATGCAGCCCAAGTCCTGAGCTCTGGCAAGCGCTTTGATGATATTGAGCGAGTTTCCGCTCGTGGAAAGACCGATGACAATATCTCCGGGATGGGCATAGGCGGAGACACCGCGAGCGAAGATCTCGTCAAAGCCATAATCATTGCCCACACAGGTGATGTGGCTGGGATCGCTGATTGCGATCGCCGGGAGTGCTTCCCGATCTTTGTAAAAGCGTCCGGTGAGCTCTTCAGCAAAGTGCATGGCATCGCACATGCTGCCCCCATTGCCAAAGATGATTACCTTGTGTTTCTTGCGATACTGCTCTGCGATGATCAGGGCAATATCCTCGATCTCTTTGAGGTTTGCTTTGTTTGAGACAAAGCTTGAGAGCGCGTCCATGGCGGAGCTTAAGGAGCTGATAATCTTATTCTGCATCAGAGGCTTTCCTTCATTTTAAGCTTGGTCTTGAGCTCTGCTTCCTCGATCTCGTCAAACTCATTGAGCGTTTGATTGATCAGCCGAACTCTCTCTTTATAGGGCAAAAAGGCGCTTTTAAAACCGTTTAGGATGACATTCTTGACGGTGCCATAATCCAAGCCCAATTCATTGATGGCGAGCATATACTCGTCCGTGACGGTTGTGTCGCTGATGGTGCGATTGTCCGTATTGATCGTCACCCGGAGGCCATAATCGATATAGAAATCAATGGGATGGCTCTGGATGTCTTTCACCGCCTTGGTGTGGAAATTACTCTTGATACAGATCTCCAGCGGGATGCGATGGTCGTTCACATAGTTTAGGAGATCGCCATCTTCCACCAGCCTTGTGCCATGACCGATGCGGTGGGTTCCGCAATAGTGGATGGCTTGATGGATAGATTCCGGGCCATAGGCTTCTCCGGCGTGGATGGTGATATTGAGGTTGTTTCTCAGAGCCAGGTCAAAGGCTTCTTTGTGATCTTTGGCGGGGTAGTTGTATTCGCCGCCTGCCAAATCAAAGCCGATCACACCCTTGTTCTTGAAGGCAATTGCCAACTCAGCGAGCTTGAGCGATGTATTCGGATCCATGTTCCGGATTCCGCAGATGATCACGCCGCACTTGATGCCAAAATCTCTCTCGCCCTTGGATAGCCCATCGATAACAGCTTGTGAGATCTCGGTGAGCTTGAGGCCTTTACTTGTATGGAGGATAGGGGAATAGCGCACTTCCATATAGCGGACGTTCTCCTTAGCAGCGTCTTCTGCCAATTCATAGGCAGCTCGGCGGAGGCCTTCTTTGTTTTGCAAGACTTCATTGACTATGTGAAATCCTCTGAGATAGTCGTCCAAGCTCTTAGTGTGTTCTCCGCAAACGATGAGTTTGTGCAATTCTTCCGCATCCATGCTGGGCAGCTTGATACCTTGTTCTTTTGCCAGATCGATGATCGTCGGGATCCGAACGCTGCCGTCTAAGTGCACGTGCAGATCGGTCTTGGGCAATCTGTGTATGAGTTCTTTTGTCATTTTTATCTTCATGATAGTAACCTCGTTTCTTTGAACAAGATATTTGGTAAATACGTAGTTGTCAATTCATTTCTACTAAGAGCGGTCGCTGATATGGCGCAGAAAAATGACCCGTGATGAAACACGGGTCAGAGCAAAGGTCTTTTGGGATGCTTAATACCTGTCTGTTTGCTCGTCCAGCTCTTTGAAAGCTTGAGATGCTTTGAACTGATTGTAGAGCGCTTCTTCGTTTCTGATGGTATCCATCATGTTTTTGTTTACTTGATCCCGCGGGATTTTGAGCTGCATCCAGGTTTTGTATCTGGAGCCGCCTTGCTCGGAGACTCTGCGCGTCTCGACCTTTCCGGTGACGACGCCTGAGAACTTGGCATTTGCCACGGCACGCACTACGCTTGAGGTCAGGGATAGCACTTGAGGATCATGGATTCCGGCTTCTTCTTCGAAGTCTTTGATCATGCTTTGCACGACCAGTTCCACATATTGAGCGGCTTCTTGCAGGGCATTTGCCCGGGCAGAATTCATTGAGGAATTCTCTGCCAGATTGGTTCCTTGACCATATGTAAACACAAATTCAGGCTCATCCTGACTGCCCCACCATGAGGGACGGTAGACCAGATCTCCATCGGGTTTGACAGCCGGCTTGTTTGAGCCACATCCGAAGATGGACAGCGCCAGGCCGATCACCAAGAGAGCAAATACTATTTTCTTCATTTTTCCTCCATACGCAATGCGTAGATGATTTCAAGAATACTATTTTGATGTGTAAAATCACTTTTCCCAAACGGATAATTGTGAACCCATTTGTCAAGATAAATCATCGATACCTCTGCTGCCTCAATAGGCGCTGATGCTCCGCAAAGCTTGTGCTAAAGACATTCCCGCCCCGCCCATCTGCAAAGAAATATAGATAGCGATGCTCTTGTGGAGATAAGGCAGCGAGGATGGATTCCAGCCGTGGATTTGAGATCGGGGTGGGCGGCAGACCAAGATTTTGATAGCTGTTATATGGAGAAGATATCTCGGTGTCGGCATGAGTCAAGACGGCGCGTCGGATACCACGACGCTCAAGGATATAATCCACTGTGGGGCAGCTTTGCAGCGGCATCCCAATGCGCAACCTACGCTCGAAGACACCGGCGATCTTAGCCCGCTCAGAATTGCTCCCGGCTTCTTTTTCCACTATCGATGCCAATTTCAAGCGATCATAGAAGTCCTCAATCTCATGTGGATCGATCCCGTTGATCTGCATTTTGCGAAAGAACTCCTGGGTCATGATCGCCAGGATACCTTCCGCTGAACTATTGACCGGGAAAAGATAGGTCTCGGGATAGAGAAATCCCTCCAGACTCTCAAGCGGCATGCCTGTAAGCCTGCGAACCACGGCAGTATCGGTGGCGGCGGAATAGAGCTCATCAAATCCTGCCAATCCGCTGATCTCGATCCGCTTCAGGGTCAGATACAAGGAAAGCCCTTCCGGGAAAGTGACGCGGATGTTCTCTGAAACACCCTCTTGTAGGGTTGATACTGTCTGCCAGAGATTGGTGTGTCCACCAAAGATATAAGTTCCGGGCTTTAGATTCCGATCTGCTCGTCTGAGCTTGGTCAAAAGCCGAAATCTATATGCACTGGAGATGATGCCTGCTTCTTCGAGCTTTACTCCGATGATTCCTGCGCTTTCGCCCGGCTCCACCTTCACCGCTCGCTCGGTGGAATCTCGCCAACTGAATACCTCATGGGCGGTGAAAGCCGAGAGGATCACAGCAAGTCCGATCAGCGTCATCATCAGATAGTTCCATCTTGTCATTGTGTTTGTGTCTCCAAATATGTCTTCAGAATCATCGCTGCTGCCATGGCATCGACGAGTTTGCGGCTTTCTTGCCAGCTTTTTCCCATCTTTTTCAGCTCGGCTTCAGCTTCGGATGAGCTATAGCGCTCATCACATGAAACTACCCGGATACTGGTCTTTTCCTGCAGTTTTTCTTGAAAATCCTTGGTTTCGGCAGTCTTTGGAGTGAAGCTGCCATCGATGGCATAGGGCATTCCGACCACGATCAGGCTCACTTGATGCTCCTCGGCAAGCTGGTTGATACGCAATGCAAGAGCTTCAAAGCCAATATTTTCCAGAACACTATGTGCTTTGGAAAAGATGCGCAAGGGGTCTGTCATGGCAATCCCGACCCGCTTTGTCCCATAGTCGATTGCCATGATGCGCCCTGTCATAGATTGGATTCATCCCTCCAGATGATGATCTTCCAGGCACCGGATTCTTCCACCAGATAGAATCTGGCAATGCCATTTGCCACATAGCTGCTATTTGATGATGTGTAGGTGAGGATGAGGTCAAAATAGCAGGGGATCACGATCCAATTTTCCCGCCCTGTGGCAGGATCCACTTCCCAAAGCTCCTGAGGCGGAATCTGCAGCCGCAGCTCGATCACATCCGCCACCGGCATGCTGCCGTCGCTGGAGCCCCGCTCAAACATGTTGCGCGTCATCTCAAGCTCCTGCTCATAATCCCACCAAGTGTCGCGGATGCCGTCTCCATCCATATCGATGCCGATCTGGTTGAACTCACTGGAGAGCAACTCAAAACGATAGTCTTCGTGAAGTAGTGACCGGAAGATGTTGATGTTTTTCTCGCGATAGGACTTCTCAAGATTGCGCAATAGCTCTTCGGGGCTGCGGTTGTATATCGCGGAAGTGGAGATATCGATCAGTTTTGGCCTGAACGGATTCTGACAGCCCAGTGCCAGCAGGATTAGGCAAAGAGGAAGCAACTTAAGAATTTTCATGCTTCATCCTCCCCCAAGTGCGATCCGAGACAGAGCGGTAGTCATACCAATACGTGATATACCAATATCCATATTCTTTGCGCAATTGCAGCTCGAGATTGCCGCTGGCGATGAGCATCTCTTCCTCGGGATCACCCGGATAAAGACGCATCTCGTAGGACCTGTAGATCTTTGCGGAATCAGCGGATATCTCGTCGCTAATCTCCAGAGCCTCAAAACTGAGCTCGATCTTGGAATATCTGGAATGCAGATTCAGAAGCATATCCTGCTCCTGAGCCCTGTCCCAAAATGTGTCAGTGCTAAAATCTGTGATATCCTGAGGCGCAAAATGAAAACGGAAGTCTTCAGCAAAGATCCTGCTATAACTCACCGTGTTGCGGGAATCAGTATATGCCAATCTGAGGTTTTGCACGGTAAGCTCCCAATTTGTGGCAAAGTCGTTCCACACAGCCCCTTCAGACGGAGGCTGGGAATCCCGCAAGCCAAAGATCTCGCAGGAGCATAGCGCAATCAGCGCCAGAAATATCAGCGCAAAGTTCCTCATAGGAGCAGATTAACCATAGGCAGATATGTGTCAAGCAAAAAGCAAACTTACATGTCCCACGATATTCTTCAGATCAGAGGGCACCCAGCATGAGCCGCAGCATAATGCCAAGGGGGACAGGTGAAGACAGCAATATCCGAACATACTTGCCGGATAGTTAGCAGGCTCCCGTTTTACCCACAGGCGAGACCAGTCCGGGGCAATAGTTGAGCTTGGTTTACACTTTTTGGGAGAAACGCGTAAGTCCTTATCTTCTCATCCCTTGCACTCTACAGCGGTGAG
>CALGPA010000097.1 GCA_937960795.1 uncultured bacterium | reverse complement strand
ATTCCAAGCATTTAGCTAGCCACAAGAGGGGCATATTGGGCAAATCTGCGGGTTTATCCCCGCTGGATAACTGAGATTATATAACTTCAAAAACTCCTCCATAAACCGGTGGCCGAAAGTCGGGAGCGCATCGTTTATCGACTTCTATCTCATCAAGCTCTGTAGTCATTTTAGCTTCGAAGTTCTTAATCTGAGATCTACGCATAGTGATAATCTGCTGAGATCCATCATTGCTGATCAGGTCGTTAAGAAGCTCTGTAGTTTTTGATATTCGACTGCTCCAATACAGCGTTTTGCTTTCTCTGCGTCGACTTAGCATAAGCTCATGCCTTGCTTTATATCGATTATAATAACTAAAGAATCTCTCTTTGAACTCATTGAAGGCAATCTGATGAGCATTTCTTAAGTAGTCATCATCATGGATAGAGACAGTTTGGATAGCCGGCTCCCCATTTTCAACTGCAAGGCCAATGACTTGCTCGCAAATATCATTGTTCCCGATGATGTTAAGGGTCTCATCAAGAACTATGGGCATCAGGACGCTCACTTCATTGGATGTTGTTATTCTTCCGACGCAAATGAAGTACAGATAGTAACCTGGATTAAGTGATATCTGGTTCTCAATTAGAACAGTATGTCTTAGTCTAAATGAATGGCAGTTGTGTATTTGATTGAGCTCTCTATATTGCATGGTTATTGCCTTTACCAAGGGATGGAGAATGTTCAAGAACTGGATTTCTTCGTTTTCGTGTGCCACTTCAGATGAGAAAGTGAATTTGACAGGTCCGTAACTAAAGGCATGTAGCCTGGAGGAATCTTCGACCCTATCTCTAATGTCCTTCCTAAACTGTTTGCACAGTTTAAGCTTCCCGATGTGAGTTTGGGCATCATACTGGATCTCACTTTCCGGATAGTTCTTTTCGATATGTCCCGCAATGTATTGATGCAGTTGTCTGGGGCTTAAGTATCGTTTATTCTTTTGAATACTATTCATCTCTCTGTCGAAAAAATGATCAAGGCTAAGTAGCTCATTATTAGCACTTTCCAGGTCTGTAATGTCCTTTAATCGGTTTTTAATAATGCGTTCTTGTTCACTCAGCTTGTCCTCAAGTTCTTGTGGGCTTAGCTCTCTATAATACAAATGCTTGCTGATGTCAGCCATTATGTCTTCCATGATTGGCTCAAGTAAGCCTATTGTGCCTTCGAACAAAGCAATTCTTTCATATAGTCTACCTACGATCCGATCATCGATGGTGTTTGCCATTTCAAAGTTGTAAATATGGATTTTGGATGATATCTGGCCAATTCGATCAATCCTACCGATCCTTTGTTCAAGCTCCATAGGGTTCCATGGCAAGTCATAGTTGATGAGAGTGTCGCAGAACTGGAGGTCGATTCCCTCGCTTCCGACTCTAGAAGAAAGAAGAATGCTGAAACCTTCGCTGTTTTGAAACTCATTAATCACACCGGAACGCTCTGAGATATGCACATTGCCATGGAGCATATAGGTTTTGATGCCCTTTTTGTTTAGGCTTGCTTGAATATACCTAAGAGTATCTTTGAAGAATGCAAAAAGCACTACCTTGTTTGTGTGGCTCTTCACCATGCTTATGATCTCGATCAACTTTTCAATCTTTGAATCTGATTCATTTAAGGCGAATGTGGGAGGCTTATCCTCTTTAGTAGTAGCATCCGCCTCATCAGACTCCTCATAAAGATCTGATTCATCAATCTTGCCAAGGATGACATTATAGTTCTTGCTAAGTTTTGCTTTGTGAGCATGCAGAGAAGAAGACAGCATTTGCTTGGCTCTACTTAATGCCAGAATCCCGGAAAATGAGTCTTCCTTGTAAAACTGCTTTATTCCGATAATGATCTCGTCATACACATTTTGCTCTGGTTGGGAAAAACTTATTTGAACCTTATGGGGTACTCTTTTAGGACGGACCTTTTGGACATCCTTCTTAAGTGTTCTATTGTACATTGGTCCAATTAGATGCAGCTCACTCAGGTTTCTTTGGATATCCACAATTGTGTCAACCGATATGCCATTTTCAATTCCATCTTCCAGCAAGTTAAGCACATCTTGGTATATCTGGTTTTTATGGTACTTGGACTCAACCATCTTCACGAAACTGTAAGCTTGCTCAAGGTCAGGCGTTGGTCTTGAAATGGAGTTTAGGGCGTAAACAATCGGAGCATTCTCAGTTAATTGTGTTTGGAATGACGACAAGTCATCATATTGAGAATCATCCATAATGTTAAGAATATTGTAGAGATTAGCTTCTGAGATGTGAACCGGAGTTGCGGTTAGAAAGACAATAGACTCCGCCACAGAACTCAGTATCTTCATTACACCATGTTGCTTGTTTTTGTTGCGAAGACTGTGTGCTTCATCAACAATCAGCAGATCCCACTTATAGTCGGAGATCTCAAGAGCTTGCTTAACGCTTTCAGATCGAACTGACTCCATAGATACGATGAATCTATGCATTTTGTATTTGTCTACATATTGTCTGTTTCCGGAGATCAACTCTTTGAACTCGTTAGCGCGCAAGATGTTAAAGTTCTCTCCAAATCTTTTAATCATTTCAGACATCCATTTGACTCTTAGATTTGCCGGTGGCACGATTAACACGCTATTGAGCTCTCCTCGGGCTTCAAGCTCTTTCATGATCAAGCCTGCTTCAATGGTTTTACCAAGTCCCACTTCATCGCAAATCAAAATTCTGCGTCTAAAGGAATTGATAAACTTAATCAATGGCTTGTATTGATAAGGATAGAAGATGGTTCTGGATGTATTCATGGCGTATATATTGTTCTGGATGGACTCGCTGTTGCCGAGCTTAAGGAAGGTCATCGCCTTTTGGAAATCATGATATTGGCCGAAGTTGTTTGCCCGCAGATCCTCTTCCACGTTCTTCTGTTTGATGTATGGCATCAGCAGATCTCCGGCAATATAGGCATACTCACTACCCAAAGCAACTCCATAAATCCAATCATCTTCAAGTCGCTTTTCTAGCTTCTGGATTACTCCGATGGTATCAAGGTTCTTTTTTAATCTAACCTTGTCACCTGTTTGAAACTCACCCATTTAAAAATCTCCTTTGGTTTTCCAGTATCTCTTCTTCAGTGAGTTCTTTGATTCTATCCTTGTAAGTCTTTGCTTTACAGTCTTTCGGCAAAACATAATTCTCCTTTAGTTCATTGGGATCTCCACTGAGGCCATATGCTACAGCGCAGCGGAAATATGGAGCCTCGTTTGCCAGCCATCTGGGAGGATCTTTCAATAGCTGGATTTTTTTAGGCCCCTTACTGCCATCATAATCATACTGCATAGGCTGGCTAAACACATTGATTACTTCCTTGTGCAGGGCACCGCCTCCACTGGCAAGGATTTGCATTTCATATAGTTTCTTCCAAGTTCCATCACCAAGCAGTTTATCCTTCACTTCTTTCAGGATCCCAGATTGACGAAACTCTTCGTAGATAGATAAGTAGTGTTTGCGGACTATAGAGTCGGGGCTGTCGTGGTTTCTTATGGCTTCTTCTATATGTGAGAATCCCTTGTTAACCACTTTTGCGCCTAACATGTCAGCTTTTTTAGACACATCATTTGTTATGTTGAACACTGTCATATCAGTCGTCCCAGCTCCAAAGTCAAACAAGGCATAAAGTCCTGGTTTTCTTGTGCGGGAGTGGAAGTCGGCAATCTCTGCTGCTGACTCAGCTATCAGCTGGCTGTAATCTCGTATTATAGCTTTTTCTGAGCTCATTAAATGATCAAGTTGATCTTGAACTGCATTGGGATTCGCATAGCACTTTTTGTCATTAATCAACTCGGCTAGCTTGAGCACTACGTGTGACTTTTCAACGATCTTGTTGTTGTTCAGATGTTCAACGGGTAAACACACCGAGTAAGAAAAACGATAGTTTTGCACTATTCCGGCTTCTTCTTTTATCTGTTTTTCCGATTCATCAAAGAGATAAGCTAGAAATGAAGCGCAAGCTACAACATTGTCTTCTGGGATGTTAGCTGATAGCAGGGATGACTTGAGATCGGGGTACTTTGACTTGGCCTTTGACAACAATGCGTCATATCCAAACAAGAACTTACCCCGAGATTTTGCGACAATGCTAGGGATAGTCCAATTCTCATACTCAGAGTCAAGATATCTTTCGCGCAATCTGTCAAAATGCAAGATCTTCCCAATATCGTCAACTGCAGTGCGGTAACAGATCTTAGTGCGACTAGTGCCAAAGTCAATGCCAACTGATATCTCGATAGAACCTTTTTTGAACCTAGTGTTGGTCTTTTGGCTTTGAGATTCGGTTTTATCATGTCTATCTCGACTGACCTTACACAGATCATAGCCTCCTGATAAACTGAATTTTGGCTTCGAAGCAAAGATTGGTTTAGGTTCAAGCCGAGCAGATATGGGTTCTGCTTCTTTTGCTTGGACTTCGGGGCTTTCTACCAACTTTTTAGGCTTGAACTCGGTATATTGAAACTGTATCAGATTGTTCTTGGTCTTCCTTTTGTAGGTGTTAAGCCTTAATGTGAAGAAATCAAAGCCATCCTTATACTCGAGCTTTAGCATGTGCGTAAGCGGCTCGTATTGAACATGTAAATAGTCTTCAGGTCTATCAAACTGATCAAAGGAAATTGTTTGGCAGACATCAACGACTTCATTGTCCAAATGCCAAATCTTCAGTGTGCCAATTGTATCCAATGATGCGACATATTCATCTTTTCCTAAAAAACAGACAGAGCTAATTCCACAGGCATGTCCCTTGGATATCTTGAGGTATGTCATGCTACTTACATTACCATACCACAAACGCATATCGCTGCTTCTTCGACTGTATCGGATTGCATATCTTTTGCCCGGGCTTACCGCCAGACTGACATTGTACTTTAATGATCTATCGATTAACAGCTCAAGCGGGAAATCACGCCGGAGTTTGCATTCTAAGGTAATGTCTGAGGGTTTCGGGTTTGAGGCCAGAGTTTTATTGACAATCTGCTCTTGATAGAGACAGCTCATTTCTTCGGGCATGACCTTAATCCTTCGAGATCCGACCTGGATTTCGTTGGCCCCATTTGTATCTTTTATTATGACATATGAATGGGTGTCAAAGCCAAAATTGCCAATCCTTAAATGATGGTAGTCATTACCCTTGTTTAACCAATACTTGGTCTTACCATTCTCTTCTGTCATGAGTAGGTCGCCCGCAATCTGGCAGTAATCTGATTTCATATCTCTTACTTTGCTGACTGTGTGGGACTTGGGGTGGTAAATCAACGGCAAACAATCTAATGAGAAAAGCGCCAGTGTGCCATTTGGCTTGCTTTCCCAAATTGATGAGAGTCTTCTCTCAATCATTATGTCTGATGAATGTACTCTTTTACTCCTAAAATGACCTACATGTGAATCCGGGTCGTATACAAAAACATAAGCTTGTCTCGTTATGACAAAATGCTCACTCATGAAACCTCCGAGATAATGAGCTGTGATAAGATCATGGTTTTGAGCCGGGGTGGATTAGGCTAATGCCGCATCCCAGCTTCCATGATTCCCTTTTAGCAAGTCCTGTATTCTTGGAACTTGCTCTAAAGTCTTTCAATAAATCCAAAGATCATAATCACAAGTCTTTAGTCAAGTTTAATCTGCTGCATCTTACAATGCTGAGCTGTTTCTATGTCACAAACCAATAGCTAGAATCAATGCAGAAATGCCGCTATTCAAGGTTAAGGACATAGTTCCCCCAGATCTCAGTTTCTCTCCCAGGTCTTGCATCGTGGCTTTCCGAAGAGTGGATCAGGCGCAGTCCTGCCTCCGGGTAGCCGCTGCGCAAAAGCCTATCTTGGTTATAGTCACAGTAGTATCTGCCGGCTCTGATGCCCTCAAAATCTCCTTTTTTGAGGCTGATGAAGGCAATCCCCTGTGCGGTGAGTGCCCGGGCTATTTTTTGCCAGACTAGAGGCATCTCGAGGAGTGGGACATGCAAAAGAGAGGCGCAAGCCCAGATCAGGTCAAAGCTATCTTCATAATCCAGATCTTGAGCTCTCAAGTTCATGATTTGGAGGCCGCTATGAGCCTCTGCCAATCTTGCCATTTGCTTGGAAGGCTCCACCGCTGTGAGCTCGAAGCCTTGTGAGGCAAAGAAAATGCTGTCCCGTCCTGATCCACAGCCCAGATCCAAGACCCTTGCACCGGGTTTCAGATATGGCAAGACCAGCGCATAAAGATGGCTCATGTCCACAGCAATGGTGGAGTCAAAGTATTCCTGCGAGTGATTGTCATAGAAATTCTGCATAGCTTCTTTTCAAAACGGCCCTGTGTAGCGATGGCACTTCAGGAAATAGCTCTCCAGCCGCTCATAGATTCGCTCTTGCACTTCGCGGGTTCGTGCCTTGGGATCCGGATGATCAAAGTGTTCATGATTGATACCAAAGCGATCATCCCGCAGATAGAAGATCCCATCCGAGCTTGCCACCAGGTGCTCCAAGGGATTGCGCAGGACAAATCGCTCAATCCTAGGCAATGACCATTGGCAGAGATCTTGGTTGCTTGGGTCGTTTAAGTCTAGGCAATAAGGCTCACGCTGATACAAAACCCGAAAAAACGGGCGATCTCGGACACGGACACTTCCTGAGCCAAGTCCCCATCTTTGAGCATGCAGAGCATTACTGCCATTTTATAGGACTTTTGCATGATGGTTTTTTCGATTACCCGGAAAAGGTTTTTCTTT
>CALGPA010000096.1 GCA_937960795.1 uncultured bacterium | reverse complement strand
AGCTAATGAAAAAGCCCGGAGGCTATGCTTGATCAGTCTTTTTTGGAGACTACTGAGTGTTTGAACTTCATATAGGGCATCACCGAGTTGCCCACCAGCCCAAAACCAGCCTTCCATTGTGGAAGCGACATCTTGTCGTTTTATAGCTAAGCTGCCTGCTAGCCCAGATAGTCATTCCATATCTACACTACCAGTTTATACTAGTCATTCCGGAACATCGAGCGAAGCGATTCGGGGTCCCCGCAAAATTGCGCAGCGGTTTTGTGGGGTAAAGAAGCCACCGGCCATCATCTTCGCCGCGCCATCGCAAATCTGACAGCTTCCCGATTCCGGGGAAATGTCCTCAGCCCAAAGTATTTGACCACTCATATTCATTAGATTGACATAGACTCGGCGGTTTCTTTCCCAGAGAACATAGAATGTGCCGCCATGAGTCATGTTTAGCGAGACCTTGGAAGCCGGGTATGTGTCTTTAAAATCTGTGCTCCAATCAAGCTCATGATTAGGGGCAATCTTAAAGATCATAAGCCTTTCCGAGATTGTTTGTTGACGAAATCACCCATTTACAAAAAGTGGCAGCCATTGACTACAAAAAAGGACTAAAATGCAAAATATAAAGAACATAGCCATCATCGCCCACGTGGATCACGGCAAGACCACCCTCATCGATGCCATCCTCCGTCAAGCCGGAGTGTTTAGATCAAATGAGCAGATCTCAGAGCGAGTGATGGATTCAAACGACATAGAAAGAGAGCGCGGGATCACTATCTTTTCCAAGAGTGCGTCCCTGCATTATCATTCCCACAAGATCAATCTAGTTGATACTCCCGGCCATGCTGATTTTGGCGGCGAAGTGCAGCGCATCATGGATATGGTGGATAGCGTTTTGCTCTTGGTGGATGCCTTTGAAGGGCCCATGCCGCAGACTAAATATGTGCTCAAAAACGCTCTGGCATTGGGCTTGCATCCGATCGTGGTGATCAACAAGATTGACCGCCCCAAAGCCCGGCCGCATGCTGTGTTGGACATGGTCTTTGAGCTCTTTATGGAACTAGGCGCGACGAATGAGCAATTGGACTTCCCGGTGATCTATGCTTCCGGAAAAGATGGCTATGCCGTCTTGGATCTGAACGACGAGCCCAAGGATATCTTTCCGCTCTTGGATCTGATCATCAAAGAAGTGCCGAATACCTCCGGAGATAGGCGCTTGCCTCTGCAGATGCTGGTTTCGGCGATCGAATATGACAACTACGTCGGCAAGATGGGCACCGGCAAAATTCACAATGGTAGCATCAAAAGCGGCAGTGATGTTGCGCTGCTCAGGCGTGACGGCACAAAAGTAATCTATCGGGTCTCAGCTCTATACAGCTATGAAGGACTCAACAAAAAAGAGATCAAGATCGCCCACGCAGGAGACATTGTCGCGGTGGCAGGTCTGGAAGATATCGACATCGGCGAGACAGTGGCGGATAAGGACGAGACAGTAGCGCTTCCGGGTATCAGCATTGATGAGCCGACCATTGCGATCGAATTTTATGTAAACAACTCCCCCTTCATGGGACGTAGCGGCAAATGGCTCACCTCCAGCAAGATCTGGGAAAGATTGCAGCGCGAGCTCAAGACCAATGTATCCTTGGTCGCCGAACGCAACCCTTCCGGCGAATCCTTTACCGTCAAAGGCAGAGGAGAGCTTCAGCTTTCCATCCTCATGGAGAACATGCGCAGGGAAGGCTATGAATTCCAGGTCTCAAAGCCGCGAGTGCTCTATAAACGCGAAGATGGCAAGCTCTTGGAGCCCACTGAGATCGCGACTGTGGATGTGGGCAAAGAATATGTGGGCGCCACCATCGAGATCATGGGCAAAAGAAAAGGCGAAGTGATCCACATGAGTCCGGTAATCGACGGCTATGCACGCCTTGAGTTCAAGGTTCCGGCACGTGGTCTTATCGGATTCCGCAATGAGTTCCTCACCGAGACGCGCGGCACCGGGCTCATCAGTCAGGCGTTCTTAGGCTATGAGGAATACAAAGGGGAGATCACCGGAAGCTCGCATGGCTCTCTCATCGCCATGGAAAAGGGAGTGGCTCTGGGTTATTCGCTGAATGCGTTCCAGCCGCGGGGAACGCTCTTTATCGGAGCAAATACCGAGGTTTATGGCGGCATGATCGTGGGACAGCACAGCAAGGATTCGGATTTGGTGATCAACGTCTGCAAAGGCAAGAAGCTCACAAACAACCGTGCTGCCGGTAAAGACGACGCCATCAAGCTGATTCCGCCCAGACTCTTCAGCCTCGAACAAGCCATGGAATACATCGGTGATGACGAGCTTTTGGAGATCACACCGGATAGCATCCGCATGCGTAAAAAGACTTTGCATCACACAGATAGGAAGCGCCAAGAGATTGCCGGCTGAGAACTCCAAGTTCCAGCCAATGTGGCAGAGCTTCAAAAGACTAAGCCGGGTTCAGAGTCCAGCGTGGTCTTTGCTTATCCAGGGCCTGTCGAAAAAAGCTTGACACGAGAAGCCCTCCATAAGGAATTGCAAGCAAAAATCAAGCAAGGAACCAGACATGGATTTTAGAGAACGTCACAAAGATATGGCACGAACTATCAGGGCTTTGGGGCATCCCACGCGGATCTTTATCATGGAAAGACTAAGAGAGAAAGAGCACTGCGTTGGCGAACTTCAGGCCTTGATCGGAAGTGATATTTCCACGGTATCACGGCATCTTTCGGTGCTCAGAAATGCCAGAATCGTGGCTTGCCGCAGAGAAAACAATCAGGTCTTTTACAGACTTTTGTGCAACTGTGTCTTTGACGTCTATGAGTGCCTCACACAGCTGGCGACAAGCCGGGTGGATGAGGGCATTTCCGAAGCCAGATAGTACTCGGACGAAAAGGCTTGACAAATAAGCAAGCGTTGCATGTCATTGTTCTTTTGACTATACAAGCTTCATCCCAAGGGAGGGAGAATGAGCCAACCTACGATCCCAAGAGAGCCTATGAGAACGAGAAAGTTGACAGAACAATTCTTTAAGGATTTTGATCCGAAACTGGAGCCTGTCAAGTATGCCCAAGGAGAGCAGATCATTGCCGAAAATGAAGCCGCTGAAAGTGTGTACTTCATCTGCAAAGGCAAGGTCGAGATCAGCAAAGGCTTAAAGCAAGAAGAGCCTCAGCATGCCCAGCTGTCTGTTTTGGAAGCGGGGGAGATATTTGGCGAGATGGGCATCATCACCGAAGAGCCCAGAAGCGCCTCCGTCTATGCCCTGGAAGACACCGAGCTGATGAGCATCCCCAAAGAGCTCTTTATTCGGATCGCCACGACCTATCCCGAGATTCTCTTTGATCTGACTCGCACCCTATCGGGTAGACTTCGGGATACAAACGAGCGTTTTGTGACCCTCATGGATGAGATGATCCGCCAAAACCGCCTTATGGCTATCGGCATGGCAGCCAGTAAGATCATCCATGATATCAAGACCCCCTTGACGGTGATCGTGCTGACCGCTCAATTGATCGAAAACCTCTTCCCCGGAAGCGGGGAATTTAGCCAGAGCATCGTCAAGCAGACTCGCCTAATCGATCAATTGGTGCGAGAAATCCTTGATTTTGCCAGAGGTGTGGAAAGCACGCCCTTGATCCAGAAGATCAACCTTTCAGATTTCTTTGATGAACTCACCGAGATCAACCAAGCCACGCTACAGGGACGAAATATCGAGTTTGTGGTGGAAAACAAAGTCACGGACTTTGTCTATTTTGATGGACCCAAAATCCGCCGAGCCTTGATGAATCTGATCAAGAATTCCAGTGAAGCGATGACCTCTGATGGCAAGATCAAGATCTTGGCATCAACGGCCTCGGGCTGGCTGCAGATCAGCGTGATGGACGATGGCCCGGGAGTGCCGCCGGCGATCAGAGACAGCATCTTCCAGCCCTTTGTCTCAGAGGGAAAGAATCATGGCACCGGGCTCGGGCTTCCGATCTGCCGCAAGCTTGTGCAAGAGCATCGAGGAAGATTGGAGTATGTCCCAATCTCGGGAGGCGGCAGCCGCTTTGACATCCGCATTCCTCAGTCAATTAAATAAAAGACTTGTCAAAATATGCCTTGCAAATAACTTGGCACTCAAAACAATAAATTAAGGGACGGTTTATCATGTCAAGAATATGCGATATCTGTGGAAAGACCGCTCAGGTGGGGAATCATCGCTCTCATGCGCTCAACGCCACCAAGCGTCGGTTTTATCCGAATTTACATGAGATTCGCGCCATCATCGGTGATGGAGTGAAACGTGTAAAAGTCTGTAGCTCTTGCCTCAAAGCAAACAAAGTCCGTAAAGCCGTATCCAAATAAGATACCTCATTACGCGTCAGAGCTTTTAGATAATGAATCGGGAATTACGGTCAGGCCGGATTCCCGGTTTTCTCTTTTACCAGCAGCACAGGGGGTTATGTGTTAATTGAAGAAACTCAAGCCAAGGTAGCAGAGAGCTCCGCTATCCTTCGGGATGTAGAGCGGGAGATCGGCAAAGCCGTCGTGGGACAGTCCGCGATCCTCAAACGTCTTTTGATCGCGATCCTGGCCGATGGGCATGTGCTCATCGAGGGTGTTCCGGGGCTGGCAAAGACCCTCATCGTCAGCAGCCTCGCCGCCAGTCTCAAAGCCAGCTTTGCCCGCATCCAGTTTACGCCGGACCTGCTTCCGGCGGATATCACCGGGACTTTGATCTACAACCAAAAAAGCGCTGAGTTCACGCCCAAAAAGGGTCCCATATTTGCGAATTTCATCCTCGCCGACGAGATCAACCGCGCGCCATCCAAGGTGCAATCCGCCCTCCTCGAAGCAATGCAAGAGCGCCAAGTCACCATCGGCGACAGCACCGAGCCACTCCCAGATCCATTCTTCGTGATGGCGACACAAAATCCCATCGAGCAAGAAGGCACCTATCCTCTTCCTGAGGCACAGGTAGACCGCTTTATGATGAAGCTCATCATCAAGTATCCCGGCATCGATGAGGAACGCCGCATCCTTGATCTGATGGTGGATCCCAAGCCGATTCAGATCGCCCCGGTCTTGAGTCCTCAAAAGATCCAAAGCATGCGCGAAGTGATGCACAGCGTCTTCATGGAAGAGAAATTGGTGGATTATATCCTGCATCTGGTGATGGCGACTCGGCATCCGCAGCGCTATCCCAGGCTGGGAACTTTGGCTCCGCTGATCAGTTTTGGAGCTTCTCCGCGCGCCAGCATCTGTCTTGCCCGAGCAGCGAAGGCTCATGCCTATATGGAAGGCAGAGCATATGTGATTCCTGATGACATCAAGGCCATCGGCGGAGACATCCTCCGCCACAGAATCGTGCTCTCCTATGAAGCCGAAGCCGAAGAGGTCAAGAGCGAAGAGATTATCGGGCGCATCCTAGACGAGATCGAGGTCCCCTAAGGAGTCCAAAGAGTGCATCTGGTAAGCACTTCAGATCTGATCAAACGCATTCGGCGGCTGGAGATCTCCACCAAAAACATCGTCAACGAGATATTTAGTGGAGAATACCATTCCAGCTTTCGCGGGCAAGGCATCGAGTTTAGCGAAGTGCGAGAATATCAAGCCGGGGACAACTATCGGGATATAGATTGGAATGTCTCGGCACGCTTGGGGCTTCCATATATCAAGAAATATCGAGAAAGCAGAGAGCTGAATATCGTCTTCATCGTGGACATCAGCGGATCCCAATTTCTGGGAAGTTCGATGGCCCTAAAGAAGGAACGCATCGCGGAGATCGTCGCAACCCTCGCCTTTTCTGCCGTGGCAAACGGTGATCGCTGCAGCCTGATCATGTATTCCGACGCCCTTGAAAAGTATCTTCCTCCTCGTAAAGGACGCAATCGCGCTCTGGAGATCCTGCGTGAGATCCTCTATCATGAGCCTAAAAGCAAGGGCACTTCTCTGGCGTCCGCTTGTGCCTATGCCGGCAAGATCATCAAGAAGCGCGCCGTTATCTTTTTGCTTTCGGATTTCTTGGATAAAGGCTATGAAAAACAGCTGGGCATCCTTGCCAAAAAGCATGATCTGATTGCCCTACAGATCCTTGACGATAGCGAGCTGAGCCTTCCAGATGCCGGCATCTTGCGGCTTCAGGATCCCGAAACGGGAAAGATAGCTTGGGTAAACAGCTCTGATCCCAGGCTTCGCGAAGCCTATCGAGCTCAGACCACTCTTGAGCAAGAGAAGCTGGAACAGCGCCTCAGGAGCATGGGTTGCGACCATCTGCTCTTTCGCAATCAGGATTCATTCGTGCGGGTATTGAGGAAGTTCTTTACTCTTCGCGCCAAACGGAGGCAGGCTTGAAAAAGATAGCTTTGCTTTTGGCTCTGATATCGCTCTTGGGCATGCTTTCGGCAGAGGTGCGTCAAAGCTTGGTCGGAGCCGACAGTCTGAGCATCGGCACTCAGTTTAGCTTTGTGATCGAGACCGATTTTCCCTTGGAATCAGTCCAGATCCCCGACAGCCTGAGCAGTTTTCGCGTGCTGGACACCCGGATCCGGCAGCAGGAATCCGGTAGTATAGCTGAGCTGAGTATAGTTCCTTTAAGAGTGGGAGCGATCACTTTCCCGAAGCTGGATCTGAGGGCAAGAGGTCTCTTTCGCTCCGGTGGAAGCACCGACGCTTTCCGGGTGTATGTCCTTGCCACGCGCGCTGATGCAGACAGCCTGCTGCGTGATATCAAGCCCCCTGCCAGATATCCTGCGCAGTTTCCCTTCTGGCTATATCTCTTTGTTTTCCTCACGAGCTTGGTGCTTGCCACTTTGCTGGTGATTATGATGCTGAGCCGCAAAAAGCCGATAGTGGAAGAGCCTCCAAAGCTCAAGCCGGCTCCCCAAAAGCTTACCCCGCCATACATAAAGGCACTCAAGCGCCTTTATGATCTACAGCAGAGTGGCTTAGCTCAGAGCGATATACTCAGCTATCACTATCAGCTTTCGATGATCCTACGCGAGTTTTTGGAACACAGATACCATTTTAATGCCATGGAGATGACGACTTCCGAGATCGCAGACAGCCTCAAGCTGCTTGCCCCGCCTCTCACTCAAGACTTTCTGAGCATCCTAAGATATTGCGACAAAGTGAAATTTGCCAAGCTGATTCCCGAGATCGAAGAGCTGAAGCTTCAGACTCAGGCTCTCAGGCTTTGCCTGATGCAATACGCAAAGGAAGATGATGATTAGATTTGCCAATCCCCTTTTTCTGCTAGCGCTGTTGATCATCCCGGCCTATCTATACCTGGAAATCTTTCGGCGGAGGAGCAAACACAGCGTTTTGCCCGCCAGCAGACTGCAGTTGCTTTTGCAGATCTCAGGCGACAAAAGCTACTGGCAATATCTATATCCCGGGATCAGGGCCCTCATCCTATTCTTTTTGATCATAGCCTTGGCGAGGCCTCAATGGGGCTCATCTCAACGTGATTTTAGCAAAAAAGGAGTGGATATCGCCATCTCCTTGGATGTGAGCGGAAGCATGTTGGCGCTGGATTTTATGCCTCAGAACCGGCTCGGAGCAGCGGTGAAGGTCGCAAAAGACTTTGTCTCGGGCCGCCCCAACGATCGTTTTGCTTTGCTTGCCTTCTCTGAATATGCCATCACATCCACCCCGCTGACTTATGATCACGCCGCCGTGATGCACGCCCTTGACAATCTGGAGGTCAATATGGAGGCTTCCGGCACAGCGGTCGGAATGGGCTTGGCAAAAGCGCTGGCACGGCTTCGGGATAGCGACGCCGAATCCCGCATTGTGATCCTCATTACAGATGGTGTAAACAACACCGGAGAGATCGATCCCCTCTCCGCCGCTCGTATGGCAGCCGCAATGGGCATCAAGGTCTATCCCATTGGAGTCGGCAGTGGCGGGATGGTCCCTTTCCCATATGCAGATCCTTTCTTTGGCACCCGCAATATCCCCACTTTGATTGAGCTGGATATGGAAACCTTGGACGAGATAGCCGAAATCACCGGAACAGGGAGGGCAGCAAAAGCCATGGACGCGAACCAATTGCGCAATATCATGGATGAGCTGGATAAGATGGAACGCACGGAATATAGCAGCTCGATTCGTTACAAATGGGAGGATCGTTTCCCCATCTTCGTCAGTCTTGCCTTCATCCTTTTGGTGATTGAATTTATCCTCAGAAGCTTTTTGATGCCTGTTTTGCCGGAGTAGCCATGAATCTATATCATCCTCAAATGCTCTATCTACTCCTGCTTCTGCCACTTTGTATCTGGTTGATCGTCAGAAGTGACAGACGCTTTCTCTCCCGCTTCTCAAGCTTTGCTGAACAAGATTTTAAGGATATCTTTCTTAAGAATCGTTCCGCTTACTATGCCGGGCTCAAACTCGTGCTCATCGTCCTGGCATTGGGCTTCTTGATCATTGCCCTATCCCGTCCGCAATGGGACTATCGGCAAAGTGAGGTGGATAGTGAAGGCAGGGACATCATCTTTGCCATAGATGTATCCCGTAGCATGGAAGCTAAAGACATTCAGCCCAACCGCCTCAGTCGCTCCATTTTGCAGATACTAGCTTTTGTGGATCAATTGCCGAGCGACAGGCTGGGTGTGATCTCTTTTGCCGGAGTTGCTAGCCTTGAGTGTCCCCTAACGGACGATCATGAGGCTGTCAAGATGGTGCTGAGATCACTATCCACAGAGTCAGCGCAACGTCCCGGGACGGATATCGCCCGTGCCCTGGATCTGGCGCGCACCGCTTTTCAAGCCGGACCGGGTGCCGGGATCCTGATCCTGATCTCAGATGGTGAGGATATCGGCTCAAATGCTCTTGCCAAAGCCAGAAATCTTGCATCTGATGGCGTCCGTATCTACACTTTGGGTGTGGGCTCGGAAGATGGCTCCAGAATCCGCAATCCATACACAGGCGAAGAGCGCGTCAGCCGTCTTGACGCACCTATGCTGAATCGAATTGCCAAAGCCGGCTCCGGAGAATTCTATCACATTACTCCTTCTGCCGGGGAGATCCGGCTCTTGCTTGCACACATGAACCAAAGCGATAGAACAATGGGTCGGACTCGATTGGCAAATCTCTTCAAAGAGCAATATCAAATCTTTGTGATCGCAGCGCTGTTGCTTTTGCTGCTTGAAAGCAGCTTCATGGCGCTCAAAAAGCAAAAGAAGGTCAAAAAGAAATGAGCTCAAAGAAGAAGCGAATCATGTGGATCTTGATCATCCTGCTCCTCTTTTTGGCAGTAGAACTGATCTTTCGGCACCGCAGCTTTGTCAATAGCTTGGCTCATGAGCTCTTTCGTTTTGAGCGCTATCAAAGTGCGGAAAAGCTTTTGGAAAACAGCAGCTCGGAGGACCCGGTGGGCAATGCCAACCTGGCAAAATCACGCTATAAACAAGGCGAGTATGACGAAGCCAAAACCGCTTTGGAACAAGCCCTAAAGCTGGATGAAGATTCCCCAAAGCTCCTCTACGACATGGGAAATATCGCCTATGAGATGGAAGACTATCAAGCCGCGGTGGATTACTATAGTGAAGCACTGCTCAGAAACCCCACCGATGAAGACATCAAGGCAAATCTTGAGTTGGCTCTGCGCAAACTGGATGAAAATCCTCCGCCTCCGCCGCAGGAAGATCCTGAGGATCAAGAACAAGATGAAAGCCGGAACGAGCAATATCAAAACATTCTGGATGCTCTGGACAATCTGGAAGCGCAAGATCGCCAAAATCGCGCCCGCAGAAGTCCGCCAAAGACAGAGAACTGGTGTGATATGAAAAAGCTGCTACTCCTCAGCTTGATGCTCTTGCCCATTTTATTGGTGGCAATCTCCGTGACTGCCTCCACAAACCGAACTACCCTGAGCCTGGCTGATCGCTTGGAATATAGCATCCAAATCACAGCCGAAGATCGGATCAATATCTCAGAGCCGGCTCCGCCATACATCGAAAACTTCAGCTTCGTAAACATGCGCAGCTCCAGCCGTAGCAGCACCACTATCCAAAACTTCAGATCTCGCACGGAGCACGTGCGCAGCTATACATATTACTATATCCCTCTTCGCACCGGTGAGAGCAGCGTCCCATCTCAAGAGATCAGGATTGGAAGCAGAAGCTACAAGACTCAAGAGATCAAGCTGCAAGTGGTTGATTCCGCCACGAGTGGTGGAGGACAAAGCTCTCCGGCGATGCCTCCGGGATTTGACTTTGATGATCCCGATCTGCCGTGGTCTGCAAATCGCTTGGCGGGAAACACCATGATCCTAGCATATCCTCAAAGACAAAGGATCTATCGGGGTCAACCGGCGATCGTCTCATATTATCTTTACACAGATCAGATGGTGCGCTCCTTCAATCTAGAAGATGAAAGGGATTTCCCCGGATATGGCAAAAGCAATTATGAACAGCCCGGAAACCTCGCATATGAGACCGTGACTCATCAGGGCAAACGCTTTCAAAGAGCACTGATCAAGCGGCTCATGCTTCTGCCAAATGACACCGGTGAGATGCAGGTGCCCATCATCAGAGGCAGAGCCAGAATCTATGAATTTGGCTATATGAACCAAAGTGTGAGCTCTGAGCCGGCATGGCTCAATGTCTTGCCTCTGCCCACAGAGGATATGCCGGAGTCATTTAGCGGAGCAGTGGGAACTTTTGAGATATCTGATGATCTCAGCGCAGAACAAATCAGCCTCGGCGAAGCCATCACCTACAGTATTCGCATCGCCGGAACCGGGAACTTTAACCAATTCTCCCATCCGGAATTGCCGGTAGATAATGCCCAAGTCTCCAGCCCCATGGCGATTGATCGCCTCAATGCCGGTATCGAGGGCAGCCGCACGCTTTATTACACCATAATCCCCACACAAAAGGGCATATACAGCCTTGAGCCCATGAGCTTCAGTTGGTTTGATCCGGATTTGGGCAGATATCTTCACTTTCAAAGCCAGCCCAGACAGATCGAGGTCAAAAGCGCGAATGTGCTCAGCTATTTCTCAGGACTTTTGGAGACCGGCAATCCACAGACCCTACGCCCCATGCTCTCCAGAGATGTGTATCCGGAACATGTAAACATTATGTACAGTTTCTGGTATTGGCTCTTGGTGAGCATCATCCTCGCCGGAACTGCGTTTTCCGCCTATCTGGCTTGGCACAAAGCCAAAGAGCGCAACAATCCCGAAGACTTTGCGCGTCTTATGGCAGATAAAGCCCTCAAAAAATACCTGGCAGATGCTTCGCTGGCGGTCAAGAACCTCTCTGACGACTTCTATGCCCTGGCTGAAAAAGGACTCATGAAATATCTGCGAGATAAGTATGGTCTCTCAAACAGGTATTCCACTTCTCAGATCTTGGAGCATCTGCGACAAAAGAATCTGCCTGAGGACACCATGCAGGAAACCAAGGACTTCATCGAGATCTGTGAAAGAGAGCGCTTTAGTCCACAGAAGCGAACCGGCACAGAGCTTTTGGAAGACTATCAAAGGCTGCGCCATGTCGTGAGCCTCTACAGCAAGAAGGGGAGTAGAAAATGAAGAAGATCTTGTTATGCCTCATGGCTCTCTTTGTGCTTAGCTCAATCAGCGCGAGTGAATTTGAACGCCTAAAAATGGTGGAAGGTCGCGGCATCAAAAATGCAGACCTATATTACAATCTCGGTGTCACATATTGGCAGATCGGGCAAAGCGGCATGGCAAACCTCTATTTTCTCAAAGCGCTGAACTTGGATTCGGCACACAAATCCGCCAAAGAAAACCTAAACTATGCCATCGCCCTTTCGCCGGACCGAGAGATCTATCCCCAAAGAGGTTTTTTGCTCAGACTCTTCTATGAGATCTACGATTTTATGAATCTCAATCGCATAGCAGCCCTCAGCCTCGTCCTGCTTGTTATCTCTGCCATCCTGCTGTCTTGGACTTTGCACTACAATCCCCAAAAAGAACGTGATCTGCCCATCCTCATCCTCAGCATCTCTCTCTTCCTTCTGATCGTCTCATCCGCATTCTTAAGCGTCAAAGCATATAGACAGATCCACAATTCCAAAGCGGTGCTGCTGATCGAACAAGCTGAGCTTAGAGAAGAGGCAGATCTCGACTCCAAAAGAGTGGCTGTAATCCACGAAGGCATCATCATGGATATCATTGATTGCGATGGGGATTGGCTGCTTTTGCAATTGCCGGATGGAAACAGCGGCTGGCTGGAAGCTGCTGCGATCGGCAGAGTGGTGGAAAAGTACTAACTATAGTAGGGCTTGCTTCTAGCCGCCCATAGTAGACGCGACATCTTGTCGCGTGGGATGGTATCCGCCCAACCGGGCAGAAAGCAGAGATATGCTTCTCAAGCCTCTCAACCAACTAGTGAGAATTAGTGCAAATTCGTGGACAGATTATGGATTCCGGGTCAAGCCCGGAATGACTAATGTGGGCTGGTGGGTAGTTTCTATAGATTCCGGATAAGCCTCACTCCGTTCGACTTTCCGGAATGACTAAT
>CALGPA010000095.1 GCA_937960795.1 uncultured bacterium | reverse complement strand
CTAATTGTACATCGTAAATCGTACATTGTACATTCGATTTGCCACAAAGTGGCAAATCGCCTAAGTCCTTATTTTCTCACCGCTTGCACGCTCGACCGGTGAGCGACCGGTGAGCAAGGCATGAGATGCCCATCATTTGCAAGCACTTAGAAGCATGTTTTTTGCAAAAAACGCGACCAATACGCCCTGAAGTCTGTCAAAAAATGACAGGGTAGATTATTTCTCGCAAATGATAATGAGTCATTTATCCACGGGGGCTTGTCCCGGATTCTGAATCTCCCAGATCCTATCCCTGAGCTCTGCGGCTCGCTCAAAATCCAAGTTTGCCGCAGCTTTCTTCATTTCTTTTTGGAGGAGTTCTATCACCTTGTTCACCGAATCAAGCTCAAGATACTCTGCAAAGTCTTGTTTTTCTTGTTTGGGGCTTTCTTTTTGTGCTCTGTCACCATATCCCTCTGCGATTGAGGTAGATTGCATGATCTGTTCGACCGTTTTCATGATGGTCTTTGGGGTGATTCCGTGTGCTTGGTTGTATGCCAGCTGTTTTTCTCGGCGTCGGTTGGTCTCATCTACGGTTTGTTTGATAGCATCGGTGATTACATCCGCATAGAAGATCACTTTTCCTTCCACATTCCTGGCAGCGCGTCCGGAGATCTGGATCAAGCTGCGAGCGGAGCGCAAGAATCCCGTCTTATCTGCATCGAGGATAGCCACTAGTGATACTTCGGGAAGATCCAGTCCTTCGCGCAGCAGGTTTACGCCGACGAGCACGTCATATTCTCCCAAGCGTAATTCGCGGATGAGCTTGGCGCGTTCGATGCTGTCGATGTCGCTATGGAGGTATTTGCTGTTCACTCCGGCATTTACTAGATATGTGGTGAGGTCTTCCGCCATTCTTTTTGTGAGAGTCATTACGAGAACTTTGTGTCCTTTTGCGACTCTTTCCTTGGCTTGGGCGATGAGGTCATCCACTTGGTGTTTGATGGGTTTGATCTCGATCTGAGGATCGACAAGCCCGGTGGGGCGGATCACTTGTTCGACTATCTCGCCTTGGGTCTTGTCCAGCTCATATGCTGCTGGCGTGGCGGAGACAAAGATGACGTTTCTCAGATACTCTTCAAACTCTTCAAATCTCAGAGGACGGTTGTCATAGGCTGAGGGGAGGCGAAATCCATATTCCACGAGGTTGCTCTTGCGCGTATAATCTCCGCCATACATACCGTGTACTTGCGGGATGGAGACATGAGATTCGTCGATGATGAAGAGAAAGTCTTCCGGAAAATAGTCCAATAGGCAATTCGGCGGATCACCGGGGGCAAATCCCGTTAGGTGGCGGCTATAGTTTTCGATCCCGCTGCAATAGCCCAATTCGCGCAGCATCTCTAGATCAAACATCGTTCTCTGTTTGATCCGATCAGCTTCCACATAGCGGTTATTGTCCAGGTAATATTTGACTCTGTCGTTTAGCTCGGCTTCGATGGCATGAAGGGCAGATGCCATCTTTTCTTCGCTCATAATGAAGTGAATTGCGGGATAGACGGGATATTCCTCCACTGCGCCCAGGCTGTGGTAGGAGATGGGATGGAGTTTTTCGAGATTGACGATCTCGTCGCCAAAAAATTCCACTCTCAGGCAATGCTCTAGATAGGCGGGATATATGTCCACGGTATCACCTCGCACGCGAAATGCGCCCCTCTCGAAGGCGATGTCATTACGAGAGTAGTGTGCCGCGACGAGTTTTTTGAGCAGATCATCCCGCTCAATATGCATGCCGAGTTTGAGGCGGATGAGTGCTTCTCGATATTCTTCGGGAACTCCCAGGCCGTAGATGCATGAGACCGAGGCTACGATGATGACATCCTTTCGCTCCATGAGGCTCATTGTGGCACGCAAGCGTAGCTTCTCGATCTGCTGATTGATGTCTGAATCCTTTTCTATGTATATGTCTTTGCCGGGTATATAGGCTTCGGGCTGGTAATAATCATAGTATGAAATAAAATATTCCACTGCATTGTTTGGGAAGAGCTGCTTAAGCTCACCATAGAGCTGGGCGGCAAGGGTCTTGTTGTGTGAGAGCACCAAAGTGGGACGGTTTAGCTTTTGGATGACATTGGCAATGGTGAAAGTCTTGCCACTGCCGGTGACTCCTAGGAGCACCTGAAAGCGCTTGCCTTCACGGACTCCCTCGCAAAGAGACTCTATAGCTTGGGGTTGATCCCCACTTGGCTCATATTCGGTAATCAGATCAAAATCGGACATTAATCCCCCTGACATCGTGCTATATTGAAATTGTTCTTGACTTATTACAGATCAATTTCAGTGTGGATACCAATTACATGGCAGATGACTATCTGTCGAGAAAATAAATTTGGGAGCCTATAAGATGCTGAACAATCAAGAGTTACAGATTAATTTCGAAAACCTGCTGAAGCTTGGCTATGCTGTCATTGACGTGAGATTTAAAGACTATGATCTCAACAGCGATGCCCACAAACTAGTCATTGCACGGGTGGATTTGGACCGTGATGAGTTTTATCAAGATATGCTCAAGCTTTATACCGGCTTGGAGTTTAAGGCCCAAGAGATTTATGATATTTGGACTGAGATTCTCATGCATAAGATCAAGATGAGCAAAGTCTTGGGACGTGATATCGCCATCAAAGTAGCATCTTTGGATTATATCGAGACCATCTATAGCCACAAATGATCCGGCAAAGCCTCTTTTTGATCAAGCCCAATGCTGTGGCTGAAGGGCATGTGGGGGATATCATCAGCATCGTGGAGCGTGAGCATTTTCGGATCAAAGCCATGCGCATGTTTCGCTTTGACAAAGAGCTTTCCGCGTTGTTTTACAAAGACCATCTCAACAAGGAGTTCTATCCTCGACTTGAGAGCTTCATGTGCTCAGGAGATACTGTTGCCATGATCCTGGAAAAGGAAAATGCCATTCATGATCTGCGAGAGCTCATGGGAGATGTGATTCCGGAAAAAAGAAAGCCGGGAAGCATCCGAGCACTCTATGGTAAGGGAATCACCGACAATGGCGCTCATGCCTCAGATTGCGAGCAAAGCGCAGTTAGGGAGATCAAGGTACTCTTTGGTAAGAATATATAGCAAACCGGTTTTTGAACCTCTGCGCCGTGCTCATTTAAGAGCAATCCAAAAACCGGTTATTTTAATGAATCAAATCTTAAACAAATACAATCCTGGTGGACTTTAGATACTTCTTTTCCAGCACATTGCAGAATTGCTTCATGAGATTGCGTCTGATCTCCAGATCCTTTGGCAAAGCCGGATCTTGATGGGCGTCATTGATCTTCGTGCCCACCACCACCTCGATGATGTCGCTATCCAAAAGTATATCCAATAGGCGTTTGACCGCGTTGTCCGGCATCTTGTCCCGATCTGTTTCGTCTTGTAGTGCTCGATAGCAGCGAGATAGAGTGATCGTTCCTTCACAGACCAGATCAAAGCCTTTCATCTTGGCTGTGGGCGGTATCTCAGAACTGGAGCGGATCTCCTTGAGATTGACCTCCATGGGCAGATTTAACTCACGAGAGATGATGGCGGCAGTGGTCCCTCCAGAGATGATCTTTCTGCCGGGAAAATCGCGGATCAATTCCGCCATGAGAGTGTCATGTTCCTTCTTGTAGGGAGGTCCTGTGACCAGCATGGTGCGGCGAGGATTGCGAAAATACAAGGAAGCGCAGCTGATGTCATCAGCCGCTTTGTTGCCATCATATTCACGGGCTTTTTGTGCGACTCTTTTGCAGAGATCTCCCGCCGAAATCTTGGGATCTTCACCAAGAACCTTCTCCAGATAGCTTTCTACACCGCTTTCCTTCCAGCCCAAGGGAAGATGAGGCAATCCCATCCCGGATTGGCTAACTCCATCCGAATAGTAGAAGATCCGATCTCCTGGCAAAAGCTGGATCTCTGAGTAATATAGATTGCTTTTGCGGAAGGTCTTGATGGGAATCTCTTGTTTGGGAACATCAATTATCCTCCCCTCCCGAAGAAGGGCGTAGAAAGGATTGTCGTGCTCGACGATGCGAATCTTGCCGTCGTAGCAAGCATCAAGGATCGTGAAAGTGCTATAGCCTATCTGCCGATGGGAGCAGACGGGGAGGGTCTCCAAGATGATCTCAGCAGCTTTCTTGATGTCGATGTTTGAAGACATAAAGCTCGCTGCCATTGTGGTGGTCAAAGTGGCAAGCACGCTGGCTTTGATCCCACTGCCCAAGCCATCGGCAAGGACACAGATGATACCATGTTCTGTCTTGATGCTATGGAAGCTGTCACCACAGGAATAGTAGCCGTCTTTGCAATATTGGAAATGATCGGCTTCCAGGAAGTATCCGTCCATGGCTTAATCCTTATTTGAGAAGCTTTGGATGATCGAGGATAAGAGCACTTCGCTATCCGCAGCATTCTCACCCAAAAGGAAGGCTATCTGCTGCACGGTAGTCAGGTTCTTGCGCATTACCTCATCGGCTTTTTGAATGATCTGTTCGCGCTGAATCACCGGCTCCGTGATGTCTTGCAGGATGCCACCTAAGACGAGATGCTTTTGGATCGAGAACAGGGTGAGACGGATGATGCGTCCGTTGCGACGAATGTCCTGCACCTTCACCTCGGTTCCTTCTTCGATCGCCTTGGCAAAGAGGTCATGAAAGTCAATAAGGCGTTCCAAATATGCACCTTCAAGATCAGGATCCGCTTCTGACACGATGCTGGCATCGCCTCCGATGATCTCGATGAAACGGTTGTTTGACTCAATGATTTTGAGGTTTTCATCTACAATCACCACTCCCGAGGGCATTGCTTTGATGAGAGCAGCTGCTTTGTTTTGAGCGAGTTTGCGCAGATAGGATACACACATCGCAGGCTCTGCCTTTTCCTCTATCAGAGCACAGGCAAACTCCTTGCAGGTGTCGTATCCACAGCCGCCACAATTGAGCTCGTCTTCACTACGCTTTTTACCGATCTTTAAGAGAGCAGCAGCGATCTCAGCCTTTGTGTGGTCGCCTTTCTTGATCTCCCGATTGCGAAAACCTGCATCGATCCGGAAGCGCTCCGTATCGCGCTCTTTGGGTGCGGGAGGAGTGTCTGTCTGAACTTTGTAGCGCTTGCGGGCAATGGAGCCGCGCTTGCTCACTCCGGGGCCGTTGACACATCCGCCCAAGCAGGCAAGAGTTTCTAGGAAAACAGGGTGTTCGGGACGATCAGTATCGATTTCTTCAAAAGCCTCGATGATCTCATCTACTCCGGAAAAGGTCATGAAGATCGTGTCTTCCGGCACTCCGCAGTAGCGAATCCCGTCTATCATGCCGCCATCGATGGGATAGAGCCCGCCTTCCTCAGCGGAATATGGCACAAAACCGGTTTCCGGCTTGAGCGTGTCCCAATCTATGGTGCTGAGGTTGAACCAACGCCTCAGATCAGCAAAAGTGAGCGCAACATCAAAGTGACTCTCACTCTCGTTCTTCTTTGCAACACAGGGTCCTATGAAGACGATCCCGACATCATCACCATAGTGCTTTCTCAAAAGCTTGCTATGAGCTTGAAGAGGTGATAACACAGGGGTGATAAACCTCACCAAATGGGGATAATATTGCTCGATGAGGTGGATCACGCTCGGACAAGCAGAGGAGATCAAGAGGGGCTTGTCCTCTTCGCGCAGCATCTGAGCGCAGGCAGAAGAAACTACCTGCGCTCCCAATGCTGTCTCCGATACACCGGCAAAGCCCAAGCTCATGATCGCTGCTATCAGTTTGCTCTCTTTCATGCCGCTGAATTCCGTCCGAAAGGTCGGAGCTAAAGACACATAGACTTGTTTCTTGGCTTTTAGCAAGTCCATGGCCGGGCGTAGATCATCCCGGATCTTTTTGGCTCCCACCGGACAGACTTCAGTGCATCGTCCACAGAGGATGCAGGCTTCAGGCATGACCTGAGCACTGCCATCGATCACGCGGATAGCCTTGACCGGGCATTCGCGCACACATTTGTAGCAATCCTGACACTGGGTCTTTTCGGTGTATATCGGTTTATTCATAGTTCTATCAGTTCCTTGGTCAATATCTCCGGCAGATTCTCACTTTTCACTTCGTGATACTCAGTGCCATTGATAGAGAGGTTTGGCCCTTTGTGACACTGCCCCATGCAGAGTGAACCCTGGATGTGGACAGTGTCACTGATTCCATGATTGCGCAGGAATTCTTCAATAATGCGGAGGTTTTCCCGGTTTTCCCGAGCAAAACAAGAGCTTCCCATGCAGATCAATATCTTTATCATTGTTCTCTTCTTGCAGCTTCTTTGCTGATGATATCCTTGATTTCGTCGAGCTTAGCGTGATGGAAGACTTGGTCTCCAATCTTCACGTTCGGGCCCTTGTCGCACTTTTCCGAGCAGAATGTTGCGGCGATGTCAAAGCGAGTGCCCCAAGCGTTTTCTTCCACGAGTTGAAGTGTCTTGGCAAGGATGTCCTGAGATCCTCTGAGATAGCAGGATGTGCCCACGCAGACCCGGATCTTGCAGCGATCTTCAGAGCCTTCACCCGAGAAGGAAAGCTCGTTGTCGTCGATTCTTTTACGATGCCTGTAGGCGGTGTGCAAGAGATCGTGAGCTTTGTGGCTATTTGGCTTCTCCAGAAGAGTCTCATAGAGCTCAGAGATGAAAGGATTGTCTTGAGCACGATGCATCGGCATGGTCTTGTCGACGTGATAAAGCGAGGTCGTGCGGGTCTTGCGTTTGTGGGAGTCGATTACGATGGGCTGCCCTGCTCCGCCTGTGCAACCACCCGGGCATGCCATTACTTCGACGATATCATACTGGGCTTCGCCACTTACGATCTTATCGCAGAGCTCTTGGGCGTTTTTCAGACCATGTACTACAGCCATCTTCAGATTGCCGTCTGCCAATGTAGCTTCTCGCAATCCGGATTCTCCGCGCACTTCCTGAAGGACGATGTTTTCCGGCACGGGGATGCTAAACTTGTCTGCTGCATAACGCAGAACAGCTTCGGATACGCCACCGCTGTTGCCAAAGATCATTCCTGCTCCGGTGGCAAATCCCATCGGCAGATCCATGGATTCCGGCTCTAGGGAATCAAAGTCGATTCCGGCTTCTTTGATCATCCGACCAAGCTCTTGAGTAGTGAGAACGATGTCCACATCAGGAGTCCCATCATGAGTAAATTCCGGACGTTTGCACTCATACTTCTTGGCTGTGCAAGGCATAATGGAAACCACCACTAGGTCTTTCTTGTCCACATTCAGTTCTTTGGGCAGGCGTTCTTTGGCAATCGCGCCAAACATCTGCTGAGGGGAGCGGCAGGATGATAGGTTCTCTAGAAGCTGAGGATAGCTCTGCTCGGCATACTTGACCCATCCCGGGCAGCATGACGTGAAGATCGGCAGCTTCTCGCCTTTGGACTTGCGAGCGATAAATTCATTTGCTTCCTCAACCACGGTGAGATCCGCAGCAAAAGCAGTGTCATAGACTTGGTCAAAACCGATGAGTCTGAGTGCCGCAACCATTTTGCCGGTAGTCAAATCATTTGCCGGCATGCCAAACATCTCGCCCAGGGCGACACGTACTGCCGGAGCGATCTGAGCGACAACCTTCTTTGAGGAGTCGTGTATGGCTTCCCAAGTTTGCGGGATGTGACTTCTGACCACGATGGCCCCAGTGGGGCAGACTGCTGCGCATTGACCGCAATTGATGCAATCCACATCCGCCAGACTCTTTCCATAGGCCGCCGCGACATTCACGTTTTGTCCGCGAGAGGCAAAATCGATGGCGCCGATGCCTTGGATCTCGGAGCAGAAGCGCACGCAGTCACCGCAGAGCACGCATTTATTAGGATCGCGCACGAGGCATTCGCTGCCCAGATCCATGGGCTTGGGCTCTCTGGTTCTGCGGAAGCGCACTTTGTCGATGCTCAGACGGTTTGAAAGGTCACGAAGTTTACAATCATTTGCTCTGGAGCATTTTGGGCATTCCTGATCGTGATTTGCCAAAAGCATTTCCACGATGGTCTTGCGCAGTTTGAGGATCTGCTGTGTATGGGTCTTGATTCTCATTCCTTCAAACGGCTCGGTCGAGCAGGATGTCACCAATCCTCTGCCTTCAACTTCGACCATACACAGTCTGCAGGCTCCATAGAGGCTGAGATCGCTATGATAGCAGAAGGTCGGGATGTCGATATGGGCTTTTCTGGCAAGGGCAAGGATGTTTTTTTCATCCTCCCAGAGCACCGGACGATCGTTGATGTATATATATCTTTCCATTTTAAATCTCCTGATTAGCTGATGGCTTTGAATTTGCAGGTGCTGATGCAGGCTCCGCATTTGATGCAAAGCATGGGATCAATCACGTGGGTTTTCTTGACTTCACCGCTGATGGCTCCGACGGGGCAGACTCTTTTGCAGAGTGTGCATCCACGGCAGAGTTCGGGATCTATGCTGATCGGGGTGAGAGCTTTACAGGTCTTGTTCGGGCTATATTTTGCTTTCACGTGTTCTTCATATTCATCTGCAAAATAGCGCATAGTTGAAAGCACGGGATTGGGAGCAGATTTGCCCAAACCACACAGGGATGTGATCTTGACAGCTTCGCCTGCTTCCTTGAGGAGTTCCAAGCTTTCTTCTGTGGCATCGCCTTTGGTGATGTCTTCGAGGATCTCAAGCATCTGCCGAGTTCCTTCACGGCATGGAACGCATTTTCCGCAGGATTCGTGTTGGGTGAAGGTCATGAAATAGCGAGCGGTTTCCACCATGCAAGTGCTATCATTCATGACGACCATTCCCCCGGAGCCGACCATTGCGCCGATCGATCCCAGAGAATCAAAATCCAGAGGCAGATCAAGATGTTCGCGAGTCAGGCATCCGCCTGAGGGACCGCCGATCTGCACTGCTTTGAACGCGTCGTTGTTGATCTTGCCATCTTTGTCCAAGACACCGCCGCCGATCTCAAACACGATCTCGCGGATGGTGGTGCCAAAAGGAACTTCGATAAGGCCTGTATTTGCAACGTGACCGGTGAGAGCAAAGGTCTTGGTTCCCGGTGATTTCTCGGTGCCGACCTTACGATAGTTTTCTGCGCCTTGCAGCATTACCACCGGCACCAATGCCAAAGTTTCGACGTTGTTAATAATCGTGGGTTTGCCAAAGAGTCCCTTCTGAGCAGGGAATGGCGGTTTGGGATTAGGCATGCCGCGCTTGCCTTCGATCGATGCCAGAAGTGCGGTTTCTTCACCACAGACAAATGCGCCGGCCCCTTCCATCACGTGGATGCGGAAGCTTTTTCCGCTGCCAAACACATCGTCGCCCAAGATGCCATAAGCTTCTGCCTTTTCGATGGCTGAGCGGATGCGGGAGCAAGCTAGCGGATATTCCATGCGAACATAGACATAGCCTTCATCAGCCCCGATAGCACGAGCAGCGATCATCATTCCTTCGATGACACTATGGGGATTGCCTTCCAAGATGGAACGATCCATAAATGCACCGGGGTCACCCTCGTCACCATTGCAGACCACATATTTCTTTTCATTATCTTCCCGACGTGCAAAGTCCCACTTCAGACCGGTGGAGAATCCGCCACCGCCACGACCACGCAAGCCACTATCTTGGAAAAGCTTGCAGATCTCTTCGGGGCTATATTTTGTGAAAGCATCGCGGGCAGCAAAGTAGCCGTCATGTGCGATGTATTCGCTGATATTCAGGGGATCCACATTGCCGCATTCCTTGAGGCCTGTGCGGCTCTGACGAGTGTAGAAGGGGATCTCATTGACGCCTTTATAAGCTTCGCCTGTCACGGGATCGTGATACAAAAGACGTTCTATTGTTTCATCTTTCTTGATCGATTTTGCCACTATCTCTTCGGCATCTTCGGGCTTCACGTGTCCATACATGATGCCATTGGGCTCGATGGTGACAAGTGGTCCCACTTGGCAAAAGCCCTGACATCCGCTGCCGACCATATATACGTCGTGATGCTTGTGTTCTTTGGAATCATCGCTTTTGAGGGCGACTGTCACTTCCAAACCTGCCAAAGCGATGGAATTCTTGAGCGCTTCATAAACTTTCATGGAGCCGTTTGCTATGCATCCGGTTCCGGCGCAGACCACGATTCTCTTGTCGCAGAGACCGCGTGCAGCGAGGTAGGAATCTCTGATTTGTTCCAAGTTAGGCATCTTCCTTCTCCTTCTCTTCGATCTTGGCAATGATATCAAGGGCTTGCTGGGGAGTGACTTGTCCATAGACTTCGTCATCCACTACCAGGACCGGTGCCAAACCACATGCTCCAAGACAGGACACTGTCTCAAAAGTATACATCATGTCATCGGTAGTGATCTTCTTGGCTGTTAGTTCCAGTTTGTCGCGGATAGCATCGATTACTGCTGAAGATCCACGCACGTGGCAAGCGGTGCCATCACACATCTTCAGAATGTGCTTTCCTTTTGCTTCCAAAGAAAAGTGACTGTAAAATGTGGCTACCCCATATAGACGGGCGGGAGATACTCCCAATGATGTAGCTATGAAAGTAAGAACTTCCTGCGGCAGAAAGCGATATTCTTCCTGAACTGCCTGCAAGATCGGAATGATCTTGGATTCGCTGCGATCGTAGCGATCCAGGATCTCGATTACCTTGTTAAAGCTGCGAGCGGCTGCGTATTCTGCACTCATTGTGACTCCTATTAGATGTATTTTTATTGTTTTCTATTATTTACTGTCTGATTGATGTTTTTGGATTAGTTCTTGGTATCGTCCAAACGCTCTGCTACTCGGCGAGATAAGACCGCCAAGGATGAGCTCATATCGACGTTTTCCACGATTATGTCTTCCGGGACATCCAATCGCTGTGGAGTAAAATTCCAAATTGCGATTACTCCGTTTGCGACCATCTTATCGGCAATATCTTGTGCTGCCTCAGCAGGAACCGCCAAGATCCCGATGTGCACATGTAAGCGGGAGAGAAGATTGGTAAACTTGTCCATAGAATGGATCTGAATCCCTTGATAATACGTTCCTGCTAAATCGGGATTGGAATCAAAGGCTGCAATGATCCGAAGCCCCTTCTTGGGTAGTTCAGAGTAACCCATCAAGGCTTTACCAAGATGTCCGACACCCACCAAAAAACAAGAAGAGATGTCATTCCAATTCAAGCACTGTTCGATGGCATGAATGAGGGCGTCTATGCGATGCCCGATCTTGGGAGTGCCGACCACTCCGGTAAACGACAGATCCTTGCGTACCTGAGTCATATGAACGTCAGTAAAAACTGCAATCTTGGTGGCAGACACCATCTTGAGGCCTGCTTTTTTAAAACGGTATAGTGCCTCGAGATATTTTGGCAGTCTTTTCAGTGTCAAAAGTGGCAGTGCGTCCATCGGTTCTCCTTTTTCATGTTATCTGAGTCGGCTTATTCGATCATCTGGAATCGATAAAATATTATTGACAATATCTGTCAAGACTTTTCTCTCTTTTTATATCGATACACAGGCTAGTGGTTTAAATATCAGTATTATATGGCTATCGTTGTTCGCATATTTCATCCAAATCGCGAGATCGAGGGGCTGGTGATAAAAGCGAATATTCATTGGAATGCTGCTATTTCTGAGCCCGAATCAATCTAGACCGGCGGTTTTATTTTTATCTTCGATGTCGACTGGTTTACAGGTTTTTAACACAGAGCTGTAAGTCCTTATTTTCTCACCGCTTGCACGCCCGACCGGTGAGCGAGGGATGAGCAAGAGGTCAAGAGCCCTGCAAAACAGTGTCTTAGGCAGATGTTTATGGGTCAATCTTTCGCAAGTGCAAAGCGGATTTCCTGACCGGGAAAGAAATATCTTGCCAAGCTACAGGAAAAAAAATTGGCTGCATTAGTGAGAACATCCTAAGAGTTCTGTCACTTCAGGCTTAAAGTCGATTTAATGAAGCATCTAAAGGTTGGCCTGACATCGTGAAAACCGTTACAAAGGAAAGATTATGGCAGAAGAAACAAAAAAGATTCAGATCAGGATCAAGAAAGCCTCAGGGGAGCTTGAAAGCTTTGACCCGCAGAAACTTATAGCTTCCCTAAGGAACTCAGGGGCGCAAGAAGACGCCATTGATGAGATCGTGAAAGACATCACTGAGTGGGTTTACGACGGGGTAAGCACGCGTAAGCTATATTCGCGAGCATACAGTTTGCTCAATCGGATCAGCAAGTCAGGAGCCATGCTATATCGCTTGAAAAAGGCGATCATAGATCTTGGCCCGAGTGGATATCCTTTTGAACATTTTGTTGGTGAGATTTTTCGGCGTCGCGGCTATGAGGTCGAAGTGAGCAAGATCGTCCAGGGCGCTTCCATCACTCATGAGATGGACGTCCTAGCTTTCCGTGACGATCTGCAGATCTTGGCAGAGTGTAAGTTTACGGTAAATCAAGGAAATAGCGTCAGCATCCAGGTGCCACTCTATGTAAATTCCCGTGTGCAGGACATCGCCGAGAAGTGGCGCGAGCAAGAAAGGTATCGTGATATCCGTTTTGAGGCATGGATCGTGACGAATTCACGCTTTTCACCGGATTCTGTGCAATATAGCAAGAGCAAAGGGATCCGCCTAATGGGATGGGATTATCCCGGTGATGACGCTCTCAAGCGAGTCGTCGAAAGAGAGAAAATCTTTCCGATCACGATCTTAAGTAAGCTTAACAAGGCTGAGAAACGTGCCTTAATTGAGGCCTCTGTGGTCACTTGCGCGCAGTTGCTTGGCGAAACTTGGAGATTGGATAAAATGGGCTTGCCCACACGAAAAAAGCGTCAAGTTATCGAAGAATTGGAGGCACTAGACAAAGTCTGATGAGCCGGGCGGTATTGCTCTTATCAAAAAAATCATTGACGGAATCTGAAATCAAAAAAAGCTTGAAAGAAATAACAGATATATAGGGGTTATCATGAGATTTGCCATAGAAAAGAAAGAACTCTTATCAAGCGTTCAGCACTTGGTGAGCGTAGCGCCAGCCAAAAATGCCTCTCCAATTCTCACAAATTATCTGATTCATGCCGATCAAGAAAGCGGCATGGTATCTATCACCACGTCTGATTTGGATATCACTGTTGTAGTGAAATTTGCGGCTGCAGTGAGTGAAGGCGGCACGATCGCTGTGTCTGCTCGGCATTTTAATGAAATCATAAACTTCATGCCGGATGCGATCATCAGTTTCTGGCGTCATGATGAACTACTTATGATCCAATGCAAGAAGATAGATTTTAATCTGTTGATAGCCGACCACACTCTCTTCCCGTTGGTTCCGGAAGTTAAGCTGGACAAGGCCTTGAAGCTGGATGCCAAGCTGTTTGATCGGATGATCTCAAAGACTCACTTTGCAGTATCCACCGATGTCAATCGTGCGGTTCTCACCGGAGTCTGTTGGAAGATCTATTCTGATATGCATCTGATGGCAGCGACCGATGGACGCAAAGTCGCGGAGATCAAGGTCAAGGACAGCATACTCACAAAAGATCAGGGGGCAGAGGATGCCGGCTCCGGGATTCCCTTGGAGGCAGACGCATCTGAGACTAGTCTGGAGAAGATCATCCCCGTGAAGACCCTTGCTTTTTTGCAGAAGGTCTTTGACAGCAGTGCCAAGGATCTGCAGGTGCTTATCGAGCATAGTAAGGTGATCTTCTCATATGACAAATACTTGGTGATATCTCAAGTCTTGGAGCACAAGTATCCGGAATATCAGAAGGCATTTGTAACTAGTCTTCAGAACCAATTTGTGATCGACAAAGAGACTCTCAGAAATGCAATTCGCCGTGTAGCCTTGGTGGCTCCGGATGAGAATCTTCGGATCCGCTTTGAGCTGGATAGCGAGAGCTTTGAGGTGAATACATCAAATAGAGACACCGGGGATGCCAAAGAGAATCTCGAAGACTATAGCTTCCAGGGCAGTCATACTGGAGTCTCATTTAACTATCGCTATATGCTTAGCATCATTGATGCGATCGATACTCAGAAGGTGGTCATCAAGCTTGGAACATCCAAAGATCCGATGATGATCTTCAACGAAAAGAACCAGGAAAACGAAGAAGTCACTTTCCTTTTGATGCCTCTTCGCTCGTAAACACGAAGATTGAAGTTAAACAGTATCGAGCTGCGCGGTTTCCGTTCTTATCCAAAGCGCAGCTTTGATTTTGATCAAGCGGGAAACTTGCTAATCGGAGCCAATGGCAGCGGCAAGACCAATCTCCTGGAAGCCATAGCCTATACCTCCATCGGCAAATCCATCCGCTACCATTCGGATCAGGAATTGGTGCAGCTTGGTGCATCGGCTTTTGCCCTGACGGGGCACTATCAGACGGATCACAAGAGCATGCTCAAGGTGCAGCTGGCCTATGATTCCAAGCGCAAGATCCTGAGGATCAATGATGAGCTTATGAGGCAGCTCAGCGAGCTCTTTGCTAGGGTCAAAGTCATCTACTGTGCACCGGATGATATCGGTTTGATCAATGGCCCTCCCCGCTTGCGGCGGCAATATTTTGACATGGCGATTTCCCAAATCTTCCCTGCATATCTGGGTATACTCAGGAACTATCTACATGTGGTAGATCAACGCAATCGTCTTCTGAAGACTAGCTATCTGAAAGAGGAAAAGCGGGTCTGGGATCTCAGGTTTGTCGAAGCCATGCATGAACTTTATCCCTATCGCAAAAGCTATCTGAAGCTGCTGAATGCGGAGTTGGAACAGTCTTTTACGAATTTGTCTGGGGACTTCCTGGGAGTGCAGGTACGCTATCTGGGAGTCATTTCGGATGCTCTTAATCAAGATATGGATTCTCTCAAGGCATATGTCGAGGCGATTGAGAACAAAGAAGGGCTCTGGCAAAGATGTCTATGTGGGGCTCATTTGGATGATTTTGCCTTCGATCTGGGTGGAAACAGCATGCGAGCATTTGCGTCGCAAGGGCAGAAGCGCATCGCAGTCATCATCTTGAAGCTGATCCAAGCAGGACTGGTTAGAAGCCAGACAGGGATCAAGCCAATCCTTCTGTATGACGATATCTTTGCTGAGCTTGATCATCGCCACAGCGAACGCATCAGGGAGCTCAGCTCGAGGGATTATCAGATCTTCGTAGCAAGCCCCAAAGAAGATATCCGGAATATCTGGGACTCAATGAAAGTCATCAGATTGGGAGACAGCGCGTGAAACTAAGTAAACAGATCATGGGCTGGATGATGTATGACTTCGCAAATTCAGCTTTTACAACTATCATCGTGACCGTCGTCTATAGCGTATACTTCGTCAATACGGTCGTAGGAGGAGACGCCGGATTGGGGGAGATGCTGTGGGGAAGAGCTATCGGCATCTCGATGACGATGGTTGCGCTCTCCGCTCCGATCTTTGGAGCGGTGGCGGATTATTCTCGGTCGAAGAAGAAGTTCCTTTTTATCAATTGTTATCTCACGGTGATCTTCACGGCATTGTTATACTTTGTGGGAGAAGGGCAGATCTCTCGGGGGATGATCTTCTTCATCATAGCAAACTTTGGATTTAATAGCGCAAACGTCTTCTATGATGCCTTTCTGCCTGAGATAACGACACATGAAAACATCGGTAAGGTCTCAGGATTTGGATGGGCTCTGGGCTATGTGGGAGGGCTTTTGGCATTGGTGGTCTCACTAGTGATCATCAATAACACCGATGTGCGTTGGGTTTTCCCAATGATATCCTTTCATTTCTTTGTCTTTAGTCTGTTTACCTTCTTCTGGCTCAAGGAAGTGCAGCGTCCATCAAAGAGAACAAACTATATCAAGACGGCTTATCGGCGAGTCTATAGTTCTCTGATCAACATTCGGCACTATCCCCAGCTTCTTAAGTTCTTGATGAGCTATTTTGTGTACAACGACGCCATCACTACGGTGATAGTCTTTGCTTCGATCTACGGCATCCAACGCTTTGGGATGAACACACAGGACATGCTGATATACTTTATATTGGCGCAGTTTACCTCGATCTTGGGAGCAGCAGTCTTTGGATGGCTCACCGACAAAAAGGGAGTCAAGCTCTCGCTTTCAATCTCACTGATGATCTGGATAGTGGTTGTGTTTTGGGCGTACTTCTGTGGATCGGCGTTTGAGTACTATTTTGTAGGATTGACCGCCGGGCTTGCCATCGGAAGCAGCCAATCAAACAGTCGCACCATGCTTTCCATGCTCACTCCGAAAGATCGGCAAGCGGAGTTCTTTGGATTTTATACCTTGACAGGTAGGCTGTCCTCTATAATTGGACCTATACTATATGGATGGATTGCACACAAAACCGGAAACATCCGCTACTCAATATTGTCGTTGTTTATATTCTTTTTAGCAGGTTGGATCGCACTGCACTTTGTTGACCCCAAAAAGGGGATTGCTGATGCAGCAAGATCCATCACCAACAACACCTGATGGAGGAAACCATGAAAAGATCACTAATAATACTATTCGTTCTTGCCGCTTTGGGCGCTGCCCTGCTTCTTGGCGGCTGTGGAGAGAAAAAGCCTACCCTCTACATTTTTAACTGGAGTGACTATATCGATCCCGATTTGTTAAGGGAGTTTGAGCAGGAAAACAACTGCCGAATCCGCTATAGCACCTTT
>CALGPA010000094.1 GCA_937960795.1 uncultured bacterium | reverse complement strand
GCTGCGCAATTTTGCGGGGACCCCGAATCGCTGCGCTACGTGTTCCGGAATGACTAATGTAGGGCTGGTGGTGAAGATATGGAATGACTAATCTAGGCTGGTGGTGAGGGCAGAAACTTGCGCAAAACTCCATCACTCCAGCACTCCAGCACTTCGGAACTTCAGCACTCCAAAACCAAATCATAAGAATCCGTCAGTTAAATCCGCGTTCTATATTCATTGATCTGCAGCGCCCAAACGACCCCGTAATTCTCCATCCTCAATTCTCAATTTTCAATCCGATTTTCGGCGCAGCCGCGAATCGTCTAAGTCCTTATTTTCTCACCGCTTGCACGCTCGACCGGTGAGCGAGCGGTGAGGAAGGCATGAGGAAGCCTGCAAAATAGGCACTTACAGAGCAAAAAAAGAGCCCCGCAAGCGGAGCTCTTTGATTTATCTTGATAAGCTGATTACGTTATTTCATCATGATCATTTTGCGGGTTGAACTGTATTTTCCGGATTTGAGACGGTAGAAATACAATCCGCTGCTCACAGCGCGACCATTATCATCGGTGCCGTTCCAGACGACTCTGTGTTCGCCGGCATCCATGCTGGAATTCACCAGGCTACGCACCTTTTGACCTTTTTGGTTGAAGATCTCCAGATTTACATCTCCGGCTTCTTTGAGGTTGAAGCTCAGAGTAGTCTGGGGATTGAATGGGTTTGGATATGCGCCATAGAGCATGGTATCTTTGATGGGATTGACAAGGTCAATGTTCGGAGTGGGTTGAGCCACGTTTCCGGAGCGGTTGTAGGTTCCGGTGAAGCATGCCCATTCAATGCTGTCGATACCGCGTTTGATGTCGATCACGTAGTAGGAGCCATTGTCCGGCACTACGATATCCAGATCCCCGTCGCCATCAAGGTCAGCCAAAGCCGCGGAGACTTTGATGTTTCCGTTGAGGGTGATGGGGAAGTTTGGTGATTCCGTGCCATCAAGGCGCACGGAGTGCAACTTGCCATTGGTATCACCAAAGATGATTCCGGCGTAGTTTGAGCCGTTGTCAAATCTTGCGACTACTGGGCTGGACTCCACGGATGTCCCCACTGAGATCGGGGTTCCCGGGAGATTTGCGGCTGTGTGATCCATGATGTAGACATCACCATTGGCAGCGATGAGGATGATCTCGGGGCTGCCGTCGTTGTTTACGTCTGCAACGACCGGGCTGCTCTTGATCTGTCCACCGATGGTTTTCTGGAAGTTTACTGAGCCGTCATGGTTGATGCCGTAGAAAAGACCGGTAGTGCTGGTGGCGACGAGGATCTCAGGATATGAATCTCCATCGATATCGGCGATGGTGATGGAGTTTTGGCTGCCACCGTTGAGTTGGACCGGGAATCCGCTGATGTTTTCGCCGGTGAGTGGGCTGATGGCATTGAGGGCACCGGTGAGGCTGCACGCGATAATCTCGAGGTTTCCATCGCCATTTAGATCTGCCACTGCGGGAGATGAGAGGAATGCTCCGCCCAAGGCTGCAGGGAAGTTTGGCACAGCGCTGCCATCGCTATTGAGCACAACAAGAGTACCATTTTGAGCCACTGCGATCACTTTGGCGCTCTGATCACTAAAGAGATTGGCGACCACCGGACCGCCGCGAAGAGTTCCGCCTGCGGGCTGGCTGAAGAGAATTTCACCTATGGAATTGAAAGCTACGATGTTGTTGTTTGCCAAGCTGGCAGCAAAGTCGTAGTTACCGTCATCGACAAGTTTGGCTTGGGCGATGGATCCGAGCACATTTGCTCCCAGAGCCAGCGGGAATCCGGGGATTTCAGTTACGCCATTGGCGCTAAGAGCATGGACGTTACCTTCTTGATCTCCAAAGACGATCTCTTTGTAGTTGTCACCATCAAGGTCGATCAATACGGGAGAGGAAGAGGCTGCGCCGCCGGTGTTGAAAGGCCAGCCATGCTGCACCAAAGAGAGCTCCACATTGAAGGGGATCACTTTGTGATAGGGATAAGTTTGGTTGCCATTGGAAGCGATCACGAGCTCAAAAGGAATCGGCTCTGAAGGGAGCGTGGAGATGGTGCTGAATTTAAACTCTTCTTGGTTCCAAGCTGTGGATCCGGCATAGAGATATCCACCTTGTCCATATGTGGAAACAGAATCGATGAGGCTCACTCCGGGGTAGTTAGTTCTGATGGTAGCAGTAAGGTCGTTTGCATCCATCCACAGAACGCCATGTCCTGTCATTGCGTTTGCAAGACGGATATTCATGGTCACGGTTTCTCCGGGATTTGCGACACCGTCATTGTCACCGATGAGTTCATTTACGTTAAATTCATCTTTTTCGATGTTTGGGATTTTGTCATACATGGTGGCGGTAAAGGCGTTGATCCTGCCGGCACCGAGCAAGCCTGCATAGCTGGGATTGATGTCGTCGATGGGATCGGCTGTGTACATTAAGCGGTTACGCAGATTTTGGGAATTCATCTCCGGGTGGAGGGATTTGACCAAAGCTGCCACCCCTGCAACCACCGGGCTCGCCATGGAGGTTCCGCCATATGAAGCATAGCCGTTTCCGCCAATGATAGTGGAAAGGATGTTGTCTCCGGGCGCTGAGATGTCAATGGGTTCGCCATAATCGGAGAAGTTGGCCTTCATGTCATTATGGTTTGTGGCGGCTACGTTAAAAGCGTTTTCTGCATCCGCAGGGTAATCTTGATAGCTGGAAGTGTGCTCAGTATTTGCGTTGCCTGCGGCGGCTACGACGGTGGAGCCCAATGCGGTGACGTGGTTTACGATGCTGTTTGGGTATGATCCGTTTCCGGGGCCGCCCCAGCTGGCGTTGATGATGTGAGCTCCGATCTGTCCGGAATAGAGCATTTGGTCGTAGGCATACTGGACACCGGTTGATGGGGAATTGCTAGGTGCGCCTTTACATACTAGGATGGAGACGTTTGGAGAGGTTCCAACCACACCGATTCCGTTGTTGCCGACCGCTCCGGCGCAGCCTGCGACGTGGGTGCCATGGTCGTTGTGAGCATAGTTTTGGATGGGATTGTTGTCGTTGTCTACAAAGTCCCAGCCCACTAGGTCGTCGGCTTTCCCGCCGCCTTCGCCGGCATCCAGGCCGTTTCCGCCCAAGATCAATCCATTTTCCCAATCAATGCTCATCCCGGGGGATTCAGCAGGATTGATCCAGATGTTGCCCATCAAATCAGGATGGTTCCACTTTACGCCGCTATCGGTGATGGCGACTATGATGTCGTGGCTTCCGGTCACGTAGTCCCAAGCTTCAAAGCTCTGCAAGAGAGGATGAGCATATTGTTGGGGAAGCATCGGATCGTCCGGGACAAACTTCTGATAGTTAATCGCTTCAAGCTCTGCGTAGATCAGGTTTTTGTCTTTGTGAAGAGCCAATACTGCATCGTCAATATTGTCGTCGCTAGCCAAGAAGAAGCGGTATGTGTTTTGAAGATACAAGCCATTGTCGTTCCATTCAGGCATTGTGATATAGGGATGGGCTTGTTTGATGTCTACGATTTGGTAGTTATCAGCGATGGCGTCGATGGTCTCGATGCCTGTGCGGATGATTCCATTTTCGACTGTATATTCAAGTTTACCATCTATATTTGGGATTGCATCCTTAGTAAAACAGCCGATGATAGTGCGGGATTGGAAGTAGTGGGGGTCAAATTTGACCCGATCCGCAAATACGGCTGTGCTGATTATGATCAGCATGAATAATGTTATCAGCTTTTTCATGAGCACCTCGGTTCATAGTTTTTCTCACTATCCTATTGGGGCGGATATCGTCAAGAGCTTTTTGTAAAAAGCAGGGCTCTAGTATAGGATAAGGCTCTCTTTTTGCTTGTATTTAGACAAGTAAATTATCCTTAGTTTTTCGTGCTCTGCTTTGATTAATTGGTAGTCATCTTTGATGATCTCAAAAGCATCCTTTCGAGCTAAACTAAGGATGGATTGGTCTAAGATCAGATTGGCAAAGCGAAACTGAGGCATCCCGGACTGCTCATAGCCAAAGAACTCGCCGGGACCGCGCAGCTCGAGATCCTTCTCGGCGATCACAAAGCCGTCTGTGCTGCGCGTCATGACATTGAGTCTTTCACGAGCCATAGAACTAAGCGGATGATGGCCGATCAAAAAGCAATATGCCTGATCTGCGCCTCTACCGACGCGACCGCGCAATTGGTGCATTTGAGCAAGCCCAAAGCGCTCCGCGTGCTCGATCACCATCACGGAAGCATTTGCGACATCCACGCCCACCTCGATCACGGTCGTGGAGACCAAGATCTTGATCTCGCCGGACTTGAAGCGTTGCATGATGGCGTCCTTTTCTTTGGCTGGCATTCTACCGTGGAGAAGCTCTATGGGGAAAGATCGGTAAATTTTGTCCCTAAGATGCTCATAGAGTCTCTGCGCGTCCAGCAGCGCCAGCTTCTCGCTCTCTTCGACCAAGGGGCAGACGAAATATGCTTGTCTGCCTTTTCTTAGCTCCTTCTCGACATCTGCAAAGACGGTGTCCAGCTTTCGCTCTGAGCGGTAGTATGTGATCACGGGCTTGCGGTTTGGGGGCATCTCATCGATCAGGCTGACTTGCAGATCTCCATAGACTGTCATCGCCAGAGATCGCGGGATTGGCGTTGCGGAAAGATAGAGCAGATCAGGGCGAGATTTACCATTGGCAAGCATCGCGCGCTGCTCCACCCCAAAGCGGTGCTGCTCATCCACAGCCACAAAGCCCAGCTTGGCAAAATCCACGTCTTTTTGGATCAAGGCATGAGTGCCCAAGATGATCTGAGCACTGCCGTCTGCGATCTGTTTCTTTTGCTCGGCTTTTCCTTTGTAGCTGCCGCCTTTGAGGAGGATGATCATGATTCCCATCCCGTCGAGGAAAGCAAGAAAATTCTGATAATGCTGCTCTGCCAGGATCTCCGTAGGAGCCATCAGGGCTGCTTGGTAACCATTCTCCACTGCAAGAAGCATGGCAAAGATGGTGACGATCGTCTTGCCAGAGCCCACATCTCCCTGGATGAGCCTGGACATCTGCCTGGCAGAGCACATGTCCTCAAAGATCTCGCGGATCACTCGCTTTTGAGCAGCGGTGAGATCAAAACAGAGTTTCTTCTTCAGCTCTGAGGTCAGCACCTTCTTGTTTTCAAAGGTGATGCCGTGTATGTTCTGGCTATGATAAGCTTTGTGGCGCGCCCACAGGATCTGCGAAAAGAAGAATTCCTCATAAGCAAAGCGGCGGCGCATCTGATCTGCCTGCTCCTGCTTCTGCGCAAAGTGCATCATCTGAAGCGCGACTCTGCGGGGAGAGAAGCTGTGCTTCTGCAATAGGAAATCCGGCAGAATCTCATCAATATATGAAGCGTATTGCTCAAAGCATGTATAGATCAACCTGCGCATCAGGCTCTGCGTGAGACCCTCGGTGAGAGGATAGACCGGAAGCAAAAGCCTGCTCTTCCAAAAGTCATTGTCCTCAGACTCGCTGTCCAATACCTCAAAATCCGGGTGATTGATCTGCAACTGGTCATTGTATGAGCTGAGAGTACCACTGAGCCAGATGGTCTTGCCGGGCTTGAAGATCTGCAGGTAGTTTGGAGGATAGCGAAACCATACACACTCAAGCCCCAGGGCTTTGTCGTTGACTCCCACATGCAGGATCTTCTTACCGGTCGAGCTTGGACGATCATCCACCCATGATATCTCGGCAGTGAAAGCGACATTCTCGCCCACTTGCAGCTCTGCTAAGCTGGGGTCTACTGTGCGGCTGAGATATGTTCTGGGGAAGAGCTCCATCAGATCCAGCACAGTGTGCACTCCCAGTTTTGCCAAGAGTTTGCTGCGGTATTCGCCCACACCCTTGAGATACATCACCGGAGTATCTAGTTTCTTTGATTTATCGATATTTGGCTTCATGAAGCTAGTTGGCAATTCCTTGCGTTTTTGTCAACAAGCTTAAGCGTTTTTGGCGAAAAAGAAAAGGCCGGAAGCATGAAATGTCCCGGCCACAGATTGGATGTCCAGCTTAGATGGAATCAGCTTTCAAAGCGCAGCACCATGAAGATCGGCATTTGATTTCTATCCAAGACATAGAGGCGGATGGTCTTGCGATTGCTTTCTTCCATGTTCTTGATCGCCCTGGAAAGGGCCTCGGTGAATTCATTAACGCTGTCGACAGGACTGCCTTCCACCTGCAGGATGATCATCCCGGGCTGGAGACCTGCTCGGGAAGCGGGGGAGTTTGGCTCGATTGAGCTTACCAACACGCCGTTGTCAGAGCTTATTCGCATCCTTCTGGCGGTTTCACTGTCCATTTCTTCCACCGAGATTCCGGAGGTGAGAGAGGATTGGCTGCTCTCTTCTTCGCTGACAGCATCAGGATCATCCGGGAAGGATTCCAGCTTGATGGAAAGGCGCATCTCGACGTTGTCTCTGAGGATCAGAACCGGCACCCGTTGCCCGATCCGGGCGGTGGCGACGGCGATCCTAAAGCGAGCTACATTGCTCACTTTTTCGCCATCAATCTCTAGGATGACGTCTCCTGCTTGCAAGCCGCCTTGTTCCGCGGGACTTCCTTCCTCTACCTTGGCCACCAACACGCCTGCCACTTCCTTGAGATTGAAGGCTTCCACGAGGTCGGCGGTAATCTCTTGGGGCAGTATGCCGATGTATGCACGCTGCACTCTGCCTTTTGCCACGAGGTCTTCTACGACCCGCTTGGCAAGATTGATCGGAATCGCAAAACCAATGCCGATATTGCCCCCACTTGTGCTGGCAATGGCAGTATTGATGCCGATGACTTCGCCTTGGATATTGAGCAGCGGTCCTCCGCTATTGCCGGGATTGATCGCCGCATCCGTCTGGATGAAGTCTTGGTACAAGGGTGAGTTATTGCCTTGGATCACGCCATATCTACCCAGAGCTGAGACGACTCCCAGAGTGACTGTGCGATCCAGACCTTCCGCGAAGGGATTGCCAATGGCGATTGCCCACTCACCGATCTCAAGGCTCGAAGAATCTCCTAGAGGCGCCACTGTCACGCTATCATCCTCGTCGAGCTTGATCTTAATGACCGCCACATCGGTGTTTGCGTCCAAACCCACAACCTCTGCTGTGTAGATCTTCTTGTCTGCCATGGTCACGGTGATGGTGCCTTCACGCCCACGTTCTGCCACGTGATTGTTCGTCATGATAAAGGCCTCACGATTGGCCTCGTTGTATTCATACACAAAGCCACTTCCCATGGAGGTCACAGGGCGCTGTTGGGTCTGGGGAGAGGGGAAGAAGAAACGGAAAAAGTCATCATCAAAGAAGGGATTGCGATTGCTGCGAACACTCACGGTGGATTCCACCTTGATTTGCACCACTGCTTCGCGGACGTCTCTAACCACCTTGACTACCGGGCTTTCTCCATCGGGCATGAGCATAGGGTTTCTTGCTGAGGCAACTCTACTGAAACCAATTAGCAACAGCAGAATCATCAAGCTTTTGGCTAATCTCATTCTGTACTCCTGTTAAAAAAAATTTTAGGTCTAATGAAAAGATAAAAATGCTATAATCCAAACGGGGATAAAATCCATACAAGTATATTATATCGTCTCAAGTCGCTCATGGCAAAAAGAAATTTTCACGAGCAATGTCTCATGCATCGGCTGATGATTCTGATTTGATGTGTGAAGAGGCAAGATTGGCTGTGCTTTTGCGGCTTTTCTTGGATTAGTAAATGTGTTATACTATCTTCATGAAACAAGATGGAGGTGGAAATGAGCCGAGAGCAAAGCATCTCGAAGCTGGGGCTTGCCCCGGGCACATTAGTTTTTACCGGAACCCAAAAGATGAACCAAGTGGAGCTGTTTCTCATTCAGTATAACGAGCACGCCCTGATTAAGACAGAACCCACAAGCTCCAAGGAAGCGATCCGTCTGATCCAAGAATTTGACGGCATCTCATGGCTAAACATTGATGGCTTGCATGATCTGGAGCTGATAGAAGAGATCAGCGGATTTTTGGGCATGCACAAGCTCAGCAAAGAGGACATCACCAGTGTCAATCAACGACCCAAGCTCGAAGAATATGCCGAGCACCTACATCTGATTTTGCGAATGATATCCGGCGAAACCAGTGAGTTTGAGCAAGTGAGTTTTGTGCTCAAGGATCGTCTCCTTGTAAGCTTTCAAGAGCAGAGTGGAGATACCTTTAGCCATGTCCGCAAGCGGCTAAATGACGACAAAGCTCCCATCCGCAAAAAGGGTGTGGACTATCTGCTGTATGCTCTTTTAGATTCCATCGTTGACTACTATTTTGTGTTGCTGGAAGGCTTTGGCGAAGACATCACGCAGATTGAAACGGAACTTCTGGAAAGCCCGCAGAAAGAAAGCTTGGGCAAGATCTATCAATCCCGCAAAAAGATGCTCGAGCTCAGACGCAGCATATATCCGATGCGAGAGATCTGCTCGAAGATGGAGCGCTTGAGCGAGCCTTTGATCAGCCCGGAGCTGGGAGTCTATCTGGCTGATCTCTATGACCACACGATCCGCGTAGTGGAAGGGATCGAGGGCTATCGGGATACAGTGTCGGGCTTGGTGGATTTGTACATGAATAGTGTCTCACACCGCATGAATGAGATCATGAAGGTGCTGACCATCATCGCCACCATCTTCATCCCGCTCACCTTCATTGCCGGGATCTATGGCATGAATTTTGATTACATGCCGGAGCTACACTATCGCTATGCCTACTTTGGGGCTTTGATCTTGATGCTCTTGATAGTCTGTGGAATGATCTTCCTTTTCCGGCGTAGAAAGTGGTTGTAGCAAAAAGCCTTGCAAAAATCCCTGCTCCCAAAAGATTGGTGCTTAGAAATATGACTCAAAGATTCAAAGGAAAACATGTGAGATACATCTTCTTGGCACTAATGCTTTTGGGCTGCTTGTCGGCAAACGCAGAGATAAGTTTTTCGGCATATCCATATGCGGCATACACTTCTGAGACAAGGCTTATGGCGGGAGCGTTCAGCTTTTTGCGCTATAATTTTGCGGATGACGCCTCCACACCCAAGAATATCGACCTTCTGGCGAATACCATCTATTCCCAAAACAGACAGTTTGTGATAGCTTTGATTCCCAGATTGCGCCTCGATGATTGGTCTGTGGAAGCCAGTCTCCAGTTTGAGGATTGGCCGGGAGATTTCTATGGAATCGGAAATTCGACTGATGCAGATCTCTCTGAGGATTATGTTTCCCGGCAATACTCCTCAGAGATGGCTTTGCGCAAGCGGCTTTCTGAGAAGCTTAGCGTCATGGCGCTCAGCCACATCGGATATCACAAGTTTGCCTCAAAGCAAAGCGGCGGCATCCTTGAGAATATTGACCTTCCGGGAGTCGAAGCCGGCACATTTCTGGGATGGGGCATAGGCATCAAGCTGGATACGACAGATGAATCATACTACCCAGAAAGCGGCATGAAACTTGAGGCCAAACAGCTCTGGCACGATCCATCCCTTGGTGGAGACTACAAGTTCCAAAGCTCCATACTGGACATCCGCTACTTCCATTCTCTTTTCCCCAAACAAGTGCTTGCCACGCAGGCTGACATACAGATCCAAAGCAGCGGAAGCCCGGTCTTCTTATATGCAGAATTGGGAGATAGGCTTCGTGCTTTTGACAGCAAACGCTTCATAGATCTATGTCGTATCAGCCAACGCATTGAGCATCGCCACTTTCCTTTTGATGGAGCCTATTCTCAGAGATTGGGTTATGTGCTTTTTGCGGAGCTGGGGCAGGTCTCTGATGATCCCAAAACCCTGCGACTGGATGAGACGCATTGGTCCTTGGGAGCGGGGCTGCGTTTTTCGATCCTCCCCAAAGAACGGCTCAATCTTCGTGCCGATCTCGGCTTTGGCGAGGATTCGGTGAATCTCATGATCAATGCTAGAGAAGTTTTTTGACGGATCTTTTTTGCTGGGCTTTGCTGCCAATGATTTTAGCCTGAATCTGGCGGCGTGTTCGCCTGCGTGGTACTCGGTGGGATCCGGGCGATCTTTTCTGCTTGACACATATAAGGATCCCATTTCCAATGTGCAAAAATGAAAATACGAGAAGGGATTTTGAAGAAGCTTCTGATAATACTGCTGATGTCCGGGTTCACTGTTTTGGCTGCAAGCCCTACCAAAGCTATGTTGTATTCAGCCTTCATACCCGGCGGCGGGCAGATCCACAACAAAGCCTATACCAAAGCAGCTTTGGTGATAGCTACTCAGGGATTCCTCATCGGAAGCACTATCCATCATGATGGCAAGGTGGATGAATATCGCAAAAAAGCAGCTGATACTCCCGACCCCTTTTTGGCACAGCTCTATTCTGAGCGTGTCGATGAATACAAAGAGAGGCGCACCAGCAATATCTGGTGGATTGGGATCACGGCGGCGTTGAGCATGATCGACGCTTATGTAGACGCACATTTGGCGGATTTTGCCGATGAAAAGGCAAGATTACATCTGAGATTTGAAGAAGAAACAATAGGACTAACATATAGATTTTAATAAAAGGAGGATTTGCTTATGAAGCAAACAATCAGATTGATATGTATTTTGGTGTTGTGTGGGCTCGTTTTGCCAATGTGGGGCATGACGATTCGGGAATTTGAACATGAGGTCTTTAGGCTGACCAATATTGAGCGCAGAAATCACTCACTTAACGCCTTAAACTATGAAAACGGATTGGCAGATCTGGCTCGCATCCACTCAAGTCATATGGATAGGTTCAACTATTTTTCACACAAAGATCATCTCGGTGATGAAGTCTCCGGCCGTCAAAAAAGATATTATCCCGAGCTGATAGTCATCTCAATCGGTGAGAATCTTGGCAAATTCAATAGCCATACGGGCACCTTTAGCCCTCAGGAGCTGGTGAGCGGCTGGATGAGCTCACCCGGTCATCGCGCAAACATCCTAAATCCGGAGTATAGTCATCTGGGAGTGGGGATTGTGCTGACCGGCAACACTATGTATGCCACTCAAAACTTTGCAGCTCCACTGGTGAAGCTGCGCTCAAATCTGCCCACATCTTTGGATCAACAGCGGATCTATCGGATCTCATTTGAATATCTTGGCACAGAGCCCGCCAAAGATCTGACCTGCACCCTGATCTACCCGGATCCGGAAAAGACATATCAGATCTCGGATGAACAGGAGATGGTCGGCGCTCAACCTCTGAAGATTGATTGGCAGGACAAAGGCATGTTTTCCCTTTTGGTGCCGTTTTTGGCAGGTAGGGGAGACTATCGTCTGTGCTTTGGATACAAAGGCAGCTACTATCCGGAAGGAATAGTCCTTAAGGCAAGATAATCTCCACGAATACAGGGCAGTGATCCGAGCCCATGATATCTTGGCGGATGCCGGCATTGTGAACCCAATTTCGATGCTCTTTGTCTACGAAAAAGTAGTCAATCCTCCAGCCGATATTTCGGGCTCGGGCTGCTGTGCGATAACTCCACCACGAGTAGTGCTCGCCTGCAGACTCAAAATCCCTGAAAGTATCCACCCATCCATGCTCCACGAGCTTATCCAGCCAGGCGCGTTCGATGGGCAAAAATCCTGATATCTTCTCGTTGTCCTTGGGTCTTGCAAGGTCAATCTCTTTGTGGGCAGTATTATAGTCACCTGCCACAAAGACGGCTTTCCCGGTAGCTCTTTTAGATTGCATCACTTCAAATGCCTTGTCATAAAACCTCAGTTTATAATCCAGCCTCTCATCGCTCATAGCCCCATTGGGAAAGTAGATGTTAAAGAGATAGAAATCCTCATATTCGGCAATGTTTATCCTGCCTTCTGTGTCAAATTCCTCCACCCCGAAATAGTCTTCAAATCCGATCGGTTTGATTTTGCTAAACAGAGCCGTGCCGGAATAGCCCTTGCGTAGAGCATGTGACCAATATCTGTGATAGTCTTTCAGAATCTCTATCTCGTCTGGAATCTGATGCTTTTGTAGCTTAGTTTCTTGCATCCCCAAGATGTCCGGATCTTCGTCAATAATGGTTTGCAAAAAGTCTTTTTTTAGGATGGCTCTGAGACCGTTTACGTTCCAGCTCCAAATCGTCAGCTTCATATATATCCTCACGTGCTTTTTAAGATAATTTAAGCCAATAACGCAGGACTGTCAATAGGATATATCCGGATCCAGATTCATTCTTGCGACATCAGAAGATAGCTCTTAGAACAGATTTTCAAGCGCAAAGAAAAGATCGAGCAAAACTCCGGTCGTGGACGCAGTTTACAAAGCTGTAAGTCTTTATTTTCTCACCGCTTGCACGCTCGACCGGTGAGCGACCGGTGAGCAAGGCGTGGGCACGCCATATTTTCCAAGCACTTACGAAGCTAAAATTCCTAGTCTGACACAAAAAAAGTGACCCCAAGGAGCAAGGGGTCACTAGGAGCATCAGGACTATGGAGTGTTCTACTTTTCCGGTAGTTCAGCGGATTCTTGGATAGTTTTTTGATTTCTCTCTTTGAGTCTCCAGGTGTTGCCATCAAAGGTGAGGGTTGTCACCGTCCAGAGGTCTCCTGTGTCGTAGAGGAAGCCATAATAGTTGTTGACCGTTTCGTCTGGGCTGCCTTCATTGATGCGAATCACGACCGTAGCATTTGTGCTGATGGCATTTTCATAATCATGGTCGCTATAATAATGCACTTGCACGAGGTAGTCACCCGGGATGATGTTTGTCGTGGTGATATTTTCGGGGCCAAAGCCATCTGTGTCATCAAAATCTAGGGTCAGCCCACTGGCAGTAGTGGAATTTGCATAGTAGCATCTTTCTCCATTTGGATCAGTGACCCAGAGATCGACGTCGGTGCCGCTTGTATCCCAAGTGAGGGTTACGCGCAGAGCCGTGGGCGGGATCTGGGAGGTGAAAGTCTGAGAGGCAGTTGCTTCCAGGCTACCGGAGATGGCGGTGACTTCGACTGTGTGCTCCTGCTCATCATATGAGCTGCCGACCACTATGTTTTGTTGGAAATAGCCATTATAGAGCTCCATCTCATAGGCTTGCTGAACATCTCCATCCACGATCATGCTGGCTCTGGTGAGCTGAGGATTTGCCACTCTTCCACGCACGGTGAGCACGCGATCTTCCACAGGGGTCTGGATTGGATTGATCTCAACATAAAAGTCCACGGGGATTGAGATGGGCAGGCTCATTATGACCGGGTTTCCGGCTTGATCCTCCACAAGATAGCGAAACTCCAGATCAGCATTAGAAGAAGAGAATGTTGCCGGGAGCTGAATATTTGCAAGGAATTGCGCTGTTTCGCCGATGGGAATCTCGGCAGTGTTTTGGTTAAAGCCTACCAAGACTCCGCCCATACCGATGAGATCAGTGGTGCCCACCAGGTCTGTTGAGCCGGTGTTTGAGATGTGTAATCTCACAGTGGCCAATTCACCCGGGTTGAGCATGTCGTCATCGATATCTTCTGCTGTGATAGCATATTCGACAAAGCTGATGCTGGCATCGATGGCAGAGATGGTGATGGAGGTATTTCTTGTGTTGTTAAATGAATCTGTGACTTCCACATTGATGGTGAAGTCCCCTTCACTTTGGGGAACGAAGCTGAGGCGGTTTCGATTCTTGTTCATACTGCCATATTCGCCACCGGTGATGCTCCACTCAAAGCTGAGATCTTGACCGAGAGTGCTGACGCAGCTGAGATTGATCCCCACGGTGCTGCCTGTGGAGACGACTTCGCTATCAGCGGTGATGCCCTCGATGATGATGGCATTTTCTGCGAGCTTGAGGAGAGTGTTGACCTGCTCGCGCACTTCTTGGTAGGCGACCGTGAATGCACCTTCGACATTGCGGATAAACTCTTCTGCCGAGGCGATGATATTGTAATCTCCAGTGGGAAGCTCAGCTACCAAGGTCTCCGGCGCGTTGACAAAGACGGTGACTCTGGGGTCGCTATCGGGAGTATTTACTTTGTCGATGATGACGATTTTGGGCTGTTCAACCGGCGGGTTGCCGCTATCTGTGCTGCGGACCTTGATCTCCATGCTGCCTTTGTCAGATGGATCTTGACCTTGGCTCATGTGTTGATTGAGAACCTCATTGGTCCATTCTCCGGCTCCTCCGCCATATGAATCGGCTACGATCTTGACGCCGGTCTCCCCGAGTTTTCTGGCAGTGTTTGCAGTGCGAGTCCTTTCATCAGCATCCCAAAACATCACGTCACGGCGAGTACCCATTTTAAGGGGATCTTCGTCAGAAAGATTGAGATAGGCATTTGCTTTTTCTTCAGGAGTATTGCCGGGTAGTGAGCTGATCGGCACCCAGCCATCCTGACTGTTGTTTTCCAGAATAGCCTGGCGGATTGCGGCATCACGTTGAGCATTGTGGCGCTGAAGATCTGCGGCAAAGCTGGATACGATCGGGATTCCGGATTCGGGATCATTGAGCACCTGTCTGAGGCTTTGTCTTCCGCTGAGCACGCGCCAACCGGAGCGCACCATTCTGCCGCTTGATATGACGGCTCCGGAGGCTTTGTTGTAGACACCCCTGGCAATATCACCGAAGATGTTTTTGTCGTCTCCATAGGGGCGGATATTGTCTTCAAGGCGACGCATCTCATCGAAGAATCCGGCTGCTTCATTGCTTTGAGCGATATAGCCGTTTACCAAAGCGTCGATTTCTTCGATGGCGTTTTTGGATTTATTATCTCCCAAGCCGATAATTCTCTCTTGGATGGAATCCATAGTCTCATCACGAGTCTCAAGACTTTCTGTGAGATTGGTTTGACTAGTCCAGTAGGTTGCAAGTGCTTGTGAGGTTTCTGCAGGTTTATTGTCGCTGCTATCTTTGTCGCAAGACGCAAGGACGAAGACGAGCATCAATATCAAAACTATTCTAAACGCGTGTTTCATTTCTTCCTCCACAGAAGTATTAGTTTCATTATCGGTATCTTGTGGTGATCTTGTCAAGAAAAAAGCGCTGAATCCAGCGCTTTTTATCTTATTGAGTGTGTTTTTCCATCAACGATCATACGTAGATGATATTTTGTCTCCATTCATGAAGCTCAATAGGCATGATTTCGTTTTTTATTCCAAAGGTCTCAAGGCTATCTTTGAGCTTTTTCAGTGCCGGATATTCGGTGTAGAAATGTCCTGCGTCGATGATCGGGATTTTGCTGTCCAGGAAGTTGTGATAGGAGACATCGCCGGTGATCAGGATGTCTGCATATTCTTGGGCCAGAGGAAGTGCACTTCCGCCGGATCCGCCGCAGATCGCGATGCGAGAGACCTGTCTGTTTACATCAAGACCTGCAGTCCATAGCTTGATATATTTTGAGCCGAGACGTTCTTTAGTGAAGTCAGCCAGGTCTTTGATTTTGATCGGAGTTTTTGAGATGCAGATCAAGCCGATGTCTTTGGCTTCGGGATCTCCCAAGTGTCTATCGACTTCGAGATCCAGCTCTTCGGCAAGGGCGTGATTGACTCCCCCGATTGCAGCGTCAAAATTTGTGTGCATGCTGATCAGGGAAATATGGGATTCTATCATGTTTAGGATCACGGGGTTTGTGATGCTTTTTAGTGGATGGAAGATGAGGGGGTGGTGGGTGAGGATGAGGTCATGTCCTTTGCTTTTGGCATATTCCACGGCATTTTCACTCGCGTCCAGACTGATCAGGACGCTTTTTATCTTGCGGGATTTTTCACCAATCAGAAGACCGACATTGTCCCAATCCTGAGCCAATTCCGGTGGAGCGAATTGCTCTAAGTGCTCCAATATGGTGTTTAGTATCATTGTTCATTACTCCATTTATTGATATAGGAATCTTTTTATCTTTTGAGTTGGTGTTTTTTCAAACGGTTCTTTTTGCTCTATGATCTTGTGTACCTTGGAAAACGATGCGACATTGGCATTTAGGAAGCTGCGTAAATCCAGAAGGTGTTTTTCGATAAACTTTTCGGTCTGCACACTGCTGAGCTTTGATATATTGTGTTGAGTATCCAGGATCTCATAGTTCAAGAATACTCTGGCTACGATGTGCCCGGCGTTTTCATAAACCATGGATTCGAGCACTGTCTCGGCTTCATTGAGCTTTGCTTCCACTTCTTCGGCATAGATGTTGTCGCCATTGGGACCGATGATCACGTTTTTGATGCGTCCCTTGATGTAAAGATAGTTCTGCTTGGTGAGTTTGCCGAGATCTCCGGTCTTGAAATATCCGTCTTTTGTGAAGCTTTGCGCAGTGCGCTCCTTATCCTTGAAATAGCCTTTCATGACGGTCGGACCTTTGATCTGGATCTCTCCGATGCCTGTCTTGGGATCGGGATCAGCAATGCGGACATCCAGCTCAGGCAGGACTGTGCCCGTGGAGCGGAATTTGACGACTGCCGGTGCGCACCCTGCGATGAGGGGAGAGGTCTCGGTCAAGCCGTAGCCTATGGCATAGGGGAAACCTGCTTCAAAAAGAAAACGCTCGACATCATGGGAAAGCAAAGCGCCACCGATCCCATAGAAATGCAGGGCTCCGCCAAAGGTCTTCATCAGCTTTTTGCCGGCTACCTTGTGAAGCGCTTTGCGCATGGGCGGCAGCTTATACATCTCGCGCATTATCAGGTTCTTTGTAAGCTGAGGATAAATCTGCAGTTTGAAGATCTTCTCGATGATGAGCGGAACGGTGAGGATCATCGTGGGACGTATCTTTTGCATGGCGGGGATCAAGATGCGAGCTGTAGGAGGCTTGTCCAGATAGTATACGCAGGCTCCTGTCATCATCGGGATCAGGAAGCCGATCGTGCATTCATAGGTGTGTGAAAGGGGAAGCACAGAGATTAGGCGGTCTTGATCATCGACATTTTGGATATGCAGAGTCAGCCAAGCGTCTTTTACAAGGTTTCTGTGAGTAAGCATCACTCCCTTGGAGCTTCCGGTGGTTCCGGAAGTGTAGATGATGGCAGCGATATCTTCTTCTTCCGGCTCAGTATCCATCAAGCCAACGGCTTCCAAAGCTTTGTTGCGCGCTCTTTTCCATGCGGTTTTTCTCTCGTCGATATACTCAGAAAGCTTGTCTTTGGGAAGGCGGGCTTCGATCGGGCTCAGATCGTCCAGAATGAAGAGCTGGGGGAAAGGCTCCAAGTCGCTATAGGCAATCTTCTCATAATGAGCATTGGACACAAAGACAGCCTTTGCTCCGCTGTGTTTGATGATCTGTAGGATCTCATTCAGGTGAAAATCTACCAAGATCGGCACCACTATCGCTCCCATGGACGTAATCGCCAGATACGCGACACCCCAATGTGGCATGTTTTGGGAAAGCAGGGCTACTCGGTCACCTTTTCTTACGCCATGCTCCTTGAGCAATGCGATTACTTCCATAATATCCAAAGACAGCTGTGCGTAGGTGATGGCGTCGCCATCAACCATTGAAAGGGCGGGTCTGGTTGGGTGCTTTGCGATGGTATTTTGGATCATCGCCTTTAGGGTAAAAGCTGGTAGTTTTATCACGAGTCTCTCCTCATCACACTTATATTCATACAGGATAACTCGTTTGGAATGAAAATCAAATAGTATTCATTGCTTTTCTGCCTGCCATATACCCCGTGCTGAATGCCATCTGTATGCTAAATCCTCCTGTTGGCAAGGAGTAAGCTAAGCTCTCTCCGGCAAAAAAAAGACCAGGAATCTTTTTTGATTCCATGCTTTTGGAAGAGACTTCCTTCAGAGACACACCGCCAAAATCCGACATCGACGTGCGGATGTCTTGGATGCTCTTGATGCGAAGATCTAGGGCATCTAGAGCACTGCATAGGCGATGTCTGTCCGAAGCACGAAAATCCGCGGCAAGGCTATCTTTGGGAATCCCAAGATAGTCTAGGATGGCGCAGCTGAGGCTTTGTGGTAAGCCCAAAGTAGGGACGATCTTCCGGAGCTGTTTTTTGGGATGCTCCTGTATCAGGCGCAATAGATCTGAGCTATCCGCAATACTAATCCGGAGCTTATCCCCGGCAGTCATGCGATATGAATTGTCCAAGATCACAGGTCCGCTGAGGCCGGTGTGGGTGAACAGCAGGTCACCTTTTAGGCGCTTCTTCTCATGGGCGACGCCTACTGCTCTGATTGCGATGCCCGCACAGCTTCGAAACGCAGAATAATCCTCGATGGTGACGGAAGCCAGTGCGGGAGCGGGTGGGATCACCTCAATGCCGAGACTGCGCGCAAACTCGTAGGAGGAGCCGTCGCTGCCCGTCTGTGGCCAAGCAGCGCCTCCGCTGCAAACTATGACCTTGTCTGCCCTAAGGGAGCTTTGTCCCTTGATCCTGATCTCAAAGCCCTCTTCTGCGGGGATGATCCGGGTGACTTGGGATTCATATGAGATCTTCGTTCCTGCCTGAACAATATGCTTTATCAGGCTATCACGAAGATCTTGGGCGCTTAGGCTCTTGGGAAAGACTTTGCCATCATCGCGGATCTGGAACGGGCAACCGCTATCTTCCACTATCCGCATAAGAGCACGATTGTCAAGCGCGTAAAAGGCGGGCTTGAGCCAATTCCGAAACTCCCCCAAGCGCGCTAAAAAGGCTTCTGAAGATAGGGAGTTTGTGAAGTTGCATTGTCCCGCTCCGGAGATAAGCAGCTTCTTGCCGCAGTATTCATTACGCTCCAGGATAACCGCGCGTTCTCGGCATGCCAGCGCTGCTCCGATGGCAGCAGGACCTCCACCGATGATTGCGATCATTTGCGTAGACTGGCTCGGCTGAAGATATGCTCCGGGATCCGGATATCGAGCTCCAGCGAGTCTATGATATACTCGGTGCCCTTGCCTTCTTTGAGCTCGTCTTTGAAGAGGATCTTCATCGGTTGCCAGCGCCCCGATATCTTTTGATATTCGGAGGCGGTGAAGGTCTTTAGAAGTTTGCCGCTTTTGGCATACCACTCCTCATAGAGAGGGACATAGCGCTCTTTGTCCACCCAGGTTTTGCGGCGCTGATAGCTCACGTTTTCACTTGTAGCTTCCAGCTCAAGGATCCATGCTTCTCTTCCTTCATAGGTGACGGATTCGAGGATCTTGGCGGAGTAGCTCTCTGTGTAGGATGTCTCCTCCATCATGTCTTCATAAGAGAGATCGCTGCCCATCACGGATTGTTTGAGCATATTGCCGGAGATCTGGATGGTCCTGTCTGAAGAAGGGTCATATATCCAAAGGTCATTTCCCAGTTTCAACATCTTCGTGCCTCTTTCACGAGGGGGAGCCAGATACTCCGTGAAGGCTTTTTCATTGCCCATCGAATAGCTGATGGCTTCCATGCTGCGGGAAGCACGGCGGGAATGAACGACCATACGTGTCGTGGCTTTGCTGCTGTTGGTGATCATGTTTTTGTCCATTTCCTGAAGGATCGTGTCGGCAGAAGGTGTAGTGGCTGCTAGCGGAATCGAGATCAGGATTGCGATCAATAATGCGATGTGCTTCATGTTTCCAGCTCCTTAAAGAGTTGTGATGTTTGTCTGTTAAAGACGGCTATCCCCGCCAAGGATGCTCCGAGCACGCTGGAGAGAAGGCCTGTGAAAAATCCCACCCAGACCACCTTCATGCTCATGGTGGTGGAAAGCAGGTTTTCGGTGAGGATCGATGAGCTTTTTTGGTACACGCTCATGTCCATCACGAAGTTCTTGCTGATTAGGGCGCCAATGCTTACTCCGATGAGCGAGCCGATGAATCCGATGATGAGAGCCTCTGAGAGCAATCTAAAATAGACTTGGCGCTTGCTTTCACCGATGGCGAGTCTGAGGCCAAACTCTCCATAACGCCGGATTCCGTTCATCAAGCCTGAATTCCACAGAACTATGCCCAAGATGATGACAAATGACATGGACATCCATAGTGTTCCATAATCCATGACCTGCAGCATGTAGCCTGTGTTGCCCTGTTTTGCCATGGAAAGCATGACCGGGGAAAACTCATCATCGACATCTGTGTAGCGTTGGTTGAAGTTTCTGGCGAGGCTTGTTGCCCTAGTGGTATCAAAGCGATTGTCGGTGAAGAAACCCAGAATCTCACCGGCACCACCCGCCATGTCCAGCATCGGGCGAGCAGCATCAAGATCCATGATCAGGGCTCCTTTATCCAAGGTTTGGATGCCAAACTTCACGACTCCACTGATGCGGAAGTTTTGCATGGTCATCGAGCCAAACACGGTTGAGCTGAGCAGGGTGATCTCATCATCCAGCTTTAGATTGAGGTTTTCAAAAGCGATGTCACTGATGAGGATCTCCTCGCTATGCCGGGGAGCTCTTCCTTGGGCGAGCGCGCGATCGATCTGCATCCTATGATAGTCGTCACCGGCTGGATCGAGATCAATGGCAAAGACGATGGCGTCAGCCTGCATCAGGGTCTTGCCCTCGTCGTCCGGGACATCTATCAACGCACCAAAATTGATGCGTTCTACAAAGGTCACTTGCGGATATTCGGCCCTCCAGTCCTCAAGCAAATCCTTGATATCCAAAAGCGCTAGATCGTGTGGCTTTTGATTCAGCATCTCAGAATAAGCTCTGCTGACCACTTTCACGTGTCCGGTATCGAATCTGGCGGTTTGCCGGACGAAGCTCATCATAAAACCATCCATGAATGAAAAGGCGAATACCAATATCGCCACCGATACTATGATGACCGAGAGCGGGAACAGCCAACGATGACGATCCCGAAAGATCCCTTTGATGATGAAACTAAACATCTCAATCCACCTTTCCCCGAAGGGCGTCAACCGGGCTCAGCTTGGTGATCTTGCGAGTGGGCAGCCAACTGAAAAGAGCGGTGAAACACAAGACCAGCAGGAAGAGACCGATGATTTCTCCCATGGGATAAACGAAGTAGATGGGCTCAGTAAAGCCTTGGATGCCAAAATCTTCATAGCCTTTTGGGATCTGGAACCCATATTGGGCAAAATACCAGAATAGCGGGAAGCCCAAGATGGCCCCTGCTATCGCCGCAAACAGCAGATAATGGATGCCTTCCAATGTAAAAAGCAAGGAGATCTTGCCCTTTGTAAGCCCCAAAGACGCCAGTGTCCCGATCTCTTTGCGACGCTTGAACACAGCCAAGGCTTGGGTGTCAAAGACCGCGATCATCGCCAGGAAGATCAAGAGAGCATATGTGATGGCTTGCTGCACCCGCTCCGTTGCAAGCATCTCATAGAAATCCGCAAAGTACTCTGACTTTGGGATATGCCGAAAGTTCTCATACTCGTGATCGGCATATCGGGCATCTCCCATGACGAAGTATGTGACGAGGCTTTCTGACGCTTTGACTTCGCGCAGAGCTTCCAGATCCAACCACACGGACGACATATCAGCAGAAGCCGCCGGGATGTGGATGACATCCGAAACCTCAGCATCAAGGGCATTGAAGACTCCACTGCTGTCTTTGATCCTAATGCTGAAGATGTCGCCTTTTTCCAGCCTGCTGCTTTGTGCCATATTCTGCCCGATGAGGACGGGGATGATATCCTTTCCTTGCGCTTTGAGCCCTGAAACAGGCAATCTTAAGACATCCTGATCATGGGGGATGCCTCTTAGCACGGCAGGCATCATGCGCCCTTTGGGATAGATGCTTGCCGGGGAGATGAGGATCGGCACCAGGTCACCGCCTTGGATTGCGGACTTCAGTTGCTCGGGTTCCCTCACGGCAGAATCCTCCCACGTATATGAATCATAGGGGTCATAAAGCTTTGATCTTAGGAGCCCCTTGCCATATTCCCAATCTGTTTGTTGGATCAAGGCCAATCGCGTCCAGCTATGATACATAGCCTGCATCCAGACCATGATGATGAGCACGATCGCCAAGATCAGGACATTGATCAGGCTTCTATAGCCATTGCCGACAATGTTTCTAAACGCCAGTCTGAGTATCATCTGAGCTCACCTCACCGTCGGTTAGCTTGATTATGCGTTTGAGATAGGAGATCACCTTTTGATCATGCGTGCTGAAGATGAAGGTCGTTCCGAGATCTTCAGAAAGCTTGAGCATGGTATCCAGGATCTTGTAGGAATTCTCCGAGTCCAGATTGGCTGTAGGCTCATCCGCCAAGACCAGATCGGGCTTTTTAACCATTGCTCGGGCGATTGCCACTCTCTGACACTGACCTCCGGAAAGCTGATTTGGGCGGCTTTTTATCTTGTCAGTGAGACCTACCCATTCGATCGCATCCTTGACCATCCGCTCGCGCTTGGCTGCGTCCATCTTGAGCAGCAGCAGCGGAAACTCCACATTTTCATAGACGTTATAGACCGGAAGGAGGTTGTAAGTCTGGAAGATAAAGCCGATGTGTTTGGCACGCAGGATGCTGGATTTCTTCTGGTTGAGCGTTTGGATCTTCTGCCCGAGCACCTCGACATCGCCGAGGCTGGGCTTGTCCAGGGATCCGATGATGTTCAGCAGCGTGGTCTTGCCGCTTCCGCTGGGTCCGACGATGCCGCTAAATTCGCCCCGCTCAAAGTCCAGATTGATATTCTGCAGTGCCCAAAAGTCACCTTCTCCGGTGGGGAAGGCCTTGCCCATGTTTCTGATCTTAACGATAGATTCCTTCATCTTTTCCTCTTAATAAATCACACTTATCATAATGTTTACGGAGCCTCCCTTGGGCTTGGAGTGATTTACTCCCAGATCCAGCGCCAGATAGTCATATGTCCTGCGCCATGCTCCCTGTATGCTGCCGGTTTCCGCTTCGAGGGCATAGCTTCCCAAAAAACGCAGGCTATCCAAAAGCCCGATCGGATAGTCCAAGATCACAGCAGCGCTAAGCTCTTCATACCTGATGCTATGCATATCTTCTTCTGAGATTGCCAGGATCATGCTTTCAGCAGTGATAGCAAGGCCATTGCCCACGCTTAACACATAGTCCGCCCCGATGCTCCCAAGGGCGCTCAAGCTCAGAGCCCCGGGGATGCCTTCAAAGCGCGAAGCAGAGCCTTCCAACCACCATCCCAAAGCATAGTCCATTCTGAGATCAGCTCCCAAGCGATATTCTCTGCCCAAGGCAGAATCCCGTGAGTGAAAACTAAGCGCAGCATCACCGATAGGGCTGGGATATTGGATTCTTCCGCCCAATTCCGGTTTGTTCTTTTTCCCGCCGACAATTTCATTTCCTTTGGTATCGGCACTTCCCAATACTCCCCAAAGCCAAAGATTGGCGCCATTAAGCCAATGATGCCTAAAGAGCGCAGCTTCCACCCCTTCAGTCACCTGATAGGGATCAAGGGGATCCACGCGATCAAACCACATCAGCGGCCTGAGCGCTTTTGCGGGTCCGAAACTAATGTGCTGCATGCCGATGCGCAGCTGAGATTGGGTATCTGCAGCGTTTAGATAATAGCGATAGCTCTTCAGATCCAAGATCGCCGCATGCCCCTCTTCCCACTTGCTCTGATAGCGTGAATACAGGGAGTATTCTCCCGAGAAGTACAGACCGCCAAAGTCCCGACTTCCATATAGCTCCAGCGCCCAATCCAGCCCCAGATATTGCTCATCCTCTCCCAGATCGGCATATGAGCTAAAGCGGTTTTTGGTCTCAATCGCCGATAGAGAAAGGCAGCCGAGTAAGAGCCAAATCAAGAGCAAGATCCTCATACTCTGTCTCCCACAAGACCAAAGATAAAGAGCTGATTGACCTGCCCCACAAGCTCGTTGAAATCCCCGCAGACTCCCTCAAGGCGGCCCTCTTCAAAGATTCTGCCCAGTTCTCTGAGAACAGCGATGATCAGATCCACATTCAAGGATGGATTGATCTTGTGAGATTTTTGTTCTGCGATTATGAAGTCCCGAAAATCCTGCATGCTCTTCTGCGAAATCTCGCTATAATACGCCTTTGCCGGAGCATACTCAAAGATCCCCTGCACGATCTCTACTCCCAGACGCGAGATAAAATCCTGCTTCATGGTGATGATCCGCTTCATCTTTTCTTTGAGATCAATCTCGGAGTGCAAGAGCCCAAAAGTATCCTGCCAGATATCGTCAAAGACGATTGCTAAAAAGCTCCTCACGATCCCTTCCTTGCCGCGGAAATACTTGTAAAATGTGGCTTTGCTGGCCCCGGCAAAACGGCAGATCTCCTCCACGCTCACGCGCTGGAAACCGTAGCGCTGAAAGAGTATAGCTGCTGCTTGGATGATATCCTTTTCTTTGACCTTCATCTCGGGCGGCAGTCTGAGCTTCATCTTCTTTTGCATGGCAAACGCTTTCTCCTTACATAAACGATATATGCTTCAGTATTCGATAACCGTTTAATCTGTCAAGAAATTTCTGTTTTGCCATCCCTAAGCTTGGTGATCTGCCGCCGCCAAAGAATTATCTTGACAGATATCGCCACAAAGCGGATATTATAAAATAAACGAGAAAAAGAATTCAAGGAGCTATCATGAACAAAAAAGCCCTACTGATATTATTCGTAATGATGCTAATCGGCGGCATAAGTGCTGAGTCTTTTGAATGGGGAATCCGCTACATGGGGGGGATATCCTCGACATTTGGCAAGGATGACAATCACACTTTGCGATATGAGATCGATGATTCCGGAGCGCATTTGGCATATCTGGAAGCAGAATCTCAAAGCGCGACTCCTGCCTATGCCCAAGGAGCCGGATTCTATTTCATGAAACGCATCAGCAAGGGCAAGGACTCCTTGTGGCTGCAGCCGGAATTGCTCTGGCAGCGTTATGGGCTCCGCCATGAATATGATCAAGCCGCCTTGGATAGTGACAATCTTGCCGTGCTCGCCGGCTTTGCGCCGACGCTTGACGGCCGCATTGATCACACGGTGGATTTCATCAGCGTCCCTCTTTTGGTCAAGCTCCGGCAGGAGATTCCCGAAGATCGCCGGGACGAGCAGTTTCAGGGTGCCTATATCTATTTTGGTCCTGCCTATTCTTATCTTTTGCAGCAGACCCGGAAATCCAAAAGCGGCGTAAAACAGCTTGATGAAGACATCTCTGCCTATGTAGCAGCCAATCCCGGATACAGTTATGAGACCATAGAAAGCGGAATGGACAAGCTGGTGACCCATCAGTTCAGTGCAGTCATAGGCACCGGATTCCAGATAAAGGATGTCTTCAGACTCGGGCTCTACAAAGATACCTTTAGCATAGATCTCAGAGCCGACATGAGCATGTTTACGATCGGTGATGCCGGGCAGAGCAAGGATTTTAGATTGTATTCGGCTATGCTTAGTTTGGGATACAGGCTTTAGATCTATCCTAGCAGATTTTGGATGATGCTGACGATCTGTGCGGGGCTATCAACGAGATAGTCCGGATCTTTGCTGCTGAGCAGCTCCGTGGTGTGAAATCCCCAAGTGACTGAGATCACGCGAATTCCGCACTTCTTGGCGGCGATCACATCTCGGATCTCATCTCCGACATAGATCACGTTTTCTCTTGTAAGCTTATGTTTCTTCATTTGCTTACGGATGCTACTATGTTTTTTTAGCATGCCGGAAGTGCCTTCGATCCAGTTAAAATAGTTCAGCGAATGCTGCTCAATAAAGTGGGATACATTCTCTGATGTGTTTGATGTCAAGAGAGCCAATTCGCAGCCCATATCACGCAGATCTTGGAGCATCGCATCCGTGCCGGGATAGGGCTCCAATTCATGGATTTGATGCCGATACTCGACCAATGCCATGGCAATCGCTTTGGGAACTTTATAAAAAGGAATCTTGAGATATTTAAGCGCTTTGGGAATACTCAATGAGCGCACTTTGTCAAACTGCTCTTCGTTGAGCGGGTCAATGCCAAAATCCGGCGCAAGCTTGTTTGCGATATTGAGCCCCAGATGGATCGAATCTGCCAGAGTGCCATCAAAATCAAAGAGCAGGGTGAGCTTATTCATTCTTTGTTCTCCACCACGAAGTCATATGCCTCTTTCTTGGAGATTGCATATTTCTGTGCTAAGATCGCCGCCAGATCTTTGCTTTTTTGATCTGATGTTTGGCTGATGATTTCAAAAGCTGCCTCATCCGGGAAACTGAGCTTTTTTTGCTCCGCTTTATCGATCACGATCACAAATTCTCCCTTGATCACAAGATCCTCATTGGCTGCCACTTCACTGATTTCTCCACGGATACATTCTTCATGAAGCTTGGATATCTCACGGGCAATAGCGATTCGGCGGGGAGCAAGTGCCTTTGCCAGCTCTGCCAATGTGGCGCGGAGACGATGCACGCTTTCGTAGATAATGCTGGGGTGGGGATAGCTCTTGAGTGACTCAATGATCCTTTGGCGATCCTTGGCCTTGGCAGGCAAAAAACCTAAAAACTGGAAGCTTGAGCTATCAAATCCTGAAATGCTAATGGCTGGGATCAAAGCAGTGGCTCCGGGCAATGCCTCCACCCGATATCCGGCCCGAGTGGCAGAATCTACCAAAGCCTGAGCCGGATCTGAGATCGCCGGAGAGCCTGCGTCGGAAACGACTGCCAGATCATCTCCTGCATCCAGATGGGCAAAGAGGCTCTGCTCACGGCTGCGCTCGTTGAACTTGTGAAAGCTGATCAGCTTGGGCACGGGAATCTCATATCGAGATAGCAAAAACCGCGTCCTACGAGTGTCCTCACACGCGATCAGGCTCACCATGCGCAGAGTCTCAAGCGCACGTAGGGTGATATCTCCGAGGTTACCGATGGGAACCGGAATCAGATATATCACCCCTTTGCGCATAGAGCTAGAAACTTCTATTTTATCAGCTCGAGTTCTTTGCCGATCTTAATGAATGCGGCGATTGTTTTGTCCAGATCTTCGCGACTATGGGCGGCGGAGAGCTGCACTCTGATGCGAGCTTTGCCCTTGGGCACTACAGGATATACAAAGCCGATCACATATACGCCTTCTTTGAGCAGCATATCTGCCATCTTGATCGCCAAAGGTGCGTCATAGAGCATGACCGGCACGATTGCTGTATTGCCCGGGACGATGTCAAAACCGGCTTCTTCCATCTTGGTGCGGAAGTATTTGGCATTTTCCCAGACCTTGTCGTGCAGCTCGTTCGAGGCAGAAAGCAATTCGATCACTTTTAGGGTAGCGCCGACGATGGCAGGAGCCAAGGTATTTGAAAAGAGATAGGGACGGCTGCGCTGACGCAAGACTTCGATGATCTCTTTGCGTCCGCTGGTGCATCCACCATTTCCGCCACCCATTGCTTTTCCAAAGGTAGTAGTAATGATGTCGACTCGCTCGGTCACGCCAAAGTGTTCGGGAGTTCCGCGTCCGGTCTTGCCGATATATCCGGTGGCGTGACTATCGTCTACCATGACCAAAGCGTCATATTTGTCTGCCAAGTCGCAGATCTCATCCAGCTTTGCCATGTCTCCGTCCATAGAAAACACTCCGTCTGTGCAGATAAGGCGATATTTCATGTCTAAAGAATCCTTTAGTGCAGCTTCAAGCTCCTGCATATTGGAGTGTTTGTAGCGATAGCGCTTGGCTTTGCAAAGACGTACCCCATCGATGATGGAGGCATGATTGAGCTCGTCAGAGATCAAAGCGCTGTCTTCACCTAAAAGCGGTTCAAATACACCGCCGTTGGCATCAAAACATGCAGCATAGAGAATGGTGTCCTCTGTTCCCAAAAATTTTGATACGGCTTCTTCCAGGTCTTTATGAATCTTTTGTGATCCACAGATAAAACGTACTGATGCAAGCCCATAGCCCCAGTCGTTCATGATGTCCTGTGCTGCTCTTATCACATCAGGATGATTGCCAAGTCCCAGGTAATTGTTTGCGCAAAAATTCAAGGCTTTGGTGCCACCCTCGACTGCGATCTCAGCTCCTTGAGGAGTGGTGAGAATGCGTTCGGTTTTGTAAAGTCCCTGCTCTTTGAGTTCTTTAAACAGGTTTTGCAGATCTGTTTTCATTTTGTTGTAAGCCATTGGTTCTCCCTTTTGTGTGGATTCTTCTTTGTATGCGCATTAATCTCAGAATATGGAATTCAGTCAATAGAAAAAAGAGAAGTCACCCACGAAATACCCGCGGAGTCTCAATAGATCAATTCTCAGATCATTTCATCAGAAGATGCATCAGCCCTAAACCGAGAAATGTATAGATATGATTTCTATATGCCTATGCTAAATGCTTGTAAAATATGGGCATCTCATGCCCCCCTCACCGGTCGCTCACCGGTCGAACGTGCAAGCGGTGAGAAAATAAGGACTTAGGCGATTTGCGGCTGCGCCGAAAATCGAATCTACAATTTACGATGTATGATGTAAAATTGGGGTGTCGTAGTTGGCGCGGCAAATCGAATGCACAATCTACGATTTACGATTTAGAATTATGGTGTCGATGCGCACGATTAACTAGTGTTGAAGTGTTGGAGTGCTGAAGTTACGCGTTATGGGTTATACATCCCACCTCATCCCCAGACCAGTCATTCCGGAAAGTCGAGCGAAGTGAGGCTTATCCGGAATCCATAGGAACTACCTAGCAGCCTCACATTAGTCATTCCGGGCTTGACCCGGAATCCATAAGC
>CALGPA010000093.1 GCA_937960795.1 uncultured bacterium | reverse complement strand
GTGCGATTGCGAAAACGAGAGATGTGGCTGAGGATCTGATTGAAAGCGGGATAGGAAAAGCCGTCAAACTGCATCTCGATGACGGGCTTCATCCCTGAGATCGCCATGCCCAAGGCGCTGCCGGCAATGCCGGATTCTGCCAAAGGACTGTCAAAGACTCGAGCAACACCATGCTTGACCTGCAGACCTTCCGTAACGCGAAACACGCCGCCTTCGACGCCGACGTCTTCACCATAGACCACGACTTCTTTGTCTTCTTTGAGCTTGATATCAAGGGCATCATTGATCGCTTGTACTAATGTCATCACCTTCATTTTGCACCTCGCAGGTAGTTCTCATAGTTATTCTTCTGACGTTTGAGCTCGTCGGGCATTTCATGATACATATATGAGAAGACGTCTTCGACTTTGTATTCAGGATGATTTTCCGCTGCCTCAAACTCGCTGTCGATCTGCCTTTTATAGCCCGCAATCAGCTCTTCTTCATCTTTTAGGGGATCAAGCTGAGCATGGGCGATGTAGCCCTTAAGGCGTTTTAGTGGGTCTTTCTTCGCCCACAGCTCTTCTTCTTCCTTGCTGCGATATTTGCTGGGATCATCGGATGTGGTGTGGGCTCCCACGCGATAGGTTCTGGCTTCGATGAGGAAGGGACCATGACCTTCGACCGCTTGCTGGCGGGCATAGGATAGAGCTTCGTGCATAGCGAAGATATCGTTGCCATCCACCAGAAGGGATGGGATGCCATAGGCTTCTCCCTTGATGGCGAGATTGATGGATTTGGTCTGCATTTTCAGCGGAACTGAGATGGCAAACTGGTTGTTTTGCACTATGAAGACCACGGGCGCATTCCACACAGCGGCAAAGTTTAGCGCTTCATGAAAGTCGCCTTCGGATGTGCCACCATCACCTACATAGGCGAAGACAGCGGTGTCCTTTTCTTTGTGATAGTTGATCGCATAGCCCAGCCCTGATGCATGCACCAATTGGGATGCAATCGGCACGGAAACGGGGAGCACTCTGTTTGCCTTTTCAAAGCGAGAGCCGTCTTCATTGCCCTTAAAATATAGGAAGATCTCTCTTAGGCTCACTCCCTTGGCAAGCCAAGCGCCCAATTCACGAAAGGCGGGCACCAACCAATCTTGCTCTCGTATCACCAAGCCACTGGCGATGTGGATGGCTTCTTGCCCGATGTTTGGGGGATAGGTATACATTCTTCCCTGGCGTTGATAGCTCACTGCCATGAGATCTGCCGTGCGTTCAAAAAGCAGATCGTGGTATGCCTTAACAATCTGCTCATCGTTCATGGAAGCTTTCCATGTCTTGCCTTTGGGCTTGCCTTCATCGTCTATGAGCTGATAGGCAGCATCATGGCGAGGATGATATTTATCTAGTGTTTTCTTATTTAGCATCTTATACCACCTTGTAGTAACAATTTATTATGTCCTACAAACATTATAGGTGATTTGGGGTATCAGGCAAACTATTTGTTTGAGACTGTGGAGTCGGCATTTAGCTTGACGCTAAAGAATCGGGACAAAAAAAAGGGGGTGGATGCCGAAGCTTCCACCCATATTCTGTGCTTTGTATAGTTTAATAGAGCATGTCTTGCATCATGACAGGGCTGAGCATGAGCGCTTTCTCATCCCCAAAATCCTTCCAAAACTCATAGACTTGGATATATTCTTGGTTCAGCGCTTCGAGCGCTTCGAGCTTCATGAAGGGCAGAAAGGATTTGTTTTCGATCTCGATTGAGATCCCACCTTCTTTGGTGGTGGCGTCGACGAGCTTGATCGCGCCTGTGATGCCGGTGAGCTCGCGCATGTGAGCCACAGCTGTCTTCATTCCGCCCAGGTCGTCGATCAGTCCATTTGCCAAAGCTTGATCTCCAGTCCATATTCTGCCTTGGGCGATCTCGTGGACATCTGCGACGGAGAGATCTTTGCGACCCCTTGCCACGATCTCGACAAAATCATTGTAGGTCATTTCGATATAGCCGGTCAAGCGGCTCTTCTCGTCGTCTGTCCAAGGACGAAACAGGGAGAACATATCGCTTCTCTCGCCGATCTTGACAGTGCTCCAATTTACCTTGATCTTTTGCATGAGCTCAGTGGCATTAAACGCCATGCCTATGACTCCGATGGAGCCGGTGATGGTGGTGGGCTGGGCGATGATGCGATCTGCATTTGCTGAGATATAGTATCCCCCGCTGGCAGCAACGGAGCTCATGGATACGACGACGGGGAGATTGTTTTCCGTCTTGGCAAGCTCCAATTCTCGCAGGATGATGTCGCTGGCTTGAGCGCTGCCGCCACCGCTATCAACGCGCAGGATGATGCCTTTGTTGTTTTTGTCTTTACGTGCTTTGCGGATGAGGTCGACCGTGGTTTGGTGGGCGATCTTCTGCCCGGGGCTGCCTTTGCCCATGACGATATTGCCTGAGGCATAGATCACGGCGATGTGCTGCTCTTTGGGCTTCGCCCAGTCGTAGCTGCGATAGTCTTCGAGATTGCGGGTCTTCGCAGTGTAGCTGAAGTCTTCTTTGAGCTTGTCATTGAGCTGATCTTGGTAGATGATCTCATCGACCAAGCCGACATCAAATGCATGTTGTGCGGAGAAATACGGTCCATCAAGGATGGCTTCACGCACGGGCATTTGGATCTTTTCGGATCTTCTTTCGACCAGGCTTACTAAATTATCAAATAAGCTATTAAGCAGCGATTCATAGACCTCGCGTTCGGCGGGGGTCATCTCTGTTTCGCTGAACATATTGCCGGCATTTTTGTATTGGTGACTCTTGAAGTTTAGCACTTCGATGCCCAGGCTATCCAAAAGTTCTTTGAGATAGGGACTGGTGAGCGATACTCCCCTTAGATCTATGGTGCCCATGGGATTGAGATAGATCTTGTCCGCTATTGCCGCTGCAAGGACGTAGCCGGCATTGGAGATATTGTCAAAATAGATGCTGACTTGTTTGCCGCCATCACGGAATGCGTCAAAGGCAGAAATGAGCTCTTCTCTGATGGGCATGCTGGCAGCAAAGGACGGATTGATCAAAAGGACGCCTTCAATGGACGGATCGGCTGCAGCTTTTTCCAGTTCTTTGACTACATCTTCGATGCTTCTGGTGTTTTTGTCAAAGAGCTTGATGGGTCCGATTTGGTGAGTGTGACTACGATATGAGACCAGCTTGGAATCTGCACGCATCTGATACCAGGTCGGCCTTGTCAGCCCCATGAAGGGACGGAAGGCTTGGTTCGTGAGATGGGCATAGGCATAGCCATAGTTGTCGCCATCGGTGACTCTTGCCATGCTGCCGATCTCGGCTTTCTTTTGGCTGAGACTAAAGCAGAGAAAGGCGGTCTCTTCTTCGAGATTGTAAGTCCCCGAGAGCTTGAGTCCGTCAAAGATCTGGGTGCCGATGCCGAAGATGGGATCCTTGATCTCATAATCGCCACCAAAGACCTTGGAGTAGTTCATATCCACAGTCAGCTCAAGGCGGTGATCTTTGATGTTTGGACTGAAGGCAAATGGACGCAACGCTGCGCCAAAGCGGTAGAAGGGCTTGTCGTTCATGGGGTTGTCCCAGGTAAAAGCCAGAGAAGCGTAGTTTGTGGGACGATAGCTGAGGGCGGATCTGAAGACACCGCTATCAAAATTGCCTTCGCTGAAACGGTAGTTTGTGCCCGCATAAAGATTGGGCAGAATGTTTGCCGGGAACAGCTCGGTTCCCATGGAAAACATATGGTAGTTTGTGCCATGATCTCTCTCAAAGGCATAGCCGCTGCCGCCTGAATTGAGCATCAGCCAATAGCGTTTTACAAACTGCTCTTGATCCATCATGTGGACAATGCCAAATCCATCGGCATTACCTGTCGCCAAAAGGGAAGGATTGGAATATGGGATGAAGAGATTGTCGATGGCGGCGATGGGAAATTCTTGCCATCCCAACTGCTTGTAATCAAGCTGGGCGTATAGGGAAGAAGCTGCCAAAAACACGGCAGAGATCAAAATAAGGAAATGGAATCGTCTCATGGGGTCTCCTTTATTAGCGGGTCATATTTATTCTAACTGATTGGACAACAATTGGTGCGTGGGCTACTTTGTCAAATGTTTTGTGCGCGCATCTTGCGAGCATGAAATCCGGAAAAATCGCTATGGCAAAGTAGTGAAAATCCCATGCGCGTAAGTCATTATCTTCTCATCCCTTGCACGCTTGAGCGGTGAGCGAGCGGTGAGAGGGGGGTGAAAAGCCCTGCTAAAGGGCTATTTAACAGTGCTTTCTGAAGCGGGAACTTGTGGAAAAAAGTCAGCAATCTGAGCTTTGGGAAGTGAGAAATCGTCGCTGAGCCACAAACTGATATAGCCAAAACAGTTGTCCATCCACAAAGGGAATGCCGTCTGAGATCGCGCGCATACACTGCGAGCAGGGCCAGCCATCGGCATTATAGGGGAGATCTATCAAAGACTCAAAGGGGAAATGACATTCATGAAAGTAGTGTCCATTTTGCCCTGTGAAGCTGGCATTGATCAAGAGCTTATATCTATCACGCTTGGGGAATGGATCGAGCTTTAGCTTTAGGTTCAGCAGGTATGATTTCCGGGGGTTTCTGGCAAAGATCCACAACTGTGTATAGCCTTTTGCGATAAGGTGGCGGGCAAAGATCTCAGCGCAAGCACCGGAGCCATAGATGGCGATCGTATCGTGCGTGCCTATGCTCAAGCCCTTCATGGATTGATCAAGGGCATCAAGATCAGTATTTGCGCATGCGACATAAAGCTCCAGATCAGAGTGGTAGTGGTTATCAGGCAGTGAGCCGTGATCGAATCTGACGCTATTGATCGCGCTAAGCTCGCTGTTAAAGTATTCTGCCAAGATCTTTTTGAAAGGACTGGTGATGACCAAGCCCCCGGGGCTGAAGCTTTGATGTAGGAAGCGCAGGGCAAGCAGCAGCTCATCTACATCTTGGGCAGGAATGGGCAGAAAGATGGCATTAGTGTCGGATGCTTTGAAGTATATATTGTAGCGCTTTAGGCTCAGGCTGCTATTGACTTTGCTATCTCCCACGATGGCAAAAAGCTTTGTGTGGCGATCTCTGGGTCGAAGGCGGATGGGGGAGATATCGCTATCGGCAGCTTGGCCTTCGACAAGGATCTCGCTATGGGCAGCGTAGTAGCCTATCGAGCCAAAGTCTTCACACAGAGCCCTTTGCAGGATGCTCCATCTGCCCATAACGTTGAAGATCACATTGTCTCTTTTGCTGTCTTGGATCATCCGGTGGGTCTTGAGAATCTCTGAGAAGTGCTCGCAGTGAAAGACGATCTTGCAGTATCGGGCGCTGATCTGGAGCGCGAGAAAGTCTGAGATCCTATCTTCATCAAAGGAAGCAAGATGCATGGAGAGAATCAGGCGCGAGGGGGGAACTATGTTCGGAAAGCGGCGGTAATCTTGGATATCGAGATCCACGAAGGCCTTGCTTTGGCACATGAGAGTGATAAGATCAGGTGTGAGTGCGCTGGCTCTGGCGGTCAAGATGGCTGAAGCGGGGAAGTGTCTGAAGCTGTCTGGATCCCAATCGGACGAGAGATCGAGCCGATACTCTTGTAGATCTCCGTTGTGGGCGGATGCGAGCTGGGAACTCACATTTGGCATGGTCAGGATCTTCATTTGGCAGAGATTTCCAAAGCGAGCTCGAGGATGCGCGCGCAGAGCTCAGGCTCGAGATCCAGCTCTTGGGCGATGAGTTTGGCTCTTTGAAGGATCTCTTTCTCGCGCTCTATGTCTTTGGGGGGGAGATTGTTTTGTTCTTTGAAAAGCTTAACTTGGGATACTATCTGCCTTCTCTTCCATAAAAGCAGGAGCAAATCTTCATCGAGTTTGTCAAGGCTCTCGCGAAAGGAAGCAAGCTCCGGCTTGTCGGATGAGATGAGCTTCTGATATTGGATGGCATCTGCCAAGCACAAAGTTAGCATGGCTTCGACCACAGGGATAAGGCGGGGGATGTGGCAGGAGTCGTGGCGCCCTGAGATCTTGATCTTGCGGGGATTGCCGGCTTTGTCCACTGTCTCTTGCACGTGTCCGATCGATGATATGGGGCGGATGATGAGCTCAAACTCTATGTCTGCGCCTGTGGAGACTCCGCCTAAGATGCCGCCATGGTAGTTAGTGATGGGCTTGGCGTCTTGGAAAACATCATTTACTTTGCTGCCGGGATCCTTGGCAAGGCGCATGCCATCACCAAAGAGAATGCCGCGCACAGTTCCGATCGAAAACATGGCCTTGGCGATCTTGGCAGAGAGCTTCTCATAGATGGGATCCCCCAGGCCGACAGGGAGATTTGAAACACGAGTTCTGAGAACTCCGCCCAGAGAATCATGGGCGTCTTTTGTGCTCTGGATATATCTCAGAAGCTCGTCATAGCTCTTTGGATCAGGCCAGTGGAAGGGATTTTGGCTATCATAGCTCTCTTGGGAGGCTTCCATCATGCCGATGCTCTTGGTCATCACCCGTATCTGGATATCTCCCAGCACGGCTTTGACGTGATCAGCGGCGATGAGGCGAGCAAGAGTCTCTCTTCCCGATGATCTGCCCCCACCGCGAAAGTCATGGATGCCAAACTTGGAGAACCATGAGAAGTCGGCATGACCGGGACGGAAGACATCCCTAAAGGCTTCGTAGTCAATGGATCTGGTGTCTGAATTGCGAACGATGATGCACAGCGGCATGCCGGTCGTTTTGCCTTCAAATACCCCGCTGAGCACTTCAAAAGATGGCTCATCATTACGGGAGGTGGTATAGCATGTCTTTATGGCTCTGCGCTCAAAGGCTTGCATAAGCGCTGATGTGGGGAAGGGGATGTTTGGCAAAGGGCTGTCGATTAATACACCTATGGCAGGTCCGTGAGATTCTCCAAAGCTGCTGATACCGAATATCTGAGAAAGTCTATTTGAGGGCATCGTCGTAGATCAAGATCTGATGCTTAAACTCCTCGTAGAGATCGCTGATGTGGCGCATTAGAAAATATTCCCGCTCCATTTGGATAAGGTGCTCTGCAAGGCTCTCTTTAATCTCAGAGAATGGGATGGTGGATGCACATTTGCGATCTGTGAGCATGAGAATGTGGTATCCTTCAGGGCTCTGAAATGGCTGGGAGATCTCATCTTGCTGAAGCGAAAATGCTACTTCATCGATCTGGGGAAAGAGCTTGCCTCTGGGGAAAAAGCCAAGATCGCCACAGCATTCATTGGATGGACAATCGCTGCAAGCTTTGCAGGCTTCAATGAAATCTTGGGGGCTGTGGATGTTTTTGCGAATCTCTGAGATCTTAGCAAGGGCATCATCGCCACGAATGAAGATGTGCGAACAGCGCACCATCTCATCACGGCAGAAGTTTGAGACCTGCTCTTTGTAAAGCTCATTGAGCTTTTCTTCGGGGATGCATTGGTTGTCGGGGCAGATACCGGCTACATATTTGCGAATGATTATGTTTCTGCGGATCAGGGTTTCCATCTCAAAGGCGTCCATATCTTGTATGCTCCCCGGAGGAAGCCCAAAGGGGTTTTCTTCGTCGAGAATCTCCATGAGCGCCAGATCAAACTCTTCATCGGTGACAGAAACGCCCATGATCTCGGCTTTTTTGAGAATCAGGCATCTGTCCACAAGCCGTCTTAGAGCTTGCGCTTCAGTTCCCCCGCAGGCTTTTTCGCGGTTGAGATCCTTTTGTGATATTGCGATGTTTACTACTTTTGCGACAATTTGCACGGTTTCCTCTTGCTACCTCAATTTTCTGGCGTTTATCACCGTGAGGACATCAGATAAGCTAAAGCTATCAGCATCCAATGTCAAATCAAATCTTTGTTTACGATACCAGGTGATCTGCCTTTTAGCATAGTTGCGGTGGTGCTGTTTTGCCAATTCAATGGCATTATCAAGGCTGTCATGCGACTCAAAATAGGCGCGAAACTCCTTGTAGCCTAAGCTGTTTAGTCCCGGGTCATCCCAGCTGTATCCGGCATCAATGAGGGATTTGATCTCATCGAGCAGGCCAAGTGAGAGCATTTCATCCAAGCGTTGGTTGATCTTCTCATAAAGGTTCTTGCGATCGGGACAAATCAGGATGCGGAAGGCGTCGTAGCGTGGTTCGCGGGATTGCTCTGCCCAGTGTTCGCTCAGGCTTTTTTGGGTGGCACGATAGATCTCAAGTCCGCGAAGTATCCTTTGGCTGTCATTTGGGCTGATGCGAGCGGCAAAAGCGGGATCGATCTCGCAGAGCTTAAGGTAGAGAGCAGCTAGTCCTTTTTGGGAGAGCTCAAGCTTGAGGGCGGATCTGATGGACGGATCTATCGGGGGATGGCTGAAAAGTCCTTCTAAAAGAGAGCGGATCCATAGGCCTGTTCCACCGCAAATCACGGGGATCTTGGCATGGCTGTGCATGTCTTGGATGAGCTCTTCTGCGGCTTTGACCCAGAATCCGGCATTGAAAGACTCTTTGGGGCTTATGATGTCGATGAGATGGTGTGTGACTTGCTTTTGCTGCGCGGGATCCGGCTTTGCCGTGCCGATATCCATGAATCTGTAGATCTGGCGGGAATCACAATTGATGATCCGAGTATCCAGTGCTTGGGCAATAGCGATCGAGATGGCTGTCTTGCCCGCAGCTGTGGGACCTTCGATGGTGATGATCATATCAGGCGCTTGAACTTCTTCTCAAAGTCATTTAGTGTCATCTTGACGATCAATGGGCGGCCATGGGGGCAGAAGTACGGAACGCGGCAGGCAAAGAGATTGTTGATCAAAGACAGCATCTCCTTGCGGGAGAGCTTGGTGTTTGCCTTGATGGCTGCTTTGCAAGCAATGGACTTTGCCAAGGAATCTCTAAAGTCAGGATTTGCTTCCATCTCTGTCTCGAGTTGCTTGAGAATATCTATGAAGACCTTGCCGCCTTGGAAGTCACCCAGCTCTGCCGGGATCTCTTCGATGACCAAGGAATCTCCGCTGAACTTTTTGAGGACAAAGCCGATCTTCTCAAGCAGCTCCCAGTTTTCATCCACCAGATCACGGATATCGCTGGCTATATAGGGCGGGATGTCGATCACAAGCGGGATGATCAGCTTTTGTCTCACGGCAGGAGCTCCGCCGGTGCGATGGATCAGCTTTTCATAGAGAATGCGCTCATGGGCGGCGTGTTGGTCGATGATCACGAGACCATCTTCCACTTGGATGAAGATGTAGGTATTGTGAAGTTGCCAGGGATTGATGTATTCTTCTTCGTTTTGCAGCAGAAGTTTGTAGGGCACGGAGTCATTTGGCATGTCGGTGAAGATCTCGTGTTGGGAATCGTGCTTTGTCTTTTCGGGATTCACTATCGGGATATCGCGGGGGCTGTCAATGGTCTGTGGCGTGAAGAGATCGTCTTGAAAGAGATTGGAGTGTTCTTTCTTGTATTCGGCATAGCGGGGGAGATCTGTGTTTTGGACGAAGATATCGCGCTCGAGATTGCTAGCTTTGCTTGTGATGGGAGGGTTCATGAACTTCTGACGGGCAGAGGCAAACTTGGAGTCTTCATAGCGCCTGAGCGCACGAGAAAGGGTCTCAAAGATCATCGAATGCACTTTTTGATTTTCCCTAAAGCGCACTTCATTCTTGGTCGGGGAGACATTTACGTCGATCTGCGTGGGAGGGACACTCACAAACAGGATGTAGGGCGGGGTCGTGCCTTTCATCCAAGCCCTAGTCTTCAGGACAAAGGGTTCATAGGCGCTTTTGATGCTGTGTTTGATGGTCTTGTCGTTTATGAATCTTCCATTGATGAAGACATAACGTGCATCGATCAGCTTGTCTGTGCGCTCTTCCAGGCCAAAGATATAGCCTTCCACAGAGTATTCGCCGTTGGATGACGAGATCTCGATGATGTCGTCTGTGAAGAAGCTGGAGCCAAAGATGTCGCTCATCCTTTGGTTGCGATCTTCGGAAGCGATGTAGTTTAGCCGTTCTCTGCCATCTGCAATGAGCTTAAAGCTGATGGAGGGGTATATAATGGCTTGATAATGGAAGTATTTGAGGATATGGCGCAGCTCGACGGTCTCGGTTCTGAGAAACTTTCTGCGGGCGGGAAGGCTTTTGAAAAGGCCGCGCACCCAGATGGTGGTACCGGGATTTGATGATGTCTTTTGGACATCCTTGAGCTTGCCGGCATTGAAGTCGATCCTTACCGCTACTTCATTGTCTCGGCTGCGAGTGAGAAGTGAGAAGTTTGAGATGGAAGCGATGGATGGCAGAGCTTCGCCCCGAAAACCCAAAGAGCTGATATGCACGATGTCATCCACGTTGCGGATCTTGCTGGTGGCGTGACTCTCGAGCGCGAGCATGGCATCATCGGCACTCATCCCACAGCCGTTGTCGATCACCTGGATGAGATCCTTGCCGCCATTCTCGACGATCACAGTGATCAGGTCTGCTCCGGCATCGATGCTGTTTTCGACCAGTTCTTTGACGACAGAAGCGGGGCGTTCGATCACCTCACCGGCGGCAATCTTGTTTCGCACATCTTCAGAAAGGATATTTATCTTTGACATAATCAGTATCTGAAGACGGAGCCGTTTGTGAATTCGCGGATGATGGAATTGAACGGGACTTTGGCATCATCGATGTCTTTTACGTGGCTCAATAGGCGCAAAAGTCTTCGGGCTTCGGTGTATGCTGAAGAAGTGGGCGGGACATGGTGGAGCATCTTCCAGGCGTGTTTTTTGAGCACTCCCAGTTCGTAGGTGAGGCTGCTGTTGAACATATAATCAGCGTTTTCTTGGAATGGGAAGATGTTTTTCTCTTCGCCTTCGCGCACATCTCGCCAGCGTGCGAGGGTCTCATCGGCAGAATATCCCCGGTATTGATGATCTCGGATGGTTCTTCTTAGGAGCCTGCAATCTGTGGTGGGGATGCGATTGTGATTGTCGATGTTGAGCTGGTTTAGGGCTGAGATATAGATCTTAACCTTGCGGTCGTTTGGGATGGAAGCGGTCAGGGCTTCATTGAGTCCGTGGATACCTTCCATGATGATGATGTCGTCATCTCCCATCTTGATGAAGTGGTTGCTTCTGCGGCGTGTGCCCCTGGTAAAGTCATAATGCGGTAACTCGATCTGCTCTTTGTCAAGAAGCTGTTTTAGCTGTAGGTTGAGGTAGTCCAGATCAATTGAATTGATGGATTCGAAGTCATAGTCCCCATTTTCTTTGCGGGGCGTTCTGTCGCGATTTAGGAAATAGTCGTCCATGCCAATCACGATGGGTTTGGCCTTGCTGGCTTGCAGCTGCACGCTGAGACGCTTTGCGAAGGTGGTCTTACCGGAAGAGGATGGTCCGGCGATCAGAATGAGCTTGACATTGCTGTGTTTGACGATATCCGCGGCGATCTCGGCGATCTTCTTCTCATGCAGTGCTTCTTCCACTAGGATAAACTGGGAGATCTCGTAGCTATCGATAAGGCGATTGATATCCGAGATGTTGTGAACACGCAGGATATCCAGCCATTTGTCATGCTCTTGGTGCATTGAAAAGACCTTCTTGGGCAAGACAAAGGGCTGGGGGATCTTCATGTCGAGCCCGGTGGGGAAGCGCAGGATGAAGCCGGGATCTTGGTAGACTATGTCAAACTCAGTGATGAAGCTGGTGCGATCTGCCAATGGTCTGATAAAGAAGTCGTAGTATTTGCCACAACGATAGATGTTTATGGTATCTTTGGTTCTGGCTTTGATGTTTTTGAGCACGTCTTTACGCCGCATGGCATTGAAGATGTCTATGGCTTCGGAGCTCTTGACCTCGATGCGGTCGATGGGAAGGTCATTTGAGATGATCTCATGCATTTGCTGTTTGAGTCTTTTGCAATCATCTTCGTTAAACTTCTCGGTGTTGAAAACTTCGCAAAACACGCCATCACCGATGGAGTGTTCAGCCACCATCGATGGAGCATCGCCAAAGAGAATATTCAGCGCTTTTGCCATGATGAAGATGGCTGTATCCTGATAAATGCGATATCCTTCCGGATGCCTTGCCGTGATGCAATTCACGAGTGTGTCCATTGTGGGGACATAATCTTCATTGACATATTCGGTATGATTAATTTTATAGCTCAAAACAAGGCTGCGGTCGATCTCAGTCCCTTTTAGGAACTGGGCTATTGACCTTTTTTGTTCTGTTTCGATGAGACTGTGTTTGTGTCCGTCTAATCTTATATCGATCTTCATGGTAAATCCTTGTTAGTTTATTATATCCGGCTTGGTGCCAAAGATAAGGCAGCAGCACTTCAATCTGCATAATCCAAGCTTGGACAAGTTATTTAATCTAGTATTATTCGTCAAGAACAATAGGAGAGAAAAATGTCGAAGCATCTCAGCCGTAAGCAGCGCCTTAAAAGAGAGCTTATAAACCACTTGGGCATCATCTTTGCCGCCATTTTCTTTGCTGCGGGCTATTCTTGGTTCCTTTTGCCATACAACATGGCGCCGGGCGGAGTGGGAGGAATATCCCAGATCTTAAACCGTTTCTTTGGGATTCCCAATGGAATAGGCATGGTTCTGGTCAATATACCTTTGTTTGTCCTCAGCTTTGTATTCATCGGCAAATCCTTTGGCAGCAAGTCCCTATATGGGATGTTTGTAAGCGCCACTATGACAGATCTGATTAGCTTTCCGATGTTGGACAAAATGGGTCTGATCCGCAATCTGGCAGACTTTACTCACGAAGTAAACGGGATCGAGATCTATGCGATGCTGCCACCTGAGGAGATGTTTCTTTCCGCGATTGCCGGCTCGGTCTTATTGGGCTTGGGTCTGGGCATGATCTTCCGCTTTAGAGGCTCAACCGGCGGCACTGATATTCCCGTCGCACTGATCAAACAAAAGGCAAATCTCTCCATCGGAACCGGCTACTATATCGTCGAGACGGGCATCATCTTTGCCGTTGCCCTGCTGCTGAGGGATCCCAAGCTTATGATCTGGGGCTATATCAATCTTTTCATCACTTCCAAGATCACCGATCTGGCATCCGACGGTTTGCCATACATCAAGGGAGTCTATATCATCTCAAACGAAGTGGACGAGATTCGGGGAGTGATCTTTGATCAGCTGCAAAGAGGTGTGACTCTGCTCAAAGGCATGAGTGGCTTCAATCAACGAGACATCAATGTGATCTTTTGTGTGCTAAACCGCCGGCAGGTTCCTCTTTTGACGGATATGGTCAAGGAGATTGATCCTGATGCCTTCATGATCTTGACCGACGTCTATGATGTGATGGGCTATGGCTTCAAGAGCCGCAATCTTGATCTTAAGGACGGGAAGTAAAGCATCAAAGATATTCGGGAAGACGCTCATGGCAATCGCTATGAGCGTTTTCTATATCACTTTGATTTTGGCAAGAAACCCGTGATGCGCCCTATAGATCTTCAGAGATGATCTTGTGCACGATCTTCCACTCGGCTTCAAGTTCTGAGATGATGCTGTCAGCTTGATCACGCGAGATCTCGTCGATGGTGGATTCCAGCTTTCCTGCAAGCTGCCCAATCTGATCAAAACGCATGTTCTGTGATGAACCACGCAGAGCGTGTAGGAGTGACTTAGTCTGGGTGATGTCCTCATTTTTATATGCTTCTCGGATCTGCGTGATTTTCTGAGGGATGCTTTCAATGGCAATCTCCAAAAGGCTATGCATGATCGTGGCATCGCCGGATAGATTGCGCAGCAACAAGGCTTTATCAAAGTGCGCCATTCTACTCTCCGAAGCTTCTGATTGCTTGATGATTTCTACTTCTTTTGATTCTGCCGATTTCGGAGGCAGAAAGATCTTTAGGGTTTTATGCAGTTCAGTCGCTTGCACGGGCTTTGTTAAGAAACCGTTCATTCCTGCATCAAGGCAGCGCTTTTCTTCCTCAGCAAACGCTCCCGCTGTAACGGCTATGATCGGCACATTGCTCTTTTTGCGAATCTCTTGGCAAGCAGCGATGCCATCCATTTGTGGCATTTGCACATCCATTAGGATGATGTCGGGGGAGAACATAGCGCTTTCTTCTATGGCATCAAAGCCATTTCTTGCGCTAATGATCTGCGCTTGGGGGACCATCCTCG
>CALGPA010000092.1 GCA_937960795.1 uncultured bacterium | reverse complement strand
AATGACGAATGTAGGGCTGGAGCTTGGCATCCATAATAATGACGAATGTAGGGCTGGAGCTTGGCATCCATAATGTCGTCCTGCTGTGACAATTAAAGCAACAAGATGTCGCCTCCACAATGGAAGGCGGGTTTGGGGCGGGTTCATGGGTGATTGCACCTGAGCTTTGGGCGGCTACAAGCCGCCCCCACTTTGAAGTGGCTGTCTTGGGCTGTGACCGAAATCCTCAACAGCGAAGCGCTCAACCATCTCAACCTTCTAAACCAAATATGTGTCAGCTCATCGAACGGCCATGCTTCAAACTGAGGCAACTATATGCCAGATCGGCTATATCATCACAGATCATTGAGTCTTTGAATGAGTAGTTTCAGAACTGGCGGGATAGCATCCAGATTCTTCCTGGCGCGTTTTGCCGCTTTCCTTGCCTTCTCGATTTGCTTAGTTTCGATCAGGGAGCGAATCAGCATGACGTAGATGTCACTTAGGTATGGAAACATGCTTTCTCCCTTAAGCAGGATGCTGATGGAGTGGTTTATCTTCCCGACCATGCGGGCGGAATTAGCATAGCGTAGGACATGCTCGGGGTTGTTTATAGGTCCCTGCTCATCTGCTTTGTAGTAGTAGTAATATGCGGGAAGCCACTGCTCTCTGGTGCTGTAGATGAGTCCTGCCAGGACATAGCTTTGACTATGCGGACCCGCCATTTTATCCGCTTTTTTCACGTAGTACAGGGCATCATCAAGCTTACCTATCTCGAAATACTGTTCGATCAGGATGAAATAGATATAGGGATGGTTTGGCATTTTGGTGAGTAGCTCTTGCATGGTTTTGATGCAATCTTCGTGTTTACCCAATAGAGCCTGGGCATAGCCGATATTGTAGAGCACATCCTCGCCGGGATTTGGAATTCTTTTAAAATAAGCGAGTGCCAGGCGAAAATCATGCCGATAGAGATAGCAAGTTCCGATGGCATGGATGATCCTGCTATCACCGGGACTGATTGAAAGCACTTTGAGGTAGTATTTGAGTGCATGAGAGAAGTTCAGACGGTTGAAGTAGAGATCACCCAATCCGATCTGAATCCGAGGATCATTGGGGTGTTCATCCTCTGCTTGAGTGAGCAGATGCACTGCATGAATCCAGTTTTTCTGACTCAGCTCTTGAGCTTGAATAAGAGTTTTTTCCAAATCCATTATTCGATCTCTCCAAGGATTTCTTCGATTGCCCGAAGGAGCTGTTTGTCATTGTTTTGCACGATATCATTGAGGCTGTGTTCGACCAAGATATCCGGCATTACGCCGGTGCCTTCCATATTTGTGCCATCTAACATGTACCATCCGGTTCTAGCCATTCTCATTCTGGAACCATCCAAGAGAGTACGCTCGACCGTTCCGATTACAGCGCCGCTGGAGGGGTATCCGATGACTTTGCCCAGATTCAATTCTTGATAGATCACGGGGAAAATCTCGCCATCTGAGAAGGACTTTTCATCGACTAGGACGACCGTGGGGATGGTGATGGCAAATCTCGGCTCCGGCCTCATCTCGGGGCCGTGAAGTCTGCTGTAGCTGTAGGCATAGGTCTGTTTTGTGAGCAGGGAGATCACATCGTCATGCACTCGTCCGCCCCGATTGCCGCGAAAATCTATGATGAGAGCTTCTTTGTCATGGTTGTCGCGAAAGAAGTCTCTATAGAAATTTTCATAATCAACCGTGCCCATGGCGGGAAGGTGGATGTATCCGACCCGATTATTGGTGGCTTCATGCACTGCTTGGCGGCGTCGATCGACCACGTATTCGTAGTAGAGATTGTAAAGTTCACGATAGGAAAGTCCCCTGACTTGGCCAGTGATTTCTTGATCATCGCGCATAATCCTAAACTTTATGAGCTTGCCCACCTTGTCTCTGAGGATCTCGTCCATGGCGGTGTTTGGGAGGATCTCTTCCTCATCGATGTGAGTCAGGATGTCCCCATCACGAATCTCATAGACGCTTGCAATCCGCGTGGTGGGATATACTCTTTGGATCCTGATCCCGCGGCTGAGGTGCTCGCTGTAATCAAATTCCAGACCCAGACTTGCACTCTGCTTGAAGTGGCTGGGTTCATCTTGACGGGGATAGAATCCGGTGTGAGAGGCATTTAGATCTCCCACCATCTCATCGATGATCGTGCCAACTTCGTTGATATCTCGTGCTTGGGTGACAAATGGGCGATACTTTCTATATAGAGCTTGCCAATCCTGTCCGTGGAAATTCGGATCGTAGAAATTGTCCGCAAAGATTCCCCAGGCTTGTTCAAAGACTCTGGTATTGAGCTCTCGTATATCATATTGATAATCCATTGAGATGTCTATGCTGCTACGTTTGCGGCTAGTGGTGTGATAGGATTTCAGGGCATATCCGTCTAGGTAATAGAGGTTTTTATTCACCAATTTGTATGACAAGGTCTCTTTGCTAAAGGAAGCTTCTTCCTTTTTGTTTTTGCCGTAGATATCGCCTTTGTAGAGCACAGCTTTATCCGCCGAGTACCAGGGGCGATCCACAAAAAGGAAGGTGCTGTCGCTGAGCACGCTTACTACAAACATGCTTGAGAGAGAGCCACTATACAATTGGTAGAGTCTCTTATCCAGGCTTTCCCAGACGATTTTGACGGGGGCATCTGCCCTGATATCCGGGCTTTCCTCATCGCTGTCAATCTCTTCTTCCTGAGCATCTTGATTGTCTTCTTGCTCAGGATTATCGGATGACATTGAGGATGGCTCAAAGATTTCGTCCCAGTGATCTACGTCAAACTCATATTCATCGCGTGGCACGAGGTCCAAGCGGTAGATATTTCTATCTCTTGTGAAGACGAGAGATCGATTGTCTTCCATCCAATGGATGTTTGAGATGCTACGATCATCGGAGAACATCTTGTGATGTGTATCTGTTTCTAAATCGTAGAGATACAATCCACTGATAAAATAGTAATTGTCCCAAGTGCAATACACGGCATGCGTGCCGCTTGAGTTGATGGCGAAGTTTGAGATCACCATCCCCGGTGCATCGATCGGGCGTAGGACAGTGCTGCCCTTATCCGCAATGGCAACCCTGCCGGCATTTTGAGAATCTTGATATTTGATCTGCAGGCGACCCTGAGCGTCTTTGGAAACTTCTTTGACCGCAAGACTGTCTGCGCCAAACCAAGAAAATGGCTTGAGGCTCAGATCATCATCTACTGACATAGTAAAGAGCTTTTCTCTGCCGCGATCCAGCTTGGAGAGAATCAGTTCTCGATCCGAGATAAAGACCATGTTTGCCCAGCCGGCGTGATCATGGGTGATCTGAATGGGCTTGCCACCCTTGCGCGGGACGATGAAATTGTCGTATTTATAAGTAAATGCCACCAAGAGTTCGTCGTCTGAAACGGCGTAGTCCACAATGTCATTCTTCATATCTTGCTCGACTATTGGGTTTTGCCACATATCCTGAGCGATTCTGATCTCAAGCTTTTGGATCCTGGGACCACCTAACTTGGTTGGGTCATATTTGTAGATATCATTGAAGTGTTCAAACACGATGCGGTCGTTTGCACGCGCAATGCTGAGGTCTCTTGCACTAAAATCAGTCAGATTGCTGACCTGGAATGGACTCTCAAAATCCATGTCATCCACTCGAGTGAGCTGGAACCGAGTGCCATCGGAATAGCTATAGAAAAGGGAATTTGAGAAGTGAGAATAGCGTGGATAGCGCTCGGTGAGATCAGTACGAGTGAGCCGCATGTATTCCCCGGAAGGGATATCCAGCATCCAAAGATCGCCATTCATGCTGCCGGTGTAGGCTTCACGATGGGCATATCCATAGCGGCTGAAGACTATCTTGCTGTTATCAGGAGAGAGGCTTGCCCATCTTTCGCCGATCTCGCCCAAAAGCAGGGGGCGATCAGAAGATATGGGTAGCTTGTAGAAAGAGGATCCAAATTCCGGATTCCCGCGCAAGACTAGGAGGTGGCGGCTATCGTTGAACCAATCTGCCACAGTGTATGTTTCGCGGATGATCACGCGGGATTCTCCGCCTTGGGCAGATATCAGATAGGGATATGTCTGTCCTTCACGATTGGAATTGAAAGCGATCCATTCTCCATCCGGGGACCAGACCGGACCCCATTCATTTGCTTTGGTATCGGTTAAGCGGCGGGCATCGCCTCCGGCAAAATCAACAATCCATAGATCATCTGCAAAGACAAAGCACACTTGGTTGCCATCCGGAGATATGGCAGGATCTTTCAGAAAGCCCGGAACTTGCCCCAAGATGGGGCTGATGATCATTAGAAACGCCAACAGCGCGAGTATCGCTCTGAATTTCATATATGTACTCCAACTACTCCTTTTCTTCCAGAAAAATGCCCTTTTGGCGGTTTTTGATCTGGTATGAATGCTTTAAAACCCGAAAGAGGGTCTTGGGATATACTTGATCACTCACGGATACAGTCTTCTTGTCATCCGGTGAACGTTTTAAAAAATCATTGAGCTGTTTGTCCAGCTCTTCTTCGCACCGTCTGATGCGCTTTTGGAGATCGTCAAGAGCTTGAGAATCACCATTATCGCGCAACCGGACGGCTTCTTTGGTCATCTGCATCAAGATGGCGCGGTAGAAGGGGCTGATGGCTACCTCGATCTCGGTTTCTTCCGAGGATGCATCACCCGCGATGGCTATGCGGATGTTGCCGGCAGCTTGACACAAGCCACCTACGATCCGGGATCCTGCCTCCAATCCAGTGAGATCTCCATCGGTGGCAATGGTGCTATGGATGATCTCTGTGTCAAAATCCAGCGCTCTTTTGGCACAAATTCGGGATTGGTGGATGCTGGTCGCCTGCAAGATTCCCAAAGATTGGATGCCGGGATTGATGCAGCTTTCGATCCTGCCTTTGACGATCAAATCGCCTTCGCAATATATGCTGCTATCTGTTACATTGCCGTGGATCACGATCTCTCTGGCGCAAGCGATGTTTGCAGATTCCAGATCACCCATGATCTCCAAGGCTATGGGGCATCGCAGAAACTCGTGTTTGGGAACAGATTCCGCATCCACTTTGAGCTCGGTCATAATCGAAATCCTGCCTTCGCTATCCAAAAATGGATAGCCCATGGTCTCTGCAATGTATTCATGAGCTTCATAGCGGACATATTCTCCCGCCATAGCTTGGGCGCGCGCTTCATCAACCACAGCTTTGGTGATCAATCCCCCAAAGATATCATAGATGCTGCCCTCTCGTTCGAAAATGTTGTCCGAATATGAGGCTATCACATCCCGCTCGTGAACATATGAGCTTCTTGCCAGGTGCGATAGGTTGAGATCATGCCCTAAGTCACCGATGTCTATGGGATCATAGTGGAAGTGGAGCTGAGCTTCTTTCTCTATCTCATCCCGATTGCACACTGCGATCGGAAAGGGAGTGTCAAAATCCTTTTCGATCCCTTGAGCGCGGATCAGTTTCAAGGCTTCGTCAAATCCGGATTTGATGCCGGCTTCTTCAATGAGATCCAGGATCTCTTTTTCGTCTACCAATCTGCCCGTCTTTTTGATGGTGAGCCAAGCGGAAGTGCTTTCTTGCCTGAGTTCGAGCGTCACATTCCCGCTTTTGCTGCTTAAGATCTTATTCATAGCTGATCCCGATTAGATTAATTTGTCTGTTGTTACCATGATCCCGACGGTATGAAAAGTATGCAGGATCCTCATATGTGCATGCATGGATGTTTTCGATATTGATGAATCTGAGTCCGGCGCGGATCAATTGCTGAAAGATGGTCGTCCTCAGATTGAGATGTCCCGAAAGCCCGGTACACGGACAGAAACCATTGATAGTAAGCTGCTCGTTGAAGGCTTCAAAGAGATCGCTGCCTACCTCATAGTGCTCCTCGCAGATCCCCGCGCCTACATGAGCTATGATGTCCGCAGGATCACTGCCAAACTCCTCCAGCATCACCCGGATAGTATTGCCGACGATGTTTTTCCTGGTGCCCTCACGTCCACTATGCACAGCTCCCACTACTTCTCTTTTGGGGTCAAAGAGCAAGATCGGGAAGCAATCTGCTGTGCGAATGAGCAGATATTGGTCTGGGATTCCACTAACTAATGCATCACAAAGCGGGATCTGAGGATGATCACCAAATCCGGCTCCAGAATCCTCCGGACGGCATATGTGCACGAGATCTGAGTGAGTCTGCTCCGCTATGACCATCTTGGAAGGCGGGATGATCTTGTCTTCGATCACGATATCGTCCGCTCTTTGCATCAACGAGCGATAGTCCAAGCTGCTGTCTCCCAGATGAAAGAAGATCTTCTTCACATTCCCATCCTCAAGCGTGGAGCCCGATAGACTTCCGAATTTGAGTTTTTGACCAACATCTTAAGCATGTTTCGGCTGAAGCGAGGCATCAAACGAAGCCCATTGAGGCTCCACAAAAAGCAGATAAGAGCGCAGATAAACATCGTGCTTTGAGCTCCTATGCGACTGGAAAGACTTCCCACCAAGAGCCCCCCAAAGGGTGACATACTCATGAAGCTCATCGTGTAGGCGCTCAGGACTCTGCCTCTCATGTCGTCAGAAACCATGGATTGGATGAGGGTATTGGTTGTGGCTGTATTCATCATCATCCCAAAACCTATGAAAAGCATCATCAACATACTCAGCAGGGTTGACCTACTCTGTGAAAAGAACATCAGTCCACTGCTGGCGACCAAACCCACCAAGATCAAGCGGATTTGCATTCCTTTGATACTGCTTTTTGAGGCCAGAATAAATGCCCCTATCAAGGCTCCGATCCCGGCTGTCGACATCAGCAAGCCCTGGGTGCCGCTGTTACCTTGGAGAATATCCTTGGCAAAGACGGGGATCAGGGTCGAATAGCTGTAACCAAAGAGAGTGTAAATCGCCAGATTCGCGATCAAAAAGCGGATCGGGAAGCTGTGGTAGACATATCTCCAGCCGTCAGCTATCTTCCTAAATGTGGATATCGTGCGGGGAGGGAGGGCGGGATAGCGCACCTTGATAAATTGCAACGAGATGATGATCGGAAGATAAGTAGCAGCATTGATGGCAAAGCACACTCCTTCACTAAAAAGCATGATCAAGAGTCCCCCAACAGCCGGTCCGATCAAACGAGCGCCGTTGAACATCGCGCTGTTTGTAGCTATGGCATTTGGCAACAGCTTCTTATCCCCTATCAAATCTATCAAAAATGTCTGCCGAATGGGCGAATCTACCGCCTCAATCACACCTTGGATGAGTGCTAGGATCAAGATCGGATATACCACATGCTCATTGATCACATTGGTCAAGACCAAGCTTGCCAAAACTGCATTTTGCACAAAGAACGCAATCTGAGTGCCAATGATGGTGCGATGCCGATTCCAGCGATCAGCCCATGCACCGACAAAGGGTGAGACAAAGACCGATGGGATCATCGACAAAAAGGTCACAAGACCCAAAAGAAAAGCGGATCCTGTGATCCTATAGACAAACCAACCCATGGTCGTGCGCTGGATCCATGTGCCGATCAAGGATACACCTTGCCCTATGAAGAACAAGCGGTAGTTCCTGATGCTCAGTGAAGTGAACGTGCGGCGAATAAAGCTGATCATCAGAGAATGAATCGAGAGAGATCTTCGCTCTCAATCACCGGATTGAGCCGCTCAGTGACCATCTTCTTAGTGATTTTTACCTTGGAGAGTTTGGGGCTTGGCATCTCAAAGAGAAAGTCATCCAGCAAAGTATTGAGGATGGTGTGCAGCCTGCGCGCTCCGATGTCTTCCATCTTATCATTTGCCATAGCCGCAAATCGTGCGATTTCTGAGATCGCCCCGGTGGAGAAGCTAAGCTCCACGCCTTCGGTGCGAAACAGCTCTCTATACTGCTTAGTCAGAGCGTTTTCCGGCTCACTGATGATGCGCACAAAGTCCTGCTCCGTAAGGCTGCTCAGCTCCACACGAATCGGGAAGCGCCCCTGCAATTCCGGGATAAGATCACTGGGCTTGGCAGTGTTGAAAGCGCCTGCTGCTATGAAAAGTATGTGGGAAGTATCCACAGGTCCATATTTGGTGGGGACGTTGCTCCCTTCCACGATCGGCAACAGATCGCGCTGTACTCCGCTCCGCGACACATCGATGCCGCCTTGCTTGTCCAAAGTGGCGATCTTGTCGATCTCGTCGATGAAGACAATGCCGTTTTCCGCGACTGACTTCTTTGCCAGCTCGGCGACTTTGTCTTTGGGCACCAACTGATTGATCTCGTGATCGGTATAGCTCTTCAGCGCTTTTGCAACGGTGCTGCGGTGCTTTTTGACTCCCGCTTTACCGGGGAATATGTTTGAAAGCATATCAGAGATGTCAAAGTCAAGCGCTTCTACATTGAAGTTTGTCATCATCTCAAAGCTGGGCGCTGAGTCTTCCGGGATATCAATCTGGATCTCTTTATCATCCAGCTTTCCGCTTTCCAGCTTCTTGCGCATCTTGTCGCGGCTGCGTTGATATCGGGCTTGTTCTTCAGCCGTCAGCGTATCATCCTTCCTGCGTTTTAACGGCAGCAGGACATCCAAGATTTTTTCGATGGCCAGAGCATGCGCTTCTTGTTTTACTTCTTCGACCATCTGCGCACGGGTCTGCCCCACGGCATGGCTCACCAGCTCCCGGATCATCGCTTCGACATCACGTCCCACATATCCCACTTCGGTAAATTTGGATGCTTCCACTTTGATAAAAGGGGCATTAACGAGCTTGGCTATGCGGCGGGCAATCTCGGTCTTGCCCACTCCCGTGGGACCGATCATAATGATGTTGTTCGGCATGATCTCACTTCGAAGATCGCTTTGCACACGCTGACGACGCCAGCGATTTCTCAAAGCTACTGCGACGCTTCTTTTAGCGGCGGATTGACTGATGATGTATTTGTCCAGCTCAGTTACTATCCTTGCCGGGGTAAGATTTTCCATATCTGGCACTTAGAGAACCTCCAAGGTAAACTGGTCATTGGTATATATACAGATCTCGGAAGCGATCTTCATGGCTTCCAAGACGATTTTATCTTCGCTGATTTTTGTGTTTCGCGCCAGTGCCCGAGCTGCAGACAGGGCATAATTTCCTCCACTGCCGATGGCGATGAGACCGTCATCCGGCTCCAGCACATCTCCGACTCCGCTAATCATCAAAAGTCCGGTCTTATCTCCTGCGATGAGCATTGCTTCCAAGCGCCTAAGATACTTATCCTGGCGCCACTCTTTGGCAAGATCAACCGCTGCCTTGCGAAGATTGCCTTTGTTTGTCTTGAGCTTTTCTTCAAACTTCTCAAAGAGGGTGAAGGCATCTGCAGTGGCTCCCGCAAAGCCGATGATCACTTTGTCATCGAATATCTTGCGGATCTTGACCGCTTTCGCTTTGATGACCGTATCCCCCAAAGAGACTTGTCCGTCTCCACAGAGAGCAATACGATTCCCCCGATGGATCCCGATGATAGTGGTCCCATGCAGTCTTGCCTCACTCATTCTTGTCCTCCATCGGAGTTCCCCGCTCGGTTTCGGGAGAGATGTGCTTGTCATCGATCTCCGAGCTTGGTTGAGGCTCAGGCCTTGCCACGGGCTTGCTGAGGCCATCGGCGGAGTATTCAAAACGCATCTCTTTGGCGCGTTCATACTTGCTCTGTACAATCGCCCGCTCATCGCTATCAAGATTGTCCAAGATCAGGGTAAAGATGTCGTCAGTATTGAGAGTCTCTTTGTCTTGAAGTTCTTGTGACATAGCGTCCAAAAGCGAACGGTGTTTGGACAGGATCGTCTTGGCGGTGTTGTATGCATCGGAGATAAGAGCTCGGATCTCCTTGTCCACCAGCTTCGCGGTATCTTCGCTGTGGATCTCACGAGAGCTGATCTCTTTGCCCAAAAAGACTTCGCCTTGATCCTTGCCAATCGTCATGGGGCCAACGACCTCGCTCATGCCCCAAGCGCAGACCATCTTCTTGGCGATGTCCGTGCAGCGTTCCAAGTCATTCCCGGCACCTGTAGTCAGCTCAGAAAAGACCACTTCTTCAGCTGCACGACCACCCAAAAGAGTCACCAAGAACTGAGTCAGGTAGCTCTTTGAATATCCCGTTTTATCACTTTGCAGATAGTGCGTTGCGCCGCCTGTAAAGCCACGCGGGATGATGCTGACTTTGTGAACGGGTTCCACCAGATCCTGAAAGATGCTGGTGAGCACGTGTCCGATCTCATGATAGGCTGTGAGCTTCTTATCTTCTTCGGGGATGACTCGGCTTTTCTTTTCTTTGCCGAGAGTAAGCTTATCTTTGGCTTCCTCAAAATCTATCATCTCGATACTGCTTTTGTTTTTACTGGCAGCGATGAGAGCTGCTTCGTTGACCAGATTGGCAAGGTCTGCCCCGCTAAAGCCGGGAGTTCCTCGCGCAATAATCTCCAAATGCACATCATCCGAAAGTGGAACCTTGGCGGCGTGCACTTCGAGGATCTCGGTGCGTCCCTTGATGTCTGGCAGGTCGACCGTGACCTGACGATCAAACCTTCCCGGTCTGAGCAGCGCCGGATCCAGTATATCTGGACGATTTGTGGCAGCGATGATGATCACAGCCTCATTGGGCTCAAAGCCATCCATCTCCACCAAGAGCTGATTCAGAGTCTGCTCCCGCTCGTCATGACCGCCGCCGAGGCCTGTGCCGCGATGTCTTCCCACCGCATCAATCTCGTCGATAAAAGTGATGCAGGGAGAGTTCTTTTTGGCTTGATCAAAGAGATCGCGCACACGTGCCGCACCGACTCCGACAAACATCTCCACAAAATCCGAGCCTGATATAGAGAAAAAGGGCACTCCCGCCTCTCCGGATACTGCCTTTGCCAAGAGCGTCTTACCAGTTCCCGGCCGCCCGACTAAGAGCACTCCGCGGGGGATCCTGCCTCCCAAGCGCTGAAACCTTTTGGGATCCTTGAGAAATTCTACAATCTCTTGCAATTCCTCTTTGGCTTCATCCACTCCTGCCACATCCTTGAAAGTCACTTTGGAGCGGCTTGCTTCATGCAGCCTGGCCTTGCTTTTTCCGAAACTAAATGCTTTGGAATTCTGATTTGTCATCCCGCGCATGATAAAGATCCAGAAGAAGATGAGGAGGATAAACGGCAAAGCGTAGGATAGCAGCCCTGCCCATCTGGGCGGCTTGGTGGTAGTCACTTTGATGCCGGATTCCAAGAGATTGTCCACCAAACGAGGATCATCAAAGGGCATGGTAGTGCTGTATGTATTCTCGGAGAAATCGCTATAAACTATATCTCGCTCAGTAAACTGCGCCTCGGAAATCGTCCCTTCTTCGACCCGTGTCATAAAATTGCTGAAGCTTTCTTTGGTGACGGTATCCCGAGTGCCACTGAGAGTATGCCAAAAGATGATGGCAAGCATCACGATGATGATGATAAACGGCATTGATATGGGGGATTTCATCTTGGGCGGGATCGGCTTACCCTTTTCATCCACTTTTGTTTTCTTGGGCACATCATTCTTATCTACTTTGCGCTTGATCAGATAGATGCGGATCATCCCAAGCACAGATATCAGAATCATTGCGTAGATGAACCATCTTAGCATCCCCGAAAAGCTGTCCACCGCTTCCGGAATACCTTCAGGCACCAGCCCCAAGCTGTCTGCCACCGGCTGTGCAAACATGGCTCCGGATACTGCTAATAGAGCCAAGATCAAGATATACTTCATGTATAACACTCTTCTTTTAGGATGCCGATGAAGGGTAAGTTGCGGTAGCGCTCATCAAAATCCAAGCCATAACCCACCACAAATTCATTGCCCACTTCAAAACCGACATACTCAAAAGAAGTCTCGATCTTATGCGCCATGGGCTTATCCAAGAGCACACAGGTGCGCAGACTCGCCGGCTTGTGCTTCCAGATATAATCCTTAATATATTGCAAAGAAAGCCCGCTATCGACTATATCCTCCACGATGATCACATCCCGATCGCAAAGATCTATATCGATATCCTTACGAATCTTAACCACTCCGCTACTGCTGGTTCCTGAGCCATAGCTGGATATCGCCAAAAAGTCGATCTCAAGGGGGATAGTGATCGCGCGGATAAGATCGCTCATAAAGATGAATCCACCTTTGAGGACACCGATGATCACCGGCACTTTGCCCTCATAATCAGAGTTTATCTGCTGTCCGATCTCACGGATGCGGGTTTGTATGCGTCTTTCGTCAAACAAGACGGCTGATATATCACAATTCATCAAATTCATCATTTCCTCTCTTTTTGCGGTTTGCGGCTCTATTTGGCCTGCGAGATATTGACACTGCCTCGATCATCAAAAAGCGAGTCGTATCGGCAGTATAACGCACCCGTTCATCAAGCCTATGGCCGCATATCCAGAATATCTTCTCCCCATCATCAAAGATGGGCACTGAATCCCTATCATATTTTGCTACTTTTTCGTCAATGAAAAAGTCTTTTAGCTTCTTGAAACCAGACATCCCAAGCGGCATAAATCGATCCCCATCGCGTCGCGATCGGATCACAAAACCACCCGCTATCTTGTCCGCATCCAAGATCACCTTGTGACCATGATACTCCGCATGATTCTGCGGCAAAACCTTCAGATACTTGAAGTGAAACCGATAGTCCATATGCACCGCTCTCGAACGATCCGCCTCGATCTGCAATTGTTCATGGCTTTGGGCTGATACCTCTTCCTCGTTTTTGCTAAAGACCAGCTCTTGGTAGCGCTTGATCGCCAAAACTCCATGCGGCAGGCTGATGTATTTGCTGCCTTGAGCTTCCAGTAAGCCGGAAAGCTCGCGTATATGACTGCGAAAGAAATCCTGCATCACCCCGCTCACCTGTCGATAAGCCTCGCGCAGTATATAGAATTGCTCGATGGGCGGGCTTTTGAGCAGATCAGGAATACTCAGAATGATGCGCCCATTGTTGTTTTCCAGACATATCTTTTTGAGCCTTCTCAGCGCTTTCTGGATGATATACTGCTCCGCCTGTTGCAAAACTTGCGCTTCTTCTGCCAGTTTCTCGCGAACCTGAGGATTGTATTGCTCAGCAAGATGGGGAATCAGATCCATCCGCAGCCGGTTGCGCGTAAAGCGCTGATCAGAATTTGATTCATCCTCGCGCCAAGCTATCCCCTCTTCCTTAAGAAGTGCTTTTAGCTCCCCGGGGTCAAAATCCAAAATGGGATGCATCACGTTGCCCTGCAGGGGCTTGATCCCTGCCATTCCGGATAAGCCTGAGCCCCGAAACAGATTCATCAGGACCGTCTCGGCAAGATCCCACTTATGATGAGCCAAAAGAACTTTGTGAAATCGATAGCTGGAAAGAATCTGCTCAAAGATCTCAAACCGGGCCTGCCGCGCTCTGTTCTCCAGATCTTGATCTCCCTCAAGGGTGATCCTCCGAACAATGAGCGGAACGCTGAGACGAGTGCAGATCTGCTTGACTTGCTGCTCATCTTTCAGGCTCTCCTCTCCTCTTAGCTGATGGTTGATATGCACAGCCAAAAGCGATAGATTGTAGTGATAACGCAGACGCGAAAAGAGATAGAGCATCGCCGTAGAATCCGCCCCGGCTGAAACAGCCAAAAGCAATTTCTCTGTTTTCTTGAGGATCTCTTCTTGATCCAAGAAAGCTATCAGGCGCTTTTGATAGTCATTTGTTAGGCTCATCAGTACTCCGCGGGATTTTTTAAAGTTTCTTTACTAGTTATTTTATCATATCCATGCTGTCAACCATATTCTTATTTGCTTTAATCAACAGTCCCGGCTACGCAAGAGCCGCAGTCGCCGCTTTTGCTCTTGACAAAAATTAGCACTCTAAAAAAGTGTTTGCTAAGAACACAGAACAGACTATCATAGATTAAGAATCTTACTTAACACCATGGAGGTTATTATGAAACTTAGACCTATTGAAGATCACGTTGTGGTCAAAGTGGCAACAGCTGCCGAAGAGAAGAAAATAGGTGGGATCATCATCCCCGATACAGCAAAAGAGAAGCCGCAGATTGCGGAGATTATAGCAGTCGGAGATGACGAAGATCTCAACAAGGCTGTAAAAGTAGGGGATAAAGTGCTTTATGGCAAATATGCCGGCACCGAGATTGAGCTGGAAGGGGTCAAATATTTGATTCTTTCCAAGAGCGACATCCTGGCAGTAGTAGAGTAGGCCAAGATGGCAATCTTAGAGATTAAGTCCGACACCTTTGAAGCCGAAGTTCTCAAGAGCGACATTCCGGTCTTGGTGGATTTTTGGGCTCCTTGGTGTGGACCCTGCAAGGCTCTTATCCCGATCATTGAAAAGGTAGCCACCGAAGTGGACGACAAGGTCAAGATTTGCAAAGTCAATATCGACGAAAGTCCGGATATTGCCGGCAAGTATTCGATCATGTCCATCCCGAGTCTTTTGATTTTCACCGGTGGCAGTGTTAGCGATCAGATGGTTGGTCTAGTCCAAAAGGACAAGATCCTTGAGAAGCTCAAATCTCACATCTAAAATCGCAACTAAGATCATTAAAAGGACAGTCTCGAGTGACTGTCCTTTTTTTTTTATGAGAAGTCAAGCCCGGATCTCCAAAAACACTTGACTGAATTGCCTACATCAAAATCCTGACTATCTGATTAAAAAAATATGAAATTCACAAGGAGATAGATCATGAAAAGGACATACCAACCCTCAAACCGGTCTCGTAAAAACACCCACGGTTTTCGCAGCCGCATGGCTACACGCAATGGCCGCAAGGTGCTTGCCCGCCGCAGAGCCAAAGGAAGAACCCGTCTCAGCGTATAGCCGATGATCCGTTGGATCAAAGCACACCGGGAGTACATGGAATTTACACGCGCCACACAGGCATTAAGAAGCAGGGATTTTTACATTCCCATGCTTTCTGATGCTGAGGGTCCCGCTTTGGGGATCACGATCAGCAAGAAGGTAGCCAATGCAGTAGCGCGTAATAGGCTAAAACGCAGAATTCGGGCATGGGCTCGTGAGCATAGCTCAGCCCTGCCCACAGACTGCAAAATGAATATTATTGCCAGACAAGGTGCTGCCGAGCTTTCGTATAGCGCATTGTCTGACCAACTCTCAATTTTGGAACGATGCGAAGTCTTTTCTCAGCCATGATAAGCCTGCCAAACAGGCTTTTTGTGCTCATTATTCGCATATATCAGAGGGTGATCTCGCCGATCTTGCCAAAGAGCTGCAGATTTTCCCCCACGTGTTCCAGCTATTCACTTCAGGCTTTTCGGCGCTACCATTTTTTTAAGGCCTTTGCTCTGAGCGCCTGGCGCGTTTTGCGCTGCAATCCCTTTTGCCGTGGTGGATACGACCCCTTACCCTAAGGAGATATTTTGGATAAGAGAACCCTTACCGCGCTGATCTTGATGCTGGTTTTGTACCTGGCATTTGATCAGTTTGTGTGGAAACCCCAGCGGGAGAGTGCCCGCCTCGTTCAGGCGCAAGAACAGATGCAAGAAGTCGTGGACATCGAAGAATCCGAAGAAAAGCCAAGCCCGGATGATGCTTCATCCATCATTGTGGACAGCAAGCTGGCCGAGCCGGAAGTCGAGATCGAAGAGCGTGTGCTGGAAAACGATTATCTGAAAGTATCCTTCAGCAATCAAGGTGCTGTGATCAGTTCCATTGAGTTAAAAGGCTACTCAATCGACGAGGATAGCCCTGTAGATCTTATCCCCGAGGATGAGAGCATATTGGCAACCGGTGTATATCAGGGATCTGATTATCTGAATCTTAGCACCAGAAGCTTTGCTCTCGCTGATCAAAGCGATGAGCGCAGCCTCATTTTCTTTATCGGAGATGAGCACAATCCTCAAGTGCAAAAGATTTACACTCTGGATGATTTTTATGGCATCCGTTTGGACACCAAGGTGCAGGGTATCGGAGCGGTTAATGGCTTGCGGATGAATCTCGATGCCGGCATCGCCGATAGCGAGCTCAACACACGTTCCAAGAATCAAGACTATCGCTTCATGCTCTATGCTGAGGGCGATATCATGAGACTATCACTAGCCAAGCTACAAAAGACTCCTCCTCAGGGCAGTTTTGGAAGCTTTGGCTGGGCTGCCGTACGCAGCAAGTACTTCACCTTGGCTTTGCAAGAGATGGAGCCTCCGCTTTCCAGAAGTTTCAGCACTCAGGTAAATCCTGAGACCAAGAATCCCGGCTTTAGTATAGACAGCTTCCACAGAGATCCCAAGGAAAATTGGGAGCAGAGCTTTGTCTTGTATGCCGGACCGGCTGATGCCGACATCCTAAGGGGATATGGGCGACAGATGGAAAACATCGCAGAACGCGGATACAACTGGCTGCGTTGGCTGGCAAATTTCTTTGCTTGGTTCCTCAGTTGGTTGCATGGCTACATAAGAAACTATGGTGTAGTAATCATCATTTTCGCCTTTTTACTCAAGATCGTATTGCATCCTCTTTCCCACAAGAGCATGAGCGCGTCCATGAAGATGCAGAAGATTCAGCCTCAGATGCAGGCTCTGCAAAGAAAGTATAAGGACGACCCCAAGACTCTGCAGCTTGAGATGAGCAAACTCTATAAGGAAGCAGGGGCAAACCCTCTTTCCGGTTGCCTGCCGCTCTTACTTCAGATGCCGATCTTCTTCGCTCTCTACAATGTTTTGCGCTACTCACTGGATATGCGCAATGCAGGATTTGTCTTTTGGTTAAAGGATCTCTCTGAGCCGGATCCTTACATGGTGCTTCCCATACTCATGGGTTTGTTTATGATCATCCAATCCAAGATGATGCAGCCCAAACCGGGTAATATCGAAGAAATGGACGACAAACAGAAGGCGGCTCAGTCTTCCCAAAAGATGATGACATGGATGATGCCCATCATGATGTTCTTAATCTTTAGAAATATGCCTGCCGGACTGGTTTTATACTGGACCGTGTTCAATGTCTTCACCGTAATCCAGCAGTATTATCTGCTCAAACATCACAGAAATAAGGAATAGTATTTAATGACCACTATCGATAAAAGCGGATTTTCTGTAGAGGAAATCATCCGCCAGTTCCGTCGTGAAAACAATATTCGGGATCACGAACTTAAGTATGAGATTTTGAAACGCCCCAATAAGGGATTCTTTGGACTTTTTGCAAATAAGATAGCGTTGGTTCGCTTTCATGTGCCGGAAAACACTGATAGAGTAAGGCTCTATCTTGAGACTCTTTTGGGCAAGATGGGTGTCAGCTTTGACAAGCTTAGATCCACTACTGAGGGCAAGACGCTCTATCTCACCATCGAAGGCGTAGTGGAGACCGGTTTTGTAATCGGCAAAAACGGCTCGATGCTTGAGACCCTACAGTATCTGGTTAATCGAGTCTTTGAAGACGACAAAGGTATCGATCGGATCTACCTTGATGCTGATGGCTATCGCGAACGCCGTGAATCCCAATTTCTCCACAAATATTTGCCTCAGATAAACAAGATCAAGATTCATGGCAAATCCCTCACCCTAGATCCCATGAGTCCCGGTGAAAGAAGGATCATCCATCGCCATATCGAACGCGACAAAGGGCTTAGAACGCTCACGATCGGAGATGGAGAAAACAAACGCATCGTGATCTTCTCCTCAAAGCAAAAAGAATCCGAGGTGCGTCAAGAGAACTCCGGCGCAAAACCTGAAGAAAAGAAAAGCCAAAAACCGCGTCGCCCACGTCGCCCCAGAAACACTTCAGCAAATAACTCAGGCGACAGCCCCAAAGCAGATGACAGCGGCGAAGCCAAAGCTCCGCGCAAACCTAGGGCTCCGCGAAAACCCCGCCCCAGACCCAGACCGAAGACAGTCCCCGGAGACAAAGTTGACTAAAATCTTCAAGATCCATGCCGGACACTATTGGTCGGATTCCGGAGCACTCATGGGTGTTCTGCCTTATGCCATCTGGAACAGCAAGTTTGAGACCGACGAGAAACGCCGCAAGAAGATGGATCTAAACCTGCTCTTGATTGTCACGGCAAAGCGTCGCATTTTGGTAGATACCGGCTTGGGAAACAGGCTTTCAAAGAAGCAAAAAGAGATCTATCAACCCAGTGAATTTGCCTTACCCGCCGCTTTGGGTGAGCTCGGATTCCGGGATGTCGACATCACCGACGTGATCATGACTCACCTTCATTTTGATCATGCCGGAGGAATAGTCACCGCCTTTTTGGATAAGGACATCCTCACATTCCCCAATGCAAAATACTGGATCCAAAAAGATGAATGGGATATTGCGAAAAAGCCCGATAGCACAAATCTTGCTGCCTACGCTTTCGAGCATCAGCTCGCACTCTTGGAAGCCACGGGTGATGTTGAGCTGATTCAGGGAGAGCAAGAGATTGCCCCCGGAGTCCGATGTATCAAGACCGGGGGACATACCATCGGGCATCAGGCGGTTTCGGTCGAAACGGATGATGGATACTATATCTACGCAGGCGACATCGTCGCCACCAAGTTTCACAGCTCTTTGGCGATCACTTCCGCGTATGACGTCTGCCGGGCAGACACGGTGGAATCAAAGAAGATGCTCTATAGCCGACTCCGTGAACGTGATGGAACATTGCTTCTGAATCATGATCCCAAGATCTGGGAGATACCATTCTCGGATCTGAAACTCAGATAATTTAAAAAAGGCGTAGCTTGATGCTGCGCCTTCTTTTTTAACGTTTGAACGGGCTTATTCGTAACGGCAGATATAGGCTGTCTGTTCTTCGACCCTGACGCCGAACTTCTGATTTGCCTGCACGATGAAGGTCTCACCGGCGGAATACTTCTTCCAATCCGCTTCGCCCGGGAGCAAAACTATCAAGGCTCCGCTAACTACTGTCATATATTCGATCTTACTGGTGCCAAATTCATATTCACCAATCTCCATCACGCCAACGGTGGATTGACCTTGAGAGTTTTGCAGAGCGATTGACATGACTTTGCCATCAAAATATGAGTTAGTATTCAACATTTCGTTCTCCTTTTTCTTCTTTGTGTCAGTATCCCATCAGCACATAATTGGTCAAGGCTGATTTTACTCCTGAGTCCTCGCTTCGCTCCGCCTTGGTCTCCCGAAATCACCCCACAAAATAGCTGCGCAATTTTGCGGGGACCCCGAAATCACCCCACAAAAATGCTGCGCAATTTTGCGGGGACCCCGAAGCTAAGCGAAGCAACGATGATAGCCGGTGGCTTCAGCCACCGGGTCAGAGCGGATCATATTGGCAAAGATGATCTCCGGTGGGCTTTAGCCACCGGCAAAATGCAGGCACGGAAACTGGATGGTTTATCAGATTCCGGGTCAAGCCCAAAGTGACTAGTGTGGGGCTGCTAGGTAGTTTCTATAGATTCCGGATACACTCCGCTGCGCTACGTGTTCCGGAATGACTGGTTTTGGGTTTGTAGTAATAAGGCAGATACGGGCGCAGCGACACCACAATTTTACATCGTAAATCGTAGATTGTAGATTCAATTTGCGCAGCGACTTCTAAATTATCCATCCTCAATTCTCAATCCGATTTGTGCAACAACACCCTAATTGTACATCGTAAATCGTACATTGTACATTCGATTTTCGGCGTAGCTGTAAATCGCCTAAGTCCTTATTTTCTCACCGCTTGCACGCTCGACCGGTGAGCAAGGGGTGAGGGAGGCATGAGCGAGCCTTATTTTGCAAGCACTTAGAAACCTTAAAATGAGCAGTTTCTAGCTTGTTTCTATGGCGTCGAGCAGAGCTTTGAGGGTTTCTTCGGGATTTTCTGATGAGATCACACTCTTGTCTCCATTGTCAAAGGTGACGACGAGTTCGCCGAATGTCTTGCTTATTTCTCGGATCTTGGAGACCACCATGTATCTGGCTCCGAGATCTTGGTCTTTGTATTTGAAGATTTTGGGCATAGTTGTTCCTAGATTATGTGTGTTTCACTTTGTGCCATCATGCCGGCCGGAGATAGCCCCTCGGGGTAGATATTGATCTTAGCCCGAATGCTAGTAGCGTTTTAGGTGTATGCTTTGGCTATGGTTTTCACCGGGACGCAGATACTCAGCCAAGTCTGGATCAAACTCAATGAGAGTATAATCCGGATCGTCATAGCCGCTGAAATATTGATCAAAAAAGAAGCAGCGCTCGCTGGCTTCGGCCTTGAGCGCTGCATTATTTACGATCTTGGCAATACCGCTGAGCCTGATATAGCCGGTGTGACCATCTTCGGAAAGCGGAATGCAAATCTCGACTAGTTTGTTGTTTTGGATCTGAGCAACTTTAGAATCCCCGCTGAAAGTGGCAAAGAAATAGCGATCTTCGGAGATGAAGAGCACGACCGGGCGCACTCTGGGCTGTTTTTTGTCACAAGTCGCCAGATACACATATTGGTTTTGCCCTATCCATGCCATGATTTCTTGCTGTAATTGGGATTCGTTTACTCTTGCCATGATAGATCCTTATTTGGGGAATGAGATTCCGGTGATGAAAGCCTGATTCTCAGGATTTGGATTGTCTCTGGCATCACGAGGGAGCTGTTCGATCTCATGAACTACATCCATGCCGGACGTGACTTTACCAAAGACGGTGTGCTTGCCGTTGAGCCATGGGGTTCCATCTTTTTTGGTGACGATAAAGAATTGGCTGCCGTTTGTATTCGGACCGCTGTTTGCCATGGCGATATTGCCATAGAGCACTTCAGCTTTGAGGGTACGTGAATACAGATCGTGTTCAAATCCGGCAAATTCTTTGTATTGCTCGACAGTGTAAGCTTTGATGGGGTCAAGGCTTTGTGCGATCTGACATTCTTTTACGATCTCAGAGATTTCATGATTTGGTGTGCGATTTTGCTGCATATGCGGCACGATCAATCTGTTCCAGACCAATTCCATATCTGCTTGAGTCTCGATGCGTCCGCTGATGGCTTCACCTTCTTCGAAGCATTCGTCTTCAAAAGTATAGCCGGGACCACCCTGACCGTCGTTCATGCGGTTGTCATCCTTGGTATTTGGGCATCCGCCTTGGATCATAAAATCAGGGATCACGCGGTGGAAATAGGTATCTGTATAGAAGCCTTCACCGGCGAGCTTTATGAAGTTCGCGACTGTTTTGGGGGCCAGATCAGGCCACAATTCCAGCTTGATCTCACCATATGTAGTGTTGATTACTGTTTCTGTTGTATTTTGAACAGCTTCTTTCACGGGTTCCTCCTTTGGGGCTGTGGAAAGGCCTCTGTTTTGGGCATAGAGCAAAGCAAGTCCCAAGATCAGAATGGCCGGGATCAGGATCAGCGCAAGATAGTTGGATTTGATTTTCATGCTGTTTCTCCTTTGTTTTGAATAAAATATTTTAGCCGAAGATCGCCATCGATGATCTCGATGTAGCTATGATGAGATATCCAGTCTCCGGCATTTGCATAGTATCCATCATGGATAGAAAGCATTTGCGGAGCATGGGCATGACCCATCACCACGATATCCGCTTGTTTCTTTAAGATCAATTTTGTGGCAAAATCTATGAGACCTGCAGTCTTCTTTGCGCGCGTCGGGGCAGGATCCTTGCGGGCTCGGCTGCTGCGAGACATCCAATTTCCGATGTTCAGCGCCAGATCGGGATGCAGCACGGCAAAGAGCTTCTTGATCCAAGGCATCCTGATGAGCTTGCGAAAGAACTGGTATCTCATGTCATTGACCGTATGTGTATCGCCGTGACAGACGTAGATGCGCTTGCCATCGGCTTGAATATCAAAATACTCCGGCACCAGCTCTATGTCAAGATATTCCGGCAGGAAATCCGCAAACCAGAAGTCGTGATTGCCGGATATATGGATAATGCGGCAGCCGTTTTGGCTGATTTCATAGAGCTTGACCAGGATCGGGAAAAACTGTTTTATGATCACATAACGCCAGTCATACCAGAGATCAAAGATGTCTCCTGCCAGGATCAGGCAATCGTATTTCCCTCTGATCCCATCCAGAAAATCGAGGATGATCTCTTGGTTCTCACGATCCTCAGAATTGCGTGGATTATATTTGAAATGGAGATCAGAAATCACGCAGATCCGCATCATTCCGCCATGATATAGTGAATGATATTGAGCCCAAAAGATAGGGCAAGTTCGCGGATTTCGGGAGGATTGCCATGGGTGTCTGGATCAGCCCAGCCGTCGCTGATATTGGTCTCATATGTGTAGAGCATCATCATGCGGCCGTGGTCGTCAAAGAGAGCAAAAGCCTGCGGGGCTCCGGAATCATGTTCGTGGATCTTTGGCAGACCATCGGAGAAATCGAAGTAGGAGCTAAAGAGCGGATGCGTCGAATCAATCTCGATCATCTCGCGCTCGGGAAAGATCCGCTTGATCTCGCGCCTGAAGCTTTCATCCATGCCATAGTCATCATCCGCATAGAGGAAGCCGCCACGCAACATCCAGTTTCTGAGATTGCGCAATTCTTGCTCGGAAAACCTGATATTGCCATGTCCCGTGAGATATACAAAAGGAAAATCAAAAAGGCGAAGGTCTGAGGCACGCACCACGCTTTGATCGATGGGGATTGAGGATCCCAGATGTCTATTCACAAATTTAGCAAGATTGGGCAGGACCTCGGGGTCATTGTACCAATCTCCCCCTCCATCATATTGCAGGCGGGCAAAGCCTGTCTTAGCAGGGCTTTGTTGCGCATGAGCCAAAGAGCTTACGAAAAGCAAGAGCAGGATCAAGAATAATGCCCTGTATCTCGGTCGTAGTCCTGTGCTCAGATCCGGCATAAAGACCTCAATTTGCAATCTTCAGATGAATGCAGAGGAGTCCATCATCCACGATGGCATAGAAGCAATTGGCATAGCTGTCATAGGCAGATATGCTGCGGATATCGTCCTTGAAAGTGATCGTGGAGAGATTTTCTCCGCGTGTGATATCCACCACCCAGAGGAATCTTGCCGAGGGGAATATGGTGATCGCCCGATCCAAGCGGGGATCATCCTCCGGGCCTACTCGACTGGGCTCATGATTACCCGGACGCATAAATGGACTGCCAAGATCCATCTGCCAGACTTCACTGCCATCCTCTCGAAATCCGTGGCCGGTCTCGTTTTCTAAACAAGTGACTAGGATGTTGTCCGCGAAGTAAACGCTGTTTATCTTGGAATCAAAAGACTTCTTCCACTTCAGCTCACGGGTCTTTTTGTCAAAAGCGATGAGATTGTTGTCTGCAGCAAGATAGATGGTGTCCAAACTGAAGACGGGTGCGCTGGTGACTTGATATGGCAAAGTGGCGCTCCACATGATGTCCATCTCAATATTGCGCGCGGGTAGGTTGACGATTCGATCAAGGTATTTGAGAAAATTTTGGGTCTCGATCGAGAGGTTGTTTGGAATCTGATCAAGTCTGAGAGTCCGATTTCTTTTGACGTTTATCCTGGTGCGATGCAGGGCTTGATCTAGGAATCTATTGCCAAAAGCTACATAGAGAGTGGCTATGACGGTCAGCACAAGCATGATGATCGAGCTGATCTGCAATCTGCTGAGCTTTCTGCGCCGAGCCTTGATTAGGCGAGTCTTGCCCCTGAGGATGAGCCATAGGGGGTTCTCCATTCCGGCATAGCTTTCGATGTATTGACTCAGGGTCTGAAGATCACTCTGAGTGTCAAAGACCTGGGAGGCAAGATTTCCGCTTAGAGCCACAAAGAGATCCTTTTGGGAGATGAACACGCGGCGAACGGTGACCTTGATGTCGCTATCTGCAAGACCTAAGAGATTGAGCTTCTGAAGGGTCTGCATCCTGATATCGCGATGATTGGGACCGATGAAGCTGAGCTTTTTGCCATCCGAGACTGCGCAAATGATGCGGCCAAACTGGACAAAAAATAGCTCATGGTCATAGATGATGCCAAAGAATATGGAAAGTCCCTTTTCGGAAAGCTCGGTTTTGCGCAAGAGGGCGTGCATCTTCCAATGGAGATCCCCCATGAAGCCTTTGAGCCATTTCTCGACTTCCATCCTACTCACGGTGGATGCATCCGAATTGAGTATCGCCAAGCGCAGCTCCGCGCCCAACTCCTCCAAAGCAAGATGTTGCTGAGGATGCCACATGGCCAAAAACCAGCCAAAGCGCCCATCCTGAGACAGCTTGCTGTCTACGAAGCTATAAGGCGCTTGTGCGTGGGTCTTCTCGAGAGCTACCATGCGTCAACTCCACCATTTGATGAAGCTGCGATATGTCACTCTCATGAGGGTCGGAACGTTCATCAGCATGTTTGTATACGAAGCATTGGCAAGAGGGCACCAGCACTCGGCGTGGTGGATGCTTTTGCGCTCCGTCTTGGCTTTCTTGGAGAACCATACTTTTGAAAACTTGTATTTATTATCTCTGAGACTACCCAAGGAATTTGCTTTGATGCAGCAGGACCACAGCTTCCCATCAGGAGAAATTTGGCATGAAGCGAGCCCGGAATAGCACGGGATCACCTGCTTTTCATCTCGCAATATCTTTTTGACGAGATTGTAGTATTCGATGCGAAAAGCCATGGTGATCTTGTTCATGCCTTTGTAGTCTTCATTCTTTATCCGGTGAATGAGATAGTCTATAGCGGACTTATATGCCACTCCTCCGGGAGTGATGTCCAGCCCCATCGTATCCAACTCCGCCCGCTCTTCGGCAATCTCTGTGATATAGCTATCCGGCTGGAGGCGGATCAGTTCATTGGCGATCGAGAAGAAGCTGTCGACATTGAATTTTGAGATCACGGTGTGGATCCCGACGCTGAGATTGGGCAATTCCAGTGCTTTTAGTTTGTTGAAAGTAGAAATGGCCTTCTTGTAGTTTCCAGGAACATTGCGGATCTCATCATGCTGAGCTTCGATGCCGTCGATGGAGACATTAATGATGATCTGGGCTTTGGGGCAGGCATTGGCGATCTGCTCGGTCTTTTCAACGATGGTGTTTACCAATAGACCATTGGTGGGGATATTGATGATTCGGGG
>CALGPA010000091.1 GCA_937960795.1 uncultured bacterium | reverse complement strand
TTTACAATTTACAATGTGCGATCTACAATAAGAGTGTCGTTATGCACGTTTCTGCCTTGTTATCACCAACCCAAATCCAGTCACTCCACATTTTCAATACCAGCCCTATAGTAGTCTTTCCGGAACACGTAGTGAAGCGATTCGGGGGCCCCTCAACATTGCGCAGCAGTTTTGTGGGGCTAAGAAGTGTATCCGGAAACCATAATCTGTCCACTAATTTACACTAATTATCACGAATTAGTCTATAAGGTTGAGAAGGTTTATAAGCGTGGGAATCATCTCCCGGCTCCTTGCCCTGAGGGGCGGCTACAAGCCGTGGCTACTTTGATATCACATATCACAGCTAGCTTCGCCCCAAAGAAAAAGCCGGAGCTTATTATGGCTCCGGCTGTATATGCTTTAGTTGATGATTATTTCATCAGCATCATTTTGCGGGTTTCGCTATGATTCTCTGTGCTCAGGCGATAGAAATAGAGACCACTGGTAACGGCATTGCCGCTATTGTTGGTGCTATCCCATACCATGCTGTTTCTTCCGGCATTGGCAGTTCCGTCGAAGAGGGTCTTCACGAGCTGGCCTTTGACGTTGAAGATTTCCAGTTTGGCTTTGCCATTGATAGGCATATCAAAGCTGATTGTGGTTTCAGGGTTGAAGGGGTTCGGGTAGTTTTGGTTCAGAATACGATTTACTACAGGAGCGCTATTGTCGGCGCTGGATCCTGATGAGGGTCCGAAAGTAATCTGAAGTTCGGTAAACATCACTGCTCCACCGTCGTTCACAGGGTGAGCGGGAGGAGAGATGGCGTTTGATCCCCAAGTGTAGTCGTCATAGAACATGATTCCGATCTTTCCAACGTAGTTATCATCACCATCGACTCCGGTAGTGATTACTTTGTCAGCAGGGTAAACCCACATGGGTTTGAGACCGGAAAATTCGGGAGTTTCCACGTTGTTCAGAATGATTGGCTCACTCCATGTGTCACCATTATCGCTGGTCACGGAGATGAAGATCTCAGGAGTGTTTGCAAAAGGTGCAAGCTCAGGATATGAATCCGGATATTGGTTGTAGTCTTGTGCGCGTTGTGAATCCTGCCAAATCATGACGGCAAGGCCATCTTCATTGGGCTCGGAGATCTTGATGTTGTTCAGGTGGAACATCATGGATGAATCATGGGCATCTTGATCCCAGTGCGGGAAGGGCCATACTACTTCAGGAGCAAGGTACATTCCGCCATCGGAGCCTTCATAATATTCCGGCACGCCCCAGGGAGCTTCGAGATCCCAAGGTGTGTAGACTTCGTTGAAGTCGTCTGCAGGGTTCTTTTTGGGGTGGACTTCCGGGAAGCTGAATTCGTCGGTTGCAGGATCATAGATCACAGCTTTGACGGTGTGGTATGCAGGATAGTAGCCACCGGAAATCACATTTACTGAGAAGAGGCCGGGGTAGATGATTCTGCCGGCATTGTCTGTCACAGCATTGAGGTGACTGGAATTTACGATACCCCAGTATAGCTCTTCATCAGTATAGGGGATGTCGCCATCGCCAACAAAGTATCCGGTGCCACCGGGGGTTCCGGGAGGATTGTAGGTGGGGATGCGATCGTAATCAGTCAGATGTACCCATTCGCCTTCACCGTAGTTTTGGTTCATGAAGATATCGAGATTGGGCTCATCAATAGCATTATCATTGGGGTCATAGGCAAAGTGGTAACCAGCATAATAGAGGTTGCCCAGATTGTCTGTGGTGAGGGCATGGAAAGGACGACGCCAATCAACGCCATGGTTCCATTCGTCCATCATGGGGATGGATGTGTAGCTCCAATCAAGAGGAGTTCCCATTTCCAGCATGTCTCCGTCGAAATCTGCATAGGCGATCAAGACGTTTTCGCTGGGTGCTTCTGTGCTATTGTGGGTCACTGCATTACGATTTACCACATAGACTCTGCGCATATTTGCAACCGGTGAGGGACCGATCTGGATGGTGGGCCAGATGAATTCGTTGTCTGAAGAGGCAACTGCGCCATCGACGAGCACTTCCAGAGGATTGTCCACGATGATTTCGATCTCGTTGAAGAGACCGGAAATGCCAAACATGAAAGCGTCAGAGGTGAATTCCACTTCCAGCGGTACATCGTCATCAGCATTGGCATGCCAAGCATACATTGGTTTTCCGCTGACGGGATCAACGCCAACTGTGGGATAACCTTCATGGTTGGTCACCAAAGTGATTTCGTTCTGGTTTACCACGTTTCCGGCAGCATCTAGATGCGCGTAGAAAGTACGACGGCTTCCGGAAGCAGTACGCTTTCCGTGGTAAGTCATGAAGAATCCGCCTTCATCGTTTGGGATTACACGAAGGGGCAAGCCGTTGTAGCTACCGATCATGTAGTCATAGTAGTTTTCCAAGAGCACGGTAGGGGTCTTGGTGAAGGTATAATTCGGTGCAGTGCGAACGGGGCTAGTGTATCTTTCCCGTCCGGGGGCTTCAAGAGCTTCTTGAGCGTGGTCAGGCTGCATCGGTTTTGCAAGCAGAGCACCCACTACGAAGCTGAGGCATAAGGTTAGTAAGAGAACTTTTTTCATCGTTCCTCCATTTTTTTATTCATGTTCTTAGTATCTGAGTTTGAGAGACACACGGTGTGCACTCTTGAGCATTGATTCAGCAAGTAAGCCCATATCTGTGTAGGCATAATCGACATTGAAGATTCCAATGCTGGTGGGCACTTGCCAGCCGGCGCCTAAGCTATAGCTCGCAGCATCAAAATTGAATTGATAGCCGCCGCGCAGGAAGATGTTCCCCATCTTATATTCGGTTCCTAGGTTCCAAGTTTCGGTGCGATCAATGACATTGTCCAGCTGCAAAGAAGCGATCCAATGATTGGTCTCAGTGCGCATCAGGTCTCCTGAAACGCCCAAAGAGAAGTGCATTGGGATCTTCACTTCCAGCTCAGGACCATCTTCATCGATCAAGCCATCGCCATCATTGTCGAAGAGATCAAAGGGATCTTCGTCAATCAAGCCATCGCCATCATTGTCCACACGATATCGGATATCAGGACCGAAGTTTTTTAGAGCCATGCCTATCTTGACGTTTTGCCAACCGGTGTTGTACATAGAGCCGAGATCAAAGGCATAGGTGTTTACATCATACTCATAGAGATTTTCGCGAAGATACTTGATACCAACGCCGGCAGAGAATTTGTCAGTGAACTGCTGGGCGTAATTTACACCCAGAGCAACACTGCTGTTTGTGAAATACTCGCCGGTGTGGCCAAATGGGTCTTCCTCGGTCACTTCCATTTTATCCATATGCAAGACCGAGCCGTACAATGCGAAAGTAGAGACACCGGTGGTATAGGTGGCAGCTACAAATTCATGCATGATGTCGGCAGGCCAATTTGTATGGGAAAAGAAGACCTGGTTTTGAAATGATGGTGCCAAGCCGGCAGGATTCCAGTACACGGAGGAAATATCGTCCGATACAGCAGTATAGGCTTCACCCATACCGATTGCACGGGCATCCACACCCAGCTTCAGAAACTGCATACCAACTGTTCCAACTTTGCCAAAGGGCTTTGCACTAAGGCATAGAGGTAGCAGAACGACAGCCATTGTGAGGAGAAGGATAATCTGTTTTTTCACAATTCCTCCCTTACTTAATCAAGACAAATTTGCCGACTTTGAGTTTATTGTCAGCTTTGTTTTCTACGCTAAACAGATACACGCCGGGGGCGATGATCTGATTGTTTTTGGAAAGAAGATCCCAGGCATGGATACCACTGGCTGCCATACCAGTGGTGGCAGCTTTGGAGATGGTGACGATGTCAGTCTGTGTCTGACCATCATGGTGAAGGGTCTGCACAAGATCTCCGGCAAGGGTATAGATGCGGATAGTGCAACGATTTGGCAGATTGATGAACCACAAGCGGCGGCTTCTATCTCCCTTTTCATCGTTGTCATAGCGTCCGTCGAATTTACTGCTGCCGATGTATGGATTGGGCACGACTTTGATGTCGCTCATATCTTCGCGGGCAAGGCTGCCGGGGAAGAATATCTTCATATTGGCATCAGCATCACGGCCGGATTCTTGGGATTCCAATCTATGCACAGGAATGCCGCGGTCGTAAGCCGTGACGGCTACGTAGTATTCCACACCCCTTCTGGGATACATGATATGATGTTTGTAGTATCTGCGAGCCAGACGTTCGCGACGCACTTCTTCCAATGCTTCAGCTGTCGGATCTGCCGCATTCTCTCCTCCGGGAAAGGCGAATGTGGGCAGAGGAATCAGCTTGGAATCATAGAGTTCGTCGAATATCTCAGGCCGAGTCTCAAGATGCTCGTGCATAAAGAGACGGGCTTGAAGGGCTTGGATCTCATCGTCGGTAAGCATAGCATTTTCAGAGGCAATCTGATCTGCCATTGCTTGGATCTCGGGAGTCCAATCCACATCCGGATCGTATATTGGCCATCCGTAAAACACGCTGCCATTAGGAACGAGATTATACTTCTCGTCAAGGCGCCAGAATTTGGCATATTCTTCGGGCGCTGCTTGCCATCCGCGGATGCCGGGATCAGGGTGATTTGAAGGATTGGGAAGATCCGTGTCATTGCCCAGATATCCGCCAAAATCCTTGTAGAGAGAATCTACTTGGATATTTACGGTGTAATCGGCAAGATCCACGGGTGTGTCGATCTTATCCCATCTGCGAACCATTTCCCAGTCTTCACGGTTTCCGCTTCCGGAACGGCCCCATACTGTGTAACCTTGGAAATCGTGGCGGAGGCGATAACCCGTCCAGGGATTCACCAGCGCATTGTTGTTCCAAGGATAATCCATGTCATTGAAATCACCGGGTTTAAACTCATCCGGGTATTCGTCAAGATTGTCTATCGCAGCCGGATCGGAATCGAGGCCTTGAATATAGTTGTCGCTACCGGGACGTTGCCATCCGATATCGGAGGTGGAAACCGTCTGAACATCATATGAGAATTCACTACGGTTGTCCCAATAAAGATCGATGCGATTGCCATCATCCTGCAATTCTGCATAGAGATTTGGGATGGTAGGCGGGCCCGGGGCTTGATAGTGAGGGAAGGTATCCGGGAGAACCACGCTGATCAGATCTTGTGCCCGACCGTAGATCTCTTTTGCCCAGCTTGCGCTACGCTTGAGGTCTTCTTTGTTTTCTCCGGGGAATACTGCCACCACGATCTTCATGGTCTTGCCGGGTTCAAGGTTCCAGCGCTTAAAATATTCGCCATGTTCGTCCACTTCCTCATATTCAGGAGTACCGGGTTGGGCACCGTAGAAAGAGAAGAGGAAACGTGTGTCGTTTGGAACAGGCTGTTCATATTCCATCACGTCCTGATCTTCCGGGCGTAGGGGTTTGAATTTGACAGGGTTTGGGTTGCGGCCGGTGAGCAGCCAGTATTTTTCGTTTGCAGTGCGCGGATTTGCGGTTTGCAATGAGCGTGGGTTGTTGTCATCAGGACCGTCACCCACTTTCCAATACCAGCAGTGGAATTCCAGCTCTTCAGGATCCGGAGTACAGACACGCGCACCCACGAGACCGGTAGTCAGACCACCGTCTCCATCGGCATCACGAGTATAGGCAAATTCATAGCCTTCGCCTTTTACATATCCGGACACATCATCACTGGCTTTTTCTGCTCCCCAAGATTGAGGACCGACGTCGCAATCCATATAGATACCCATGGCGCAATCGATGAGGGTATCTTCTTGGTTCATGTTTGTAATGTTGAATTCTACATAGACGAGGTTCTTAATGTAGTCATAGCTCCATTGATAGCTCATCTGGCGGACGCGAATATTGAGCGGATAGTGATTGTTTCTTCCGCTAGAAGATCCGTAGTCACGCTGACCTTCCGTGCCAAATGGACAGTAATCATAGTAATAAGCTATGAAATCCTGTTCAGACACCGGCGCTCCATCTTCGTCAAATCTACCGTCGCCATCGTCATCATAGCGTGCGGTAAACGCATAGCTGGGGAAGCTGGTATCTGAGAGATCCATAAATCCCAGCGGGAACCAGATCTCGTGGGTTGCAGGGTCGTCCAATATGGCAAAATCACTTGGTGTCATCTCATGGATATGTCTTCCACCAAAAGCTCTAAACTGCGAGGGCAATTCTTCGGCTTCTCTGAAGGGGAAGGTGTATCCTACAAAGTCTTCATCGATTAAGCCATCGCCATCATTGTCCACGCCTCGTTGCTGAATGCGGATGGACGCTGTGGCAATCCCGTCAAGAACATTGTAGAGAGCATAGTTATCAGCCATGCTGGCATTGGCTACAAGAAGGGGATTGTATGCGGGCAGAAACTCATAGAGAGACTGATCCCCATCAAAACCCACTGTGACCAAGGTATCCATTACAGGATTGTTGATCATCTGCGGCAACCATCCGTCCTGCCCTTCATACAATGTAGTATCATTTTGGGCTGACGGCGGATAGGTCTTCCAATATAGCTTTCTATTCAAGCCATCGCGGCGTTGCTTTTTGGCACCAAACCACAATGCACCTTGATATAGATAGTCGATTCCACTTCCACCCGGATACTCCAAGGAGGGATATTGTGGAACAATATCATTTCCCGACCCGAAGAAGCCATAGTTACTGACCCTTAGCCAAATGTTTCCAACATTGTGGTATTTGGTGAGGTCCAGCCTTTTGGTTCCGGTCGATGGTTCTGCTGATGCTGCGTGAACTGCCGTGACCATGAAGGCCATCAGCAGGAGCAAGCAGAGCAAAAATTTGTTTAACTTCATCAAACACTCCCGGATTAGTTCAATTTAAATTCCACCGGAACAATCAGCAATACGTCAACTGGTTGACCACTGCTTCTTCCGGGCTGAAATCTTACTTTGCGAACGGCTTCAATCGCAGCTTCATCCAAGCCACCAGGAACCGAGCGCCTTACGTTTATATTGCGGACAGAGCCGTCTCGCAATACTTCTACTTCCAAAATTACAGTGCCTTGCACCCGGTTTCTTCTGGCAAATTCCGGGTAAACCGGAGAAATGCTGCCAATGACCACAGGGGGTTCATCATATGGCACGAAGTTTACGGGTGTTTCGTCCATCTGGGATAGACTGGAAGTGGTAGTTATATTTATATTGCCGATCTGAGATAGAGCGCCTTCGTAGGCAGCAATATCTACTTCTTCGGTACCAAGCTCATCACTGATGACCAGCGGGATGTCGATCTGAACATCCGTTTCCGGAGGCTCAATCCTCTCGCGCTCTTCCATCGGGATGTCCACCAATTCCATCTGAGTGGTCTGGTAGACCTGCTTCCGTACCTCAATCTTGGGAGTAACCATCATCGCAAAGAGCAAGATCGTGAGAGAAAGAGCCAAGGCTTTGCTGAATTGGCTATTAGCTTGATCTTTCCAGTCGTTTGATTGCATTTTCATCTTTGCCTCCTAGTCCATCCGCTGTTGGGTCTCAAAAGCCACCACCAGGGTCTGTGCATCCTGGAGCTGGCGCATAACATCGGACATTACTCCATATTTGGTTTCCCGATCTGTTCTAAAACAGACGACCAGTTCGGGATCATCGGCTTTCTTCCGAATCAAGGTGTTTGCGACAAAAACGTCGTCGGAACTCTCGATACGGGTCGGTATATCATCGATAAGAATAGTCTCATCCCTCATCACATAGATGGTAGTGGTATTGTTTCTGGGAATGCGCTCTATGCTTTCTGCCATAGGCCAGCGCTCGCGTTCTACCCAAAATACAGTTTCTTGGACAAACACGGTGCTCACCATGAAGAACAGCAAGAGCAGAAACGCAATATCAGACATCGATGAACTAGGAATGCTGACTTCGCGGCTTCTTTCTTTTTTGATATTGGCCATGTCTTCCTCCTAGTTTGTCGATAGAGAGATCTTTTCGATGTCCGCCGCTTTGAGGCGGTCCACAACGCGAATCATATCATTGTATGTAGCTTCGCGATTTGTTATGACACGAAAGATCATCTGTTGATTTACTCTTAGTTTCCGCTGTATCAGCGCATCAAGCTCACCAATCTCAAAAAAGCGGGGAGCTTCATTATTCACAGAAATGCTGCCATCTTCTATGATCTGCAAACGGGTCATTTCATTCTCTGTCAGGGTAAGGCTCTGAGCCTCACCAGAACTATCATCGGCCGCCTGGGGAAGGACTATCCTAATTCCCTCTTTCACGTCGAACTTGGTAGTCGCCATGAAAAAGATAATTAAGAGGAAAGCAATGTCGGACATCGACGAAGTCGGGATTTCCGCTTTACCTTTCCTTTTACGTCCTATTTTCATTTTATTCTCCCTTGGGGCTTAAAGCATTGCTTCAACGACTTTCTCTGTTGCTTTTTGCATATCAATCACCATGCCATCAACCATGGTGACGAAGATGTTGTTGAAAAATTGCACAGGAATAGCCACGATCAAACCGGCTTGGGTAGTGATCAAAGAAATCTTGATACCGCTAGCCACAATGGTGGCGTCCACAGCACGTGCTGCTGCAATAGCGTCAAACGCACTGATCATACCGGTCACTGTTCCTAGGAATCCCATCATGGGTCCGAGGGTGATCACGGTCGAGAGTTCCAAGAAACCTTTTTCAAGATAACTCATCTCGATCATGGCAGCGTTCTCAATTGCCTTCTCTACAGCAGGGATTCCGCCGTCGGCTTTGAGAAGTCCGGCATAGACAATGGCTGCCACAGGTCCACGAGTGTTTTTTGCGACCTCAGCAGCTTCTTTGTATTTCTTATCTTTGATCAGAGGAGTGATCTTATCCAAAAAGGCATTCAAGTTTATTCTGCCATACATCAGAGCTATGAATTTCCACACGATATATGCAAGACCGTAGATCACCAGAATTAGGATAGGCCACATGGCCCAGCCGCCATCTTTAAACCATTTTACCATTCCACTGCCAAATACGAGTTCGGCAAAGCTCTCTAATCCACCGGCACTGGCAACTTCAGCTGTCGTTGCAGCAGCGGCGGCTTCCTCAGCTACTTCTTGTGCAAAGGCGACACCCGGCATGACCAGGCTTACCAGAGCGATAAGCAGCATTATGTACGAGAATTTTCTCATTTATGATTCCTCCTTGGAATAATTTAGAAGTTAAAGGACACACCGAGGGTGACACCACGGTATTTGTCTACGTTTGCCGGGTTTCTTACAGCCAGTCCATAGGTGTATTCAACTTCCGGATAGGTAAATTGGACCAAGTCGTCCTGCAAATCGGCTCCGTCATCATATGGTGATCCGGTGCGAGGATAGACGCGGTTTATATTCTTGGTTTTGAATAGGTTTTCCACATCAAGGAATACGCGCAGACTGGTTCCGCCCGGGAGCCGGACGCCTTTGGTCAATCTGGCATTAGCTTGGTGGGTGGGGTCCATGCGCTTGCTGTTTGTGTCCAGCATGGCGTTTCCTTCAGTGCTTTGCGGAGTATACGGCGCTCCGGACACAAAGCTCCAGTTTATATTAGCAGAGAAATCATCCAAAGGAAGGATGTAGTTTGTGAAAGGAACAAAGAATTCCTCTCCTCTGCCAATGCGGAAGGTGTAGTTTATGGAAGCATTGTGGCGCACATCCCAATCCAGCGGGAACTCGCGAAGGGAGGTGTTTTCGTCTTGGATCACGGTGCTGGAGTTGTTCCCTTGCGCCCATGCCAATGAATATGCCACGCTCCAAGTATTGAAGTTTGAAAGCATCTTTTCAAGCTGGATATCGATTCCACGGGCTGAGCCGTAGTCTTCAGAAATGAAGCGATACCAGTTCACGCTTTCTTCGCCTTCTTTGCGTTCGCGCATAGTGCTCACGTAGTTGTATAGATTCTTGTAATATGCAGTCATATCGAGTACATAGTCATCTGACAACTGATGGGAAAGACCCACTTCATAGGTGACCGTGATCTGCGGCTCCAGGGTGGGATTACCCACGGTGATGGCTACATCGGAGATGTTTGCATCTTCGGGAGTCTTGGAGGTGAAGATATACTGCATCTGAGGCAATTGATTCTGATAGTTGTAAGCAAAACGCAGCACGTCGCGTTCGGTGATGGGATGGGAAACACCCAATCTTGGAGAGACCATCATTTGGAAGCGATCGCCTTTGTCAAATTCACGGTTTGCGAACAAGCCACTATCTTGCAATACCTTGTAGCTGGAGCCCAGATACCAGAAGTCAAAACGAAGACCGGCATTGACGATCATGCCTTCCCATTCCATCTTATCTTGCAGGTAGTAAGCTGCCTGCCAAGGAGTGGCGGAGTATCCATCGCGTTTGCCTGAAGAGGCTTTGGCCGCATTGTAATAATCCATGGGCTTGTAAATGGGAACCAGATCATTCAAACCTGTGGGGCTATCAGATATTGATTCAAGTGCAAAAAGTGCCGCGGGCACATATGTGGGATCAGCTTGATAAGCCTCAAGATCAGCATCAGACAGTGTGTAGATGTTTCTCAGATAAGCTTGTCTGCGATCTTCATATATGGTGAGGAAGTTTTGCAGCTGATTCTTTTCGATATTGTGATTGATGATTTCAAGGCCTGTCTTGGCAAGATGGGTCTGGTTGATCTGCCATTCGAAGTCCGTGCGGAAGTTTACGGTGGTGGTCATATCATCAATGAAGTTTGTATAAATAGTTCCGGGAGGGTTAAATCCGGGAATCGGGCGAGGATCTTCTTGACTCTCTAGGCGATACTGCCACTGCATTGCAGGCAGAAAACCAAAGTCGTAAACTCCGTCTCCGTCGTTATCGACTGTAGCATAGCCATAGTTTCCTTGAAGGGCTGCATCAACGTAGTTCGCTCCGGGATTGTTGGGATTTACAGTCATGAAGATATAGTCGTCACGATTGATTCCGCGAGGGCCTTGATAGGTTTCTTTTGTGTAATAACTGGCCTTCACGTTTAGGTTCATGGTGGGACCAAACATGTGGTCGTAGGTACCTATATATTGGCGTTGCTCGGTTTCAGTCTCGACATAATGCTGTAGAGCATAACGCCAGCTGTATGCGCCTGCAGGGCTAAAGGGAGTGTTGTATGACCTATCTCCACGAACCGCAAAAGTGAATTTCTGAGCGGGGTTGAGATCATACTTTGTCTTCAGGTTGATATTGTAGCTGTTGTAATTGCGATTCCCCAAATCGATTCCCATGAAATTGTCTCTACCATCATAGGGATCATAGACGGGGTAGGTATCGTCAAGCATGCTTCGTCCGTTGAAGACATAGTCGTTGTTGGGATCAGTCACATAAAGATCCTTGTAGCGACCATCCAGCCATTCTCCCGCTCCATTGAGATAGAAAGTCAGCCTTTCTCTGATATCCATGGAAGCAAAGGGGATAATGGGTCCACCAAAGGCGAACTTGAAGACGTCGGAATTGCGTCCTTCACCTATGATATGGTCGGTATTGTACTCGACCTTACCGGAGAAGAAGGGATCACCATCTTTGGTGACGATATTGATCACGCCTGATTGTGCGTTTCCAAATTCTGCGGGGAAACCACCGGTCATGACTTTCATATCTTTGATGGCATCAGTATCCACGGAGAGGGCGCTTCCGCCGTCAACCGGGTCTGAGACACTCATTCCGTCAACTGTGAAATTGACTTCATTGGCACGACCACCACGAATGTGCAGCTCACCGCCAATGTTTGAGACGCCGGCCTGTAAGGATACGATGTCAATGACACTGGTGATGGCCGAATCAGACAAGCGATCCATCTCGATCTGGCGAGAAGTACCGGTGCGATCGCGTTCCACAACGTCTTGCTGGGCTTGTACCACGACCGTAGCAGCTTGAATGCCGGCGCGATTCATGGTAGGTGAAATGTTTGCTGTTTGTCCCACCTGAATTCTCACGTTTTCATAGGAAACCTCGTCGTATCCGACTAAAGAGAATCGAACGGTGTAAGAACCCGGGGGAATATTAATAATATTTGCCTGACCACGTGCATCGGTCTGGCCACCGGTTATACGTTGAGTGCCGGACATTACCACGACATTCACAAATTCCATAGGGCTGCCTCCGCCGTCGCGAACGCGAACAGCAAGGCGACCTGTGGTCTGAGCTTCGAGGCATGCAACACCAACGAGCAACACTATTAGCAGGATCAATGCAGTTTTTCGCATCGATAAACCTCCCTTCATCCTGACTTATTTACTTTTAATTAAGTTATTTAACAAGGGGAAAGCCTCAAAAAGCAAAAAGGCTTTTCCTCTTAAAACTCTTATATCTGAGCTCTTAAAATCAGTCAAGCAGTTTTTTTTGTCTTCAGTGTGACAACCATAGATCATGGCTAAGTAAGAATCTTGAGCGGGAAGATTTATGGCGCTCATCTGAATCGCACCCTAGTGCCATCGGCAGTCTGCGATAGCTCACCCAAATGCACTGCATTCAGATCCTTTTGCAAAAGACCTGCCAGTGATGGGCCGGCTACTAAGATCATCCCAATGCCCAGATTGAAGGTCTGGCGCATCACGTCTTGTGTGACCTTTCCTCCAGATTGGATAATTTTGAAGATTGCGGGAATTTGGGCATCATCTAGCGTGATCTCAGCGACCAGGCCTTCGGGCATGACGCGGCTCAGGTTTCCGGCGATTCCTCCTCCAGTGATGTGTGCCAAGGCCTTGAGTCCCGGATTCCCAAGATATGGGCGCAGCTGCGTGAGATAGCTCTTGTGAACTGCCAGCAGGCTTTCTGCTAAGCTGCAGGAAAGCTCATCCATCCAAGAATCTACCTTGAGACCCATGATGTCGAAGAGAACTTTTCTAGCCAAAGAATAGCCATTTGTGTGCAGCCCTGAGGAGGGTAGTCCAAGCAAGACATCTCCGGCTGCCATGTTGGCTCGCGGCAGGAGCCGAGAAGATTCCACCATTCCGATGATAGTGCCTGCCAGATCAAAATCCTGCGGCTGATACAAGCCCGGCATCTCTGCCATTTCACCCCCAATGAGAGCGCAGGAATTTTCCTTGCAAGCCTTGACGAAGCCATCTATGATGGATGAGATGACTTTCGGTGAGAGCTTGCCTACTCCGATGTAGTCCAAAAAGAACTGCGGCAAGGCTCCCTGCACCAAGATGTCATTCACACAGTGGTTCACCAGATCTTGCCCGACAGTATCATAGACCCCGGCCTGGATGGCGACCATAAGCTTGGTGCCGACTCCGTCCGTGCTGGCTACGAGGATGGGTCTGTCCCATGCCTCTTTATCGATTCGATAGAGTCCGCCAAAACTGCCAAGCTCGCTGAGGACGTTGGGATTGAAAGTTGAGCGGACTCTGTCTTTGATGGAGTTGACAGCTTCTTCACCGGCCTTGATATCGACTCCGGCTTGTTTGTAGTCCATGGGTTTTATATTGTCATTTGGCATAGTTTTTCCTTGTAATTATCAATATCATTGCGCTTCAGATCCAAGATGCCCGTCACGCTAAACTCACTGACGTTCAGAGCTGCCATCACCGTTGCATAGCGGATTGCGTCACGAATCGCGGCGGAGCTGAGCTCGCCATGACCCTCCAAACATGCCATGAAGGCTCCGGCAAAGCTGTCTCCGGCTCCGGTGGGATCCTTGACATTGCCGATCGGATAGGCCGGGGCAAAGAAGATCTCATCTTCGCGAATTGCCACGCTGCCATATTCTCCACGTTTGACCATTATCAGCTCCGGGCCCATATCGAGCAGCTTCCTGGCGGCTTGAAAGATATCCTTTTCATTGGTAAAATCCCGAACCTCATCCTCATTCATGAAGACGATGTGCACCTTGGAGATGACCTCTGCCAGTTCTTCAGGGCATGATGCAATCCAGAAATTCATCGTGTCACACGCCAGATGGGCATAGGAGCTGCTCTGCAAAAGAACTTCCATCTGAAGTTTCGGATGGATGTTTGCTAAGAGCAGTGAATGGCAAGAGCTGCAGCTTTGGGGCAGCTTTGGCACAAAATCAGCAAATACATTAAGCTCAGTGAGCAGAGTTTCCGCTTTGTTTAGATCATGATACTCGCCGTTCCAGCGAAAGGTCTTGCCGGAAGCGACTTCCAATCCATCCAGACAGATGCCGTGGCGCTTCATGATTTCTATGGCGTGGGGGGGATAATCCTCCCCCACAACGCCAATTATGTTTACATCGGTAAAGTATGATGCAGAGATCGAACCATATACCGCAGATCCGCCGATTGCGTCGACGACGCTGCCTGCGTGGGTGCGAATGGTATCAAGGCCGATGGAGCCGACTATAACCAAGCTCATGGTGCAATCTCCATGATCTCGACTCGGGTGCTATCACGAAGCTCGGCTGCCGGCTCTGAAGTGATGTTTCCCATTCTCTGCAAGATCCCCATACCATATATAATAGCGACCAGGATGATGAGCATGATGATCAATCTGGGCCAATTGTAGCCCTTCTTTCTCCTGTCTCTCCAGCGCTCTTCGATGCGTTCGTTCAAATCGCTCACGAGCTGATGTCTCCCAGAAACTGGGTGAATCTCTTCACACCTTCCGTGATGTTGTCCATACTATTTGCATATGAGAAGCGCACCGTGCCCATCAAGCCAAAGGCTCCTCCGGCGACCAGTGCTACATTGTATTTTTCCAGCAGCATGTCGCAGAAATGATAGGCATTTTTGAGGCCGCAATTGTTGTTGTTTAGATACCACTCAATATTGGGCATGATATAAAATGCGCCCTGTGGCTTTTTGCAGCTTAGGTGAGGTATCTTCATCAGCATGTCATACATATAGTCACGCCGCTTCCAGAACTCCTTGCGCATATCTTCAATGGAATTGTCTTCATCATTAAGAGCTGAAACGCAGGCTTTTTGAGTGATGGAATTCACACAAGATGTGGTGTGTTCCTGCACTCGCCCGGCAGCATTAATGATGTGGGTGGGTCCCGCAGCATAGCCTAGGCGCCATCCGGTCATCGCGTAAGCCTTGGAGACTCCGTTTATGACCACGGTGTGTTCCTTGATCTCATCACCCAGAGAAGCTATTGAGATGTGTTTTGCGTCATCGTATACGAGACGCTCATAGATCTCGTCTGAGATAACCAAGATATCGTTTTGCACGCAGATTTTGGCGATCGCTTCCAGCTCTTCTTTGCTATAGACTCCTCCGGTGGGATTGTTTGGAGAGTTTAGCATCAAGACTTTGGCGCAAGGACTGTCTTCGATCACCTGGATCAAGGTCTCCGGCCGGATCTTATAGCCATTTGCGGCTTCGGTCGGCACATAGACCGGCACTGCATCTGCCATCAGCGTCTGATATGGATAGGTCACCCAATATGGGCTTGGGATCAGGACTTGGTCGTCTGTGTCGCAGACGGCTATCAAGACCATGAGAATGGATGCTTTTGCTCCCGGTGAGACCAAGATATCCTTAGGCGTATAAAGCAGGTTGTTGTCTCGAGCCAGCTTATCACAGATTGCTTTACGCAGATCCATGATGCCGGCATTGGCAGTGTAACGCGTAAAATTGTCGTCAATTGCCTTATGGGCAGCGTTTTTGATGTAGTCCGGAGTGTTAAAATCCGGCTCACCTACTCCGAAGTTTATCACGTCGATGCCTTCGGATCTCATCTGTGCCGCCTTAGCCGTGAGGCTCAGTGTAGGCGACGGTTTGATCAGTTTGGAACGATTTGACAGCTTAATAGCCACCGTAATCCCCCTGTATGTTTTTTTTATTTATTTGACATAAGTAAGACGAGGATGGAGGTGTTTACAATGTCCTCGGTTGAGCATCCTCTGGAAAGATCGCAGATCGGAGCAGCAAGACCTTGGATGATGGGGCCGATAGCCTCATATCCTCCTAGGCGCTGCACCAGTTTATAGCCGATGTTGCCGGCTTGGAGATCTGGGAAGACCAAGGTGTTTGCCTTACCCGCCACCGGGCTGTGCGGTGCTTTGCTGCGAGCGATCTTTTCCACTATTGCTGCATCTAGCTGCATCTCTCCATCATAGGCAAAATCCACCTTTCTTGAATCCAAGATTGCTTTTGCTTCGCGCACTTTTTCCACCAGCTCATGCTCGGCACTGCCCTTTGTGGAAAAGGATAGAAGCGCCACTTTGGCTTCATCGCCAAGTATGGATCTTCGGGTCTGGGCAGTAGAGCTGGCGATGTCCGCCAATTGCTCCGCCGTCGGATTTGGCACTACCGCGCAATCCGCAAAGAGATAGCAGGGATCTTCACTGCGAGGAGACACCATGATAAAGCTGGAAGAAACGGTCTTCAGCCCGGGAGTCACCCCCACGACATGTAAGGCTGATCGCAAGACGTCCGCTGTAGTATTTGCAGCTCCGGCGACCATCCCGCTTGCCTTGCCCATCTTCACCATCATCGCTCCAAAATAGAGCGGATTCTGCATAGCGATCTCAGCATCGGAGAAGCTCATGCCTTTTTCTTTTCTCTTTTCATATAGTGCTTCTGCATAGACGGGAAAATCTTTAGATGTCTGAGGGTCGATAATCTGACATCCACTCAGATCCAGATTCAGCTTTTTTGCGTGACTGAGGATGGCGGCTTCACCGCCCAAGAGAATCACTCGGGCGATCTGCTCTTTGACGATTTGTGCTGCGGCCTCCAGAGTTCTTTGATCTGAAGCTTCGGGAAGCACGATGCTGCCGCCTATCTTGGCGGCGCGGCTTTTCAGTTCTTGTAAAATATGCATTTATTCTCCATTAAATATCTGATTCTACTACGATTTGTGATAGATCCGCCACTCGGAAGAATTCCTTGCGGATCAGAGCTAAAAGCGCATAGCGGTTCAACTTTCTTGCCTCATCATCAGAGTTTACCAAGACCTGATCAAAAAAGGCATCGATCGAAGGCGCGATGTCGATCAGATCTTGCAATGCGGCGGCGTAGTCCCGACTTGACAAGGAGCTATCCAAGCTTTTGGCAAGCCGGATAAGACTTGCGTGCAAATCCCGTTCCGCTTCTGCTTCAAAAAGACCTGTGTCCAATCCCGCAAAGCTTCTTGTGTCCGCAATGATATTCGCCACGCGTTTAAATCCCAAAACCAAGCGAACAAAATCTTCCTCTTTTTTGAGATCCTGCAGCGCTCGGGCACGCCCCAGCAGATCAGGAAGATTGCTGATACCCATGTGCATGACTGCTGCCACCACGTCATAATTGATCCCGAGTTCTTTGAGCAGCCAGCTCACTCTTTGAGTGATGAAGCCGAGGATCTTTTCAAAAGAATCTTCCTTGGGCTGAATGCTTTTCCCAAGAAGAGCGAGGCTGGATCTGATCAGAGCGACGAGATCGAGCTCCCAAGCACGATCTGCGATGATCTGAACTATCCCGGAGGCTGCGCGCCGGAGCGCAAATGGATCGGCGCTGCCCGTTGGCAAAAGGCCGACGCTGATGATTCCCGCCACGGTATCAAGCTTGTCAGCAATCGCGCAGATAGCGCCGGACACCGTTTGTGGCAGAGAGTCATTGCTGCCCCGTGGCATATAATGTTCCCAGATTGCCTGAGCGACTTCGGGATCTTCCCCGGCTTTTAGAGCATATTGCATGCCGATATAGCCTTGCAGTTTCGTAAATTCTTTTTCCCCGAGCATCAAGGTCACCAAGTCAGCCTTGCAGAGCTTTGCGGCTCTCAGAGAACACTGAGTTTGCGCTTTATTTAGCTTCAGTTCTTGGGCGATAGTCTCCGCCAGGCGGATAGTTCTCTCCCCTTTCTGCGCCATTGTGCCCAAGCTGGATTGGAAGACGACATCTTCCAAAAGTGGCAAAAAGTCTTCCAACGAGCGCTTGCAATCTTCTTCAAAAAACCACGCTGCGTCCTCTAAGCGAGCGGCGACCACTTTCTCATTGCCTGAGCGAATCTTGTCACTATACTCGGGGTCTCCATTTGAGATAAAGACAAATTTGTTCACCAGTCTATCGCCCGAGTCATATACTGAAAAATACTTCTGATTTTGGCTGATGGTAGATGTGATCACTTTCTCGGGGATCCGCAGAAAGCGCTCGTCAAATTCGCCGACTACAGCCTGCGGCTGCTCGACCAGATTGCAGACGGTTTCCAAAAGCCGAGGATCATCCTTGATCTGATATGGGCTATCGGCAAACAGCTCGCTGCACTGGCTGATGATCATCTCTCTTCGCTTATCGCGGCTCACGATCACGCCGATCTCCTCCAGGCTCTCTTGATAGCTTTGAGCGCTCCGGATACTATGGCTATTGTCCAAGCCCAGATATCGGTTTCCATAGCTGATCCGATCGGCTATGATGCCATGGTAATCCAGCTCTATCACATCCTCATCCCACAACGCCACGATCCAGCGCACCGGACGTGAAAAGGCAAAAGCCGGATCTTTCCAAATCATTTTTTTGGGCAGAGGGATCGAGCCGATCACCCCAAGGACCCAATCCCTAAGAAGATCTATAGTGTCACGGCCGGGCTGAACAAAGCTGACCGCGAGCACTTCCCTGCCGCCTGATTTTTCGATGTAGATATCTTCAGGATTTGCTCCGCTTTTCTTGAGGAATCCCTTCCCTGCCGGGCTGAGATTGCCCTCTGAGTCATAGGCGATATTGATGGAAGGGCCGGCTTTGGTGATCCGGGCGTCTTCCTGCCTAGCCGGCAGATCATATGCCCAGATGCTCAGCCTGCGTGGAGTAGATCCGATCTCGATCTTGCCGAAGCTGAGCTTTTCGGTAATCAACATTTTCTCAAAAGAAGTCTTTAAAAAGTCAATAGCTGCCAGGATCACATTGTCCGGCAGCTCTTCAATTCCCAGTTCAAACAGAAATGAATGCAAAGATATATCCTTCCTCTTGCTAGCGCAAGAAATTGTATTTCAGTGTAAGTTGATTTTGGAAACCGAGATCCCCATATGATGACAGAGCATAGTCCAGATCAACCATCCCGATCTTCCAGCCGACGCCTAGACTGCCTCCTCCGGTATAGCCCAAGAAACTGCCCATGTGATAGTCACCGGCATCGGATCTCAGACCCGCTCTTAGTGCCAAACTCGGATAGATCAGATATTCCGCCCCCACTCTCAGTTTAAGATTCTCGCCATCGGCTTTCCCGATATCCAGGGCTGTGATGATCTTGGGGCTCATTCGCAGAGAAAGCCCGGCATTATAGCTGGTCGGCAAGTTTTCTTTGTATTTGCTATCAGTATAGTATGAGCTCTGAAAACCCAGATTTCGTGCGCTCAGCCCCACCTTGACATTTTCATTAACAGTGTGGTGCAAGATGCCGACGTCAATAAGAGCGGCGCTCGCGCTTCTATCGTCAATGCTGTCATAGATGAATTTTGCGCTGGCTCCCAGATCCAAAGCGTGGCTGATATATCTTGCCGCTGAGACCGACGCCACAATGCTCTGTGCGCCAAAAGTCTCAGATGTTTCGATCAATTCACCGGATGAGCCAATCTCAGTGCGATCCATACTGCCGCTGTTGAAATAGCGCAAGCTCGCCGCATAGGCGGCAAATCTGTCTTTGGGATAGACATACTCAATGCTCCCCCCGGCACTTCCGACAAACTGATCAGAAAATGTGGCAGAGATAGCGGGAGCTGCAGCACGCATAATGGCAGCGGGGTTGGTGGATAAAGCGTGGATATTTTCCGGCAATGCGGTCGCGGCTCCGCCCATGGCAGTAGTCCTGGCATTGTAAATGATCTTCAGCGTGTCAAATCCGGTGCTGCCGGCATCTTCGCTCTGTGCCCAAAGCGCGGTCAGGCTAATCAGCAGCAGAAGCGATAATGATATCTTCCATATCTTTAACATATTGGTACAACTCCATGTCTGAGTTTGCTCCAAGCAGTCTCGCCCGGTTTTCTTCCTGGCGCAAATACTCGGATAAGTTTCTAAGAATCAGCATGTACTCTTTGTTTGAGTTCTGCGGTACTGCTATCATAAATACCAAACTCACCGGTTGATCATCCACAGATTGATAACTCAGCGGTGTATTGATCCTACACACTGCAATCTTCATGCAATTCACCGTCAGGTCTCTGGCATGGGGGATAGCAATCCCTCGCCCGATACCTGTGCTCATGATCTCTTCACGACCCTTGACAGCCGACACATAGCGATCAGGAAAACTCAGACACCCACTAGATGCCAAAAGCTTGGCCATATAGTCAAGGCACCCGTCTTTGTCCTCAAATGCATCAACGATGCGTACCAGTTCTGGTGTAATAAGCGCTTTCATTCTCTACCCGTATATAAATGTTGTCGCATTGTTTTTAAACCTTGTCCTGCCGTCAATCAAATTCTCTTGGGGTGAATCAGCGTAAATGTGCTGCCATGGTTTAGCTTGCTTTCCACTTTCATCTCCGCCCCTAGGAGCTTAGCAAAACTACCGGCCAAAATCAGGCCCAAGCCGCTGCCGCTCTCATTCGCCGTGCCATACTGCCGCATATCGCTATCAATCCGAAAGAGCTTACTGATGCTCTTGCGTGGGATCCCCACTCCATAATCGCGCACACTGACCATCGCGCGCTCTTCTTCTTGCCAAAGATGAATCACTACTTTCCCTTTGGGATATGAGTATTTTAGAGCGTTTGAGATCAAGTTTCTAAAAATGGATGAGACCAGCTTGAGATCACTGTCGATCATCACATCGTGTTCTGCTACAATCTCCACCGAGATTCCTTTTTGATCCGCGGCTTTTTGATAGTGATCGATCGCATAGCGCAGTGTCTTGCTAAGCGAGACCATCTCTTTCTGGATCACCACCTGATTGGTCTGCAAACGAGCCCAATCCAGAAGATTCTCCAATAATGTAAATATGCCCTGAGCCGCACTATTCACCTGCAAAAGCGCATCTTGAATCTCCTCGCGCCCAAAGCTTGAATAGTTTTCAGCTATAAATTCCGATAGCGAGATGATGGCATAAACCGGGTTTTGCAGATCATGAGCTACCAGCGAGAAAAAACGATCCTTTGTGGCATTCAGATCCGAGAGGTCACCAACCGCCCGTTTGAGCGCTTCCTCAGCCGTCTTACGTGCCGTAATGTCGATAACGAATCCATCCAAGTACGCCGGATTGTGATTCTTGTCATAAACGGCATTGCCCTTCTCCCAGACCCATCTGATATCACCGGATCTGTTTACAATCCGATATTCCATCTGAAACTGGATCCTCTTCTCGACAGCCTCCCGGATTGTATTCCGCACAAAACCGCGATCCTCTTCAAAAATCAAAGAATCGTAGCTAATCTCCTCATTGTGCAGGATCTCTCTAACTTTGTATCCTGTGAGATCAACGCAGCCTTCCGAGATAAAAAGCATAGACCACTTTGAGTCATTTTGACAGCGGTATGCCATACCCGGGAGATTGTGGATTAGATTGGGCAACATCTCCAAGCCAATATCTCTGATATCGCTCGACTCAAGCTCTGACGGGATCTCCTGCTTTTGCTCTAAGTTCGTTTTTTCCATAAACTCCATAATGACTTATCTGCCAAATATGTCAAGCCTGAATTTCGCTGACAGAAAAATGCTTTTGCCATCCGCTCGCTTTACTCACCGAGTTCAGCATTTTTTCCGCTCGCGCAGCAGCCTAAGCTACCCTCCACTAGAGTAAATCAGCCGTTTTTGAAGCTCTTGCCTCCCTCAAAGAAGGAGTAAACAACCGGGATCAAGACCAATGTGATGAAGGTCGCGCTGAGGATTCCTCCCACCACGGCTCGCGCCAAGGGCGCCTGAGTCTCCCCGCCCTCTCCCATGCCCAAAGCCATTGGCGTGAGCCCCAAGACGGTCGATAACGCAGTCATCAAGATGGGGCGGAGTCTTCGCTGCCCGGCTGTCTCGATCGCCTCCCTCAGCTCGTATCCATCTTTTCTGCGGAGATTATTGGTAGTATCAACCAAAAGAATAGCGTTGTTTACCACAATCCCTCCGAGCATGATCAGCCCGATATAGCTTTGGATATTGAAGGTGGTATCTGTCAAAAGCAAGATTGCCACGACCCCGATAAAGGCAAATGGCACAGAGAACATCACGATAAACGGATCTTTTAGAGATTCAAACTGACTCGCCATCACCATATAAATCAGCACGAGCGCCAGCACGATTCCGATAAATAGCTCACGGAAGGACTCTTGCTGTTCCTTATAGTCACCTACGATCTCGACGCCAAAGCCGAGGGGAACCGGAATCTGATCCAGCTCAGCCTGAATATCTGAGATCACCCTAGAGAGATTTCTCCCAAAGATATTTGCCGAGACGTCGATCATCCGCTCCTGATTCACTCTTTCGATCACGGTTGAGCTTTCGCTGGAGGTGACCTCGATCACATTGCGCAGCACGATGGAATTGCCAAAAGAATTCGTCACACTGAGGCTTAGAAGCTCTTCAATGGGCATCTGGTCTGCATTCTTTACCTGCACACGGATCGGATATTCCTTGCCTTGATCCACAAATTCACCGGCAGTGTTTCCGGATAAGACGGTTTCCAGTGCAGATGATATCTGCTGGATCGACAGCCCGAGTTCGGCTGCCTTAAGCCTGTCAATGATCAAGAGATCTTCCGGCGCTCCGGCTGTGCGGCTCAGATTCACATCCGTGATGCCATCGACAGATTCCACAGCGCTCTGGATCTTGGCAGCCAGGGCATAAGCCTCTTCCATCTCGTGCCCGCGCACTTGGATCTCGATCCTGCCACCACCTCCGCCGAGAGATCTGGTCAGCCGATTGTTTGTCACCGTCCGCACCCTGATCCTTCCCCCGGGAATATTGGCGAGTTTTTGCCGGATCTCGGAGGCGATCTCTTCATCGCTGCGTTGCCGCTCGGATTTTCCGATGAGACTAATCCGCACTGAGCCGGTGTTTGACGCACCCCACCATCCGCCTCCGACTGTCGTGATCTGGTTTGTAATCTCAGGGATGCCATCCAAAAGCCGCTCGATGTCCTGCATCTTCGCGTTCACCACTTCCAGACGGGTTCCGGCCTCCATATCCATGCTCACCCGGATCTCACCCTCGTCTGCCATCGGCATCAATTCAGACCCGATCAAACCGGAAAGCAGGATTGCCAAGACAAGCAGTGCCACTCCAATCAAAGAGGTCTTGAGGCGATGATCCAGTGACCATGCAAGTATGCGTTTGTAAAGCAGATCCATTCTCCCAAGAATCCTGCCCACGCTCTGTGAAATCCTTCTCGGCTCTGCTGCGCTTGATGACTCTTTCCCCAGATATTTACTAGATAGCATCGGCACCAAAGTCAGAGCTGTGACAAGCGAGCAAAGCAGGGAAAAAACCACGACAAATGCGAGCTGCTGAAACATAATCCCTGTCATGCCCCGCATAAACAGTAGCGGAAGAAAAACCACCACCGAGGTGAGGGTGCTCGCCAAGATCGGCGCACCAACCTCTCCCGCTCCATCCACTGCCGCCTCGTTTGCGGGTTTACCCAGCTCTTTGTGGCGATATATATTCTCCATGACTACGATGGAATTGTCCAAAAGCTGCCCAATTCCCAAGGCCAAAGCCCCGATTGTCATGAGATTCAGCGTAAAACCATTAAAATACAAAAGGCCAAAGGTTGCCATCACCGAGATTGGGATGGCAGTGGCAATCACGGCTGTGCTTCCAAGATTTCTCAGAAAAAAAAGCAAGATCAAGATCGCCAATATGCCGCCCAAAAGCGCTGATAGGGTGACATTGCTGATCGATTGACTGATGTAGACCGAGCTGTCCACCAAAGGCAATATCTCGATCTGCGGTATACTGCGATTGATCTCCTGAAGCTCCTCTGTGACGCCCCGAGCTACGCGAACCGTATTTGTGCCGGACTGTTTATTGATCGAGATCTGCACTCCCGGACTGCCATTGATCCGCACCAATCGGGTCACCTTGGAAGAGCTGTCCACGACCTCCGCGATATCTCCCAGATACACCGAAGCTCCTCCGGTCTGCATGATCACTGTCTGACGCAATTCATCCAGATTTTCGAAGACCCCCGGCACTCGCACTGTGATCTGATGATTTCCCCGCATCAAAGTTCCCGTCGGACGATTCACATTCGCGGCTCTAATGCGGGTCACCACTTGATCCAAGGGGATGTTCATGGCATTGAGCTTGTGAGGGTCGATATTGATGTGGACCTCGCGACTCAGCCCACCAAAGATATTGACACTGGCCACACCATCAACTCGTTCCAGTCGATAGCTCACTTGATCTTCCAAGATTTGCCTCACAGTGATCGGCTCCAGGTCACTGACTACTCCGAGCATGATCACAGGTGCAGCCGCAGCGTCAAATTTCCTCAGTGACGGCCGACTGGCCCCATCCGGCAAGCGGGAAATGATCCGATCCAACCGGTCACGAATGTCGTTTGATGCCGCGTCTAGGTCGCTGCCCCAAGCAAATCTCACCGAAACATTACTATTTCCCTCTGAAGATCTGGAGCTGATCTCCTGGACACCCGGAACTGCAGCGATCGCTTCTTCAATCGGACGCGTAATCAGCTCTTCCATGGAAAGAGGGCTCGCCTGAGAATAGGATGTGGATATGCTGATCGTGGGATAGGTGACATCCGGCATCAGGTCCACCGGCAAACGTGAGAGTGCCACCGCCCCCAAGATGATCACTATCAGCGCGATCATCGAAGTCAAGACCGGCCGCGATACAGCCGTTTGCGAGATCCTCATCGGGAGCCTTCTTCTGATAGCTCGATCTCGCTCACAATCCTCCCATCCTGCAAAAGATCATGACCCAAAGTCACCACTTCGCCCTCCAGATCAGGATCCATGATCTGAACGTAATCTTTTGAGTGAATCCCAAAATCCACTTCCACAAATCTGGCAGCGCGGTTTTCGGGCTCCACCAGCCACAGCCCATCTCTACCATCCCGCTTGGCCATAGCTTTCTGAGGAACAGCAGAGACATCATCTACGCTTTGATAGTCTATCTCGACACGCGCAAACATCCCTGGCTTCAGGAGATAGTTTGGATTCGGAATTTGAATCTCCACCGCGGCTTGCCGGGTGCTCTCACTGAGCAGCGGGGCTACCCTGAGCACCTTGCCTTCAAATGTCTCCCCGGCAAATGAATCAACACTGATACGAGCGGATTGACCGGGGCGCAGGCGATTGTAGTCCCTTTCTATGACATTGATGCGTACTATCACATGCTCCAGATCCATCAGACTAAAAAGTGGGCTGCCGGCAGACACTTGGCTTCCCTCATCCACAAAACGCTCGCCGATCACTCTGTGCCCGGCATCACCCTCCCATTCAGCTCGAATCTTGGTAAACGACAATTGAAGCTCAGCTGAATTATAGGCAGCTATAGCGCTTCGCAGATTTGCTGAGGCTATCTCATCCCTCATCCGCTCATTTCTATAGCGGGTTTGAGCTTCATTGAGTTCAGCCTGAGAAACATAGTTCTGTTCAAACAACGTGGAATAACGCTGAAGATCTTCGACCGCCATCGCCAAGACATGCTCGCTCTGATTTTTAGTGGCTCTCGCCACTTCCACAGCTGCTTCAGCGCGCTCAAGCTCACGAAGGATCAATCTGTCATCCAGCTCTGCCAAGATCTCATTTTTACTGACTCTCTGAGCCACATCCACATGTAATCGTCTCAGCTGGCCAGAAATCTTTGTAGCTACTTGGTAGCTGCTTCTGGGCAAAATGGTGCCCGAAAAAGAAGCTGTCTCGGTCAGATCCATTCTCTGGATAAAGTCTGTCTCAACAGCCACTTTGGCTGCTCCAATACGCCCAGATCCAGGCTCAGTAGTGGTGTTTCTGACGAAGACTATCCAAACACCGACTATCAGGATGATCGGCACAACTATCCATATATATTTTTCGCTCATCTAGGCTCCCTATCCCTCATTCATCATCGTTTGTCACACAGAAAGACAAGTTATCCGGCTTAAGCTCGTAAGTCAAGAAAAAGATTCCCGGGCAAGCCCGGAGTCGGCTAGCCTGATCACAAGGTTGCAGGTTGAACATTTCGCCGTTAAGGGCTAAAGCCCTAGCCACCAACCCGGATGGGTGGCTTAAAACCACTCCTACATTAAAGGGGATTGTGGTATTAGGAGTAGCCCTTGTCTGCAAGGACATCTGTATCCCCCGGTAGTTTCAAGTTCTTCAGATACTACTATGATGCCTATCAAGAATTGGATCGAATCTACATAGTAAAAGCCAGAGCAGCCTGTGAAACCACCTACGGTCAAGCACGTATCCTTGCCGACTTTGATCGGTGGGCACAAGACAACAACCTGCCTCCCATATCACACAGAATCAGGCGTATAGATAATCTGTTCGAGTGCATCAGTAGCGGACTCACTACTTGATGATACTTATCTTTCTGGTGCTCATCACTGTGCATGAACTTACCTTCACTACATAGATCCCTGACGCAAGTGGTCTATTGTTGTCATCCCTGCCATTCCAAACGGTGGAATAGAACTCACCGCTTTGTTTCACATCATGCGAAAGTCCGGCTTTGTGCACAATGCTATTGTAGCTTTCAGTCAAACGGATTGTCTTCACCTTCTGTCCCCGGATGTTGAAGATCTCGATCACAGGATGCGCCTCAGGTTTCTTGGGCAAGGTGAACTCGATAAAGACTCCTGCGGCCCGACTGGTATTTAGCAGTGGATTGGGATAGGCAGATATCCGAAATCCTTCCGGAGGCGGCGGCAAGGCGGGATCATCGTTTGAGACCCAGGGTTGGGAGTCATATTCATAAACTCCCATATCTATCCTGCCGTTCCATACCCGCCAGTTTCCGCCCAAGTCATAAGGTGGCAAGCCCAGTTCAGAGATATCAGGAGTTCCCGCATCTATGCATGGAGATTCAGGACTTAGATGCAAAAAGAAGGGATCCGATAGCTCGGTACTCATAAAGCCGGGTTCCTGATTTAGATTGTGTTCTCCCCATATCAGCACGCTCAGATGGCCGGGCTTATTGATGCTGCTATAGCCTCCGCGAATCAGATTGTAATCAAAATCCAGCCTACTGTAGTACAATTCTGCCGGAGGCACTTGATACATGTGGATCTCTTTGGGCGCATCGGGATTGAAAAAGATGTTGTTACGCATGCTCATGTGCCCACTGATGGCCACTGCGGCATAAGCCCCATAATTATCATAGAAAGTGCAGTTCGAGACCTTGTATGTGCCTAGATCTTCTGTGAAGAAGGCAATCGGCCTTTGAGCATTTGTCCTAAGTCCTGTAAAAAGGCAGTTAGTTATGTTTACCTCTGATTGCTCACCGATATAGTAGCTTTTGTTCGAAACATGAAATATTGGTTGATCGTTCACAACCGAGAGATCACGGAACTCGCAGTTGTCCATGCTAAGAGTTCCGGAAAACCAGATATCAATCATAGCCCTGCCGCCCATAACCGGATCATCGGTTATATATTGGGAGTTAATGTTCTCAAAGCGACAATTGCTGATGCTCCCGGATTCGATGTTCATCGCGTAAAAGGCAATCTCTTCCGTGGTGATATTCTCCAGCACCAGAGAATCAATCTCAGAGGAGTTCCAATCCATCACATTAAAGGCTCCCCAATCAATTACTTTCATATCCCGGATCACAATATCATTTACTTTTAGGTTGGTCGATCTCTTAAACAGCACGATGGGAAAGTTCCGGTCCTCGTTCTCGGACAGCAGGGTAAACCCACTAAGAGATATGTTCCTTAACTTTTGACCTGCAATCATGTTACTTACCATGGGGGGCCGAGCACTATCAGCAATCAGAATGGTCTGCTCGGATCCGGCTCCGATCAGATTCACGTTACTTTTTAGTGGTAATGGAAAGATCTGTCCATCTGCTGCTTCCCGATAGATGCCGGGCAAGACGTGCACCGTTTTTATGTCCAGACTATCCGCCTTGATATGGTGCAAAGCTTTGGTGATGGACTTCATCGCCTGGTCTGGACTCAGGCCGCTATTGGCATCATTTCCTGTCGGGCTTACATACAGGTCGTGATTCACTTCGCTGCGCAAGCCGCGCTGGATGTTGATGGTATCCGTATAATCGAAATATTCCAGATGATTCATAATCCGCCCAATATAGAAATCCGTCGGCTGGGCAACAGTAAACAGATCAAGATTGATCTCCACGTCAGATAACATCTGAACAATAACGATATCCACCGGACTACTTCCGTAATTCGAGTAGATGGAACACAAGTTATCAGGATCGAAAGTGATCGAAGTATTCTGTTCATAATCTGCAGATATTAACAGTCCTCCTCCACTGTAAACACTCTGATTCTCAAATATGTTTACTCCACTCAAATACAGGGGACCACCATAGCTATAAACACCAGCCCCTAGTGCTGCCACATTATTCGTGATATCACAATTGGTCAGGTTCACCCTGCCAGATTGAGCCATAAAGACTCCCCCTCCCCAAGCTTCGAGTTCTTCACCGCCAATAAAGGAGCCCATGCCATTGCGCAGGGTAAATCCCCGGAGTGTAGCCTCGAGATTCCCATTGATAAAGGATACGCAGGGGTTTGTCCGATTCCCATCGATGATCGTGCTTTGCACATAAGAGCGATCACCCTCCAGCCCTTCCAGACTGTTCACGGTGAGCGCTTTGCCGTTAAAATACACATTTTCCACATACACACCGGGATAAACCAGGATGGTATCCCCGTTGTTTGCAGCCTCGATGGCAGGCTGAATGCGACTGAAATCTCCACTACCATCCTGCTTGACGATATGCGTGACCGACGTTGCGGATATTGATACAAGCAGGCTATACATAAGCGCTATTAGCGAGAGCCGTAAATAGTAATACTTCATGCGTGACTCCTGTTTAATTATGCAGGGAGGGATGTGCTCCCTCCCTGCCAGGTAGGTTATTTCAAGAGCAGCATCTTATGAGTGATGCTACCGTTTTCCGTATTGAGGCGATAGTAATAGATTCCGCTGCTCACTGCACGGCCGGAATCATCTTTGCCATCCCATACTATCGTGTGGGAACCAGCGTTATGTTGCTTATTTACTAATGTAGTTACTCTTTGTCCCTTGATGTTATAGACTTCCAGGGTTGCCATTCCGTCGCTTGCCAGGTTATAAGCAATGGTGGTAGTGGGGTTGAAGGGATTGGGGTAGTTCTGCTGCAATTGGGTAACAGGACTAATGCTTTCGATCTCAGACTTATCTGATAGTTGCATAGTATAATAGGTCAGTCCAGATCCAGTTTGCATTACCAATTCTCCTGCATTAGGTATAAAAGACATTCTTTGACTTACTGCACTTTTACTGCCATAGTAAAGCACAAATTCAGTGTTTTGCTCATCGAGAATTTCATCTTCCTCCAGATAAACACAGATATCTGTAAAATCACCTTCCACTACTACGGCACCTTTGCACTCCCCATCCACGTAGATACCAAGCTCAGTGGGTAAATCCTGAAGATTGCTCATATCTACATACATTGGGGTGTAATCCGCCTTCTCCTCAAAAGTGAATGCTGTAGCCATGGCTCTTACTTTGGGGTCCACCGGTATCGAATAGTTCCACTGGAAGCTACAATCCTGATTCACGGTTACTATCACCATGTCCCCATAATTCAGAGTGAGATTGCCGGAGGATATGGCCCACCCGCCCGTCTTGGGATCTCTTACCATGCTCCAGTATTGAGTCCGGATAGAAGTAACATGATCCAATACTTGGGCAAATGCGTCCAAAGGATGGGCACTGCTACGGTGGAAATATCCGATCCAGTTTTCATTGGGAATGGTAGTGCCGGACAGATATCTGAAGAGCTGGATCTGGGTATTGGCAGGGGCCAGGAATCCCGGAGTTGGCAAGGGAATTGACTGGCTGACATCATCCTGAAGCTTCACCTTGTAGCCCAAAACGCTTTTAACCTCAGCAGTGTAATTATACAATTGATTCCCTGTGAATGCCATGGTCGTTTTCTCATTGTTCCCCTCCTTCCACTGCACCCAATCCAGTTTAGAAGGATGCAGAATTGGTGCAAAGAAAGCTCCACCAAGATTTTGACCAATGGTGAGATTGTTGACAACAGGATAGCTCATCCATTTGATGGCTCCGCCTGCAGGTATAATATAATCCTCAAACTGATGCAGATTGGCACGACGGGCTCCAATGTCCAAAGGTGTCCCATCCGGATCGGCATCATCAGGATCACCCGTTAGATACCCGGCAGTCGAGCCCCAAGGGATTCCATCTCCATCAGTATCACGATGACCGGCATCTATACAGGGAGATCTTACAGTGCTGTTCATTATCGGTTTATTGTTGCTATCCAAGAGAGGATCGCTATTGATTTGCCCAGTCACAGTCCAGCCGCTGCCAGTGCCGGCGTTTATGATGTCGCTCACGCAGTTGTAGATCAGATTATTCTGCACTTGATAGGAGTAATCGGCAAGGTTGTCGCTAAAGAACTGGATCCCGGCACCATTCAGGTTGCTGATCACATTGTTCAATATCGATACCGTATAGAATCTCTTGTCAATTCCCATGGCTGAAACATTGTTGTCTGTTCCGCCAGTAATGAAGGTGTTGTTGATCACATTCAGTTTGTTTGTTCCCACAGGATTATCCGGGTAATAAGGACTGTAGATTCGAAGCTGAAACAAGTCACCTGGGTTGGTGTTTGTCCTGATTCTAAATAGGTTGCCAACGATATTTACGGCTTGTACTCCTGCTACCTGGATGGCTCCGGGACGCCAATTGCTTTGGCCATTGCTGGCATATTTGGCGTCAAACTTGTTGTCAATAACATCGACAGCGTGCAGGTAATGAAAGGTAGGCACTCCCGCATATTCACCTAATTTGACAATATTCCCGTAGTATTGTCCACTAAAGGTGTTGCCTTTGATTGTGGCGATCGTCGATGCAGCGCTTTCATCGTAGCCGTCTAACAGGATGGCTCCTTCACAGGCAGCATAGTTTTGATTTGGTTCAAAAATGCAATTGGTGATACTGATTGGCACAGTGGACTTGATTGACCATCCTGTATTATTCACGAACTTACAGCGGTTTATGGATATATCAGTATTGAATGGATATCCATCATCAAAAACCCTAATACCGCCAGGACTTCCCTGAATACACAAATCCTCTATTATGAGAGTAGATCCAGGGCTTTGCTGAGATTCTCTGATGTGTACTAATGCCTGGTGCGTTGTGGACCCGGATATCGTGGTCATGTACTGCCCGGAAGCCATTGTTCCCATTACTTTTACTACACGATTTGCTTTATTGGTAGGGGTGGCTACAAATGAAGGAAAATCACCTGCTGCTATCCGGACTATGGTGTTTCCAATATCGTTGTTGTAAGCCCAATAAATTGCCTGTCCAATAGTATTGGTGTTATGAGGATAAGCGTTAGGTAAAGATGGATCAACAGTGATCTCGTGCACAAAAATATGCTCCGACCATGCCCTGGATCCGCAAAACAGAAACAGTATTACGAGGATGATTGGTAGAATCCTTCTAGAAAATGCTTGATTTGACCGTTCACTTCTCATGACATTGGTAGAGTCGATTGATACTTTTGAATGCATTGCTTTGTGAAACATTTAATTCTTCTTTTGTGTGGTGCAAGCTAAAGCAATGAGCGCATTATGCTCGAATGCGCTACCTGATTGTCTTTATAAGGTTGAATTGCGCTTAGCCGGCAAGGTGCAAAATATCTCCTTATCCCGCAGGCAGGATAAGCCCTTATATGATCTATGTCTGGCTCCGTTTCGCGTGCAATCACACATTGCAGATTGAGTACTGTTAACAGCAGGGGAGATAAAGATTTTTCAATATCTCGCAAGCGATTAGGGAGCATTATTGGCCTTCACTAAAGACACACTGGTTGAGTGGGGTCTAAACATTCTGAAACCACATAAAGCAATTGATAAAGCGAAAAGAACTTGCCTTTTCATTATACCTCCTATTTGATTAGTA
>CALGPA010000090.1 GCA_937960795.1 uncultured bacterium | reverse complement strand
GCCCATGTCATCCACATTCAGATAGAAGCGAGTGTTTGAGCGGTTGCTGGCGATGGAGCCGGTCGTGGCTGTGTCTGCCGCGACACTATCGCTTTGGTAGCGAAGTGAGCTCACATAGTCTGTTGCGGTATAGTATACTCCGGCATTTTGGGTGTAGCCTCCGGGGATGAGATCAGTGACGATATCCACGATCACATTTGAGGCGCCATCCCAAATGAAAGGAGCATCAAAGACATGCATATTCCAGCCTACTTCCGGGAGGAAATTGTCCTCATGCCAGACTTGGGTGTAGTTTCCGGTCTCAAATGTGGTGGTAAGCGCTGTCTGATCCGTGGTTTTCATGCGGATGCGGTAGTTTGGCATGGGAGAGCAGTTGTTTAGAGTCTCCACGTTGAATGCCATTGCATAGATCATTCCGGGCACCATGCCGTTTGCAGTGAGATCTGCAGCGGTATAGAGGAATTGCTGACGGAAGTTCTTATAGAAAGTTCCGTAAGGTGTCGGTACACCGGAGGTGCCGGTCACGTCTGTTCCATTGCCGATTTCCGCGATGAAGACATCGGCTGCGGTGACGTTTACGTTCATGCTGTTTGTGGTGTCGTTGTTCGGATTGATATCCCCATCAAGCACTACCTTGCCATAGAGGCTGTGGAGGCCTTCTTCGGTGGGAGTCCAGCTCAGGGTGACTTCCACGGTCTGTCCGGCGGCGACGCTGGGTCCGCTGATGGAATCAAGCTCGTTGTCATCACCGTCAAAGAGCTTCACAAGATAGTCGTCTTGAGTGGCGGTGCCATTGTTGTAGATGCTCACAAAGTAGCTTTGCTCAGAATCGACCGGAGGAGTGGAGGGTCCGCTGATAGAGATGGCAGCGAGGTCATTCGGAGCGATCTCTTCGAGGGTCACATCATCCAGGTAGATGGTGCGATATGTTCCACCCAGACCGTGACGGGCAGCTATATACTGACCGGCAGGATCGTGTCCGGTGAGATTGATTACATACTCATTCCAGTTTGCGTCGATGGCGATTTCTTCTGCCAATTCGAAGGTGGACGGATCACTGGGGTTTGACATAGTTCCGATCTGCAGAGGATAGAGAACTGAGCTACCTTTTGCCATCAGTCGGATGCGAATATTGCTTACATCAATATCGTCACTGAGGATCGGAGAGATCAGATAAAGCTCAGCAGCAGCATCAGCGGAATTTGCCATCTGGACGCAGTTTGGTGCGCTGAAAGGCGAGGTGGTGCTGGTTCTCAGATATGCAGTCGTGGAGCTGCTATTTAAGATGTGACTCCAGCCCAAGGGGAAGTCAGGCACATCCACGGCATCCCAATCTTCAGTAGCAGGCAGAGCATAGATCGTGGCATCTAAGCCGTTTCCGCTCAGAGCCACTGTGTGGGTCTCACGAGTGTTGCCATCGGTGATGGAGACTGTGGCGCTGTGATCGCCTTCAGATACAGGTGCATAGGTGACCTGGAATGTGAAGGCACTGCCGGTGCTGAGGCTGGCAGGGAGATCTCCATCAAGGGAGATTGAGAAGTGATCAGTATCCGAAAGGCTGACTGATGTGATCTCAAGCTGGCCGCCACCGACGTTGAAGATGTTGAATTGCTGTGAAGGAGCACTGCCCAAAAGCACTGTCCCAAAATCCTTTTCAGAAGGGGAGACGGCAAACATCGGATCATCGCTCAGAGGAGCCATGATCAATGTGGTCTTGGGGAAGTTGCCGGAAAGAGTGCCGACACCATGCACATCAGGTGTCATCGGATCGTAGGTAACGCTATCGCTTTGAAGTTTACGAGAGCGGCTTGAACCCACACTCTGTGCTACAAAGTCATCACTGCTGCTATACCAGTTTGCGTCATAAGGTCTGTGTGCATAAAGCACCAAGTTTCCACCGGCATAGGTATAGGGAACTTGCAGTGGGACAGTAATCGTGTTTTCCCCGGAAGGGAAGTTCATGGTGCCATCATAGACCATTACCAGGTCGTTCGGATCGAGCCAGCCGTCACTAAGATCTTCTTGAGTGGTGGTTCCCAACCAGAGACTGATAGGCATATTCTGGAGATCGGTTGTGAAGTTATTGTAAAAACTAACGGCTGTAATGCTTCCGAAAGTTCCGATCTCATTTTGAGGATAGATAGTCTGGAAAAGACTGTTTCTAAAATAAAACTCCCACGGGATACCTTCCAACAGACCACCTTCACCGATGGTCACCGTCATGATGCCTTCGGGCTGGACAGATATGGAAAGCGGGGCTGTTTCATCATTTGTAGGATTACCGTCAGAAGCAAGCACGACTTTGCCGAAGATCTCGGCTGTTCCCTCTGCGGTGGGAGTCCAAGAAAGCTGCACATCAGCTGTGTCATCAGCGCCCAGGGTGGGACCGGCTACGGAGGCAAGCTCTGTGGTGCCGCTCATCAGTTTGACCTGGTAATCACTCTGTGCTGCAGTGCCATTGTTGTGAACTGTCACACTATACACACTGTTCATGTTGACGCTGGGGGTAGTGTTTCCGGATATGGAGATTGCTGCCAAGTCATTTGGCATGATCTCTTCAAAAGTCACATCATCGATATAGATGGTGCGGTATGTGCCGCCCAATCCATGACGGAAGGCGATGTATTGCCCGGCAGCGGTGTGCCCGGCAAGGCTTGCGACATATTCATTCCAGTTTGAAGTGATATCAAGAGTGTGAGCGACCTCAAAGGTGCTTGCATCCTGAGGATCGGACATTGTGCCGATCTCAAGCGGATACAGGGTAGTCGAGCCCTTGCCCATGAATTTCACGCGGATGCTGGACATGTCGACGGCATCATCGATGATCGGAGAGACCAAGACCAGCTCGGCTGATGCATCGGCGGAATTTGCCATCTGGATGCAGTTTGGTGAGCTAAAGGGGGAAGTCGTGGACGTCCTAAGATATGCTGAAGTGGAGCTGCTATTGAGGATGGCAGACCAGCCCAAAGCAAGATCAGGAGTGGTGACAGTATCCCAAGTCTCCGTCACAGGAAGAGAGGTGATCGTGGCGTCTAGGCCATGACCGGAAAGCGGAACGGAATGCACCACGCGAGCAAGATTGTCGGTGATGCTGATAGTGGCGCTGTGGTCTCCCTCAGATGCGGGTGCGTAGACAGCATTGAATGTGAAGTATTCGCCCACGCCAAGATCCATCGGCAAAGTCGGAAGCTCGGTCAGAGTAAAATGATCACTGGCGGGGAGGTTGATGCTGCTGATGGTGAGAGTGCCGATTCCGGAGTTTTGCACGCGGAATTGCTGAGCAGCATTGTAGCCCAAAAGCACATCGCCAAAGTTCTTCTCAGATGGGGTTACCCAAAACTGAGGAGAGGTGGGAGTAGGGCGGATGGTGACGTTGTCGACCATCAGGTCGTTGTCGCCACCTGAAGCTGTGGATTCGCCATAGAAGGCAAAGTATCTGGTGCCGCTCACGTCAGTGAGGTGGATCGTCACTTCTTCACCTGTGTGCGGGATCTCGTTGAACACAAAGTCGGAATCTGTATTGTTCCATTCTCTGAGGATCACGGGATTGCTCATGTCGGCAGAGCTGCTCATGGCGACGATGAATCTATCGTCCTGCTGAGCAGTGGGATCCAAGATCGGCTCCGCGTAGTTCCAGCGAGTCAGGCAGAGGTCAAACTTGAGCTCATAGCCATCCGCCGGGATGTCGATAGCAGGAGTGACCAGCCAACCGTAACGAACAGTGCCATAGATGTTGATCTTGGCAGCGTTGTTGTTGTCAACAATGTTTAACCAATCATCACGAACCCACTGCGTTGTGGTTCCTGTGTGATTGGGATATAGTCCACTGTATTGGGTCCAGCCGGCAACCGGCCAATCCGCAGTGGTCGTTCCAAAGTCTTCAAAAAAGACAGGTTGAGCGAAGAGACTGC
>CALGPA010000089.1 GCA_937960795.1 uncultured bacterium | reverse complement strand
ATATCGCTGATAACCGACATCCGCCTTCTGAGGAATTGGAATCTCAGAGATAGCATCCGGAAGAGGGAGATTGATGCTCATCGAGCTTTCACTAAGATGTTTCTCCGTGAGCAATATCACCGGGCTTTGAGTTTCCCATGCCAGATCCATCAGCTCTAGTGCAAGTGTAAACGCTCTTTCAAAGGAATCCGGAGACGCTACTACTTTAGCGAATTCTCCATGTCCTTGATTGAGAGCAAAATACAAATCTTCTTGAGCAGTATAAGTAGAGACGCCTGTAGCGGGACCCGGACGCGAGGATAGCACGCAAAATAGAGGTGCTTCCACCATGCCAGCCAAGGAATAAGCCTCTTGCATGAGAGCAAAGCCTCCTCCTGAGCTGCCTACACCGCTGCGCTTGCCCGCAAAGGCAGCACCGAGCGCCATATTGATCGCTGCTAGCTCACTTTCGGCATGGATGGCGCGAACGCCATGGCTATCTCTAAGCTTGGCAAGATGGTGCAAAACTGAAGATGCGGGAGTCATCGGATAGCTGAAATATAGATCCAAGCCGCCCAGCCATGCGCCAAGAGCAATCAATTGATTGCCTGTATAGCATTTCCCGGGCTTTTGCTGAAGCTTTTCAAGCTCGAAGTGAAGACTATACTCCTGTTTTATAACGAGGTCGTAAATCTCAGAAGCAAATGAGCAGTTCTCTTCTTTATGGCGTTTAAATGAGGACCGGATGACGGATTCCATGCCGTCTTTCGGGATTCCATGGTGGGCACAAAAGATCGCAATCGCCGATAGAGAGGCATTCCCCCCATCGGGATAGTGCTTTTTCACGAGGTTTTTGAGGGGCAGAGCAATCAAGCGATCATCTGAGTGATCCTCAGTATCACAGTAGTGTAGGGCGTTATCTGCCATGTCCTCCATGTGGCGATCTACACTTCGGCTATCGAAACTAATCAAGAGATCAGCTTTGTGATAGCTATTGTAGATCACATCAGAGCATATGCTTACAACGCTAAAATTGTGACCGCCCTTGATAAGCGACTGATAATCGTCGGTCTGAAACACGTATTGACCATGCTGAACTGCAAGATCAGCTATAACTTGAGCTGCCTTTTTGACTCCCTCTCCGGCTTTACCACCGATGAGGCAGGTAAATACTTTTGCCATCAAAAACCCAGCTCAGTTTGGAAATCAATCTGCGTCGAAGCTGCATCAAGCTGATTAAGATGCGAACCGATATCATAAGCCAGGCGGGATCTGACCCTCCTCAGCAGCTCGCGCGTTTCTGGCACTTTGTCGTAGATCTCAGCGTAGTAAACAGCCAGATCCGCAAAGTGCATTTCATTGGGATAGGAAAGCAGTCCCTTCTCGATAAAGGGAATACTGTCGTCGGTATGGTTATCAATCAAATATGCCAAGACATAGCTGATGTAGATGCGCCAGCCGTCTCTATGTTTGAAGATTACATTATCGATAAAATCATTTAGCTTGTCCCAATCTTTGTTCCCACTGTAGAAAGTGGTGTAGAACTCTGTGAGTTTGATCTCGTCATCGATGAAGATTCTGCCTCTTTCGATGTAGGAACTTGCCCTCTCATAGTCACCCATCTCGGCAAAGTAATTTGCCGCGCGTACAAATCCGGAGCCATAGTTTAGGACAAGTCGCACCATGTTGTCGTCTTTGAAGACCCTGTCGTCATCAATTGAGCGGTATTCGTAGATCTCGTCGATGTTCATCAGGAGTCTGTCAATATCCATCAGATCGTCTCCCGGGACGGACACCACTCTGGCCACCATGCCCTCATTTCTGGTATGATCCTCAAATCCGACAAAGTTTTCGCAGGTGACCGCGAAGTAGATTGGGCGATGGCCAAAATTATCTTTGATGATCTGCATTACGGCAAGATCTGATACTCTATAGAAGGGCTCGTTGGGGCGCCAAGCAGGAGTGGGATCCAGCCGCATAGTAAATCCATCAGCAGCTTCTGTGCCGGGGACTACCAGGTTTTGCTGGAGCCTAGTGATCGTGAGATTGTCAATGAGATCATCCGGATAACTAAAGAGAATACCTTCTTTGTCGCGGATCTGCCTGATATACCAGGGAGTATTGAGCAGGGATAGATTCGCAACAGACACATCCTTGCGGATCCCTTTGAGATATATGTTCTTATAATCAAGGGCATATTGCATCGCATCTTGGGCTTCCTTGGAAGGAGCTACATCTTTTGCGGGATGGAGATGCTCTTTGGCAAATGGATCATAGACAGCTTGAGCATACCACAAGGGGAAGGTGTCATTGTCACCATTTGTGAAGATGATGGCATTTTCTTCTATAGAATTTAAGAAATTCACGCCATAATCCAAAGCTATAAACTCATTTGAGCGGTCGTGAGGATGATATTGGCTAATCATGTTGCCAATCGGCAAAAGCAGCATTACTGCGGCGAGGCCATATTGAACGGTCTTGTTCTTGAAGATGTTTATTACGCCCAATGCGCCTATCCCCAACCAGATAGCCCACATGTTGTAAGCCGTTACAAAGAAATAATCACGATCCCTTACTTCCGCATTTGAAAGATTCATCACAAAGATCATAACGATCGTGGTGAGAATGATGATGCTGAGAAAATAGTTGAAGCTGTGTTTATTGCGCAAGCGTTGGAAGTATGCTCCACCAAGGCCTAAGACCATAATGAAGAAATTTCCCAGAGCATGGCTGGAATCCACCAATGGAGCCAGAAGTCCGCGTGGGAACCATTGCATGTCTACATAGCGCAGGAAATGATAGTTTAGCTGCTCTGAGAAGAAACTCGCGCGGCGAATCATGAAGTTAGTGTTGCCATATTGTTTTCTGAGCACATAATCCCAAAACATTCTGAGAGTGCTGGGATGACCTTCATTAATAAAGGGGCGATCTGAGGCGCGAATCATGAGGTATATATGGCTGGAAAGCCCGATTAACACAAGGGCTATGCTCATATACCAGAACTTCTTGCCAAAGACATGACGGAGCTCATAGGCAAGGATGATGACGGTGATGAGCGCAAATGCCCATTTGTCAAATTCATCAATTCCCATGGAATCCCCGATGGCACCAAAGATGAAGTATCCCGCCAAAACTGCAGCGGTGTATCCGATGACCTTGGGCCAGAAGGAAGACTGTTTCACGCCATTATGGAGCATCGGATATGCCACGATGAAAAGCACAGCCGGTGCTATCTGCAGGGCAGTTTGATGGACGCCAAAGCCCAGGAAAAAGAGGTATACTATGAAGAGAAGGAGGTTTTGGTGATTGTAGTCTCTGCTTTTTTCCACCCAGAGCAGGGTAAGCCAAAGAATGAGATTTACAAAGAAGACTAAGCCAGAATAGACTTCCGCTTCGATGGCATTCATCCAAAATGTGAAAGAAAACGCAGTGTAAAGAGCAGCGACAGTCCCGGCAAACATTGCTTCCCAAGCTTTGACTTTCAGCATGCTAACCAGCTTGACGGTGAAAAGATAGGTAAACATTACTGCAAAAGCTGACACCAATACCGAAATGAAAGCGGCAAGAATGCCATGGGGCACCGCCCACCCAAAGAGCGCGATGAATGCTCTTCCAAAGACGATATAAAATGGGTTTCCGGGAGGATGTGGCACGCCCAAGATGCTGATACATGTGGCATATTCCCCGCTATCCCAAAAGCTCATGGTCCGAGCTTGAGTGGATATATAAATGGCAATAGTCACGGCAAAAATGATCCAAGCAAGTATCCGATTTTGCAGATCCGGCACTATCGCTTGAGGCCGCAAGATGGCGTCATCAAATCTCTTTACTACAGGTTCAGGCTTCTTGTATTCAGCCTTTTTGGTGGTGGTTAGTTTCTTTCTTATCTCAGAATGCTTGGGCATTGATACTCCTTGTCTAATCTTTCATGCCAGTCTTGGCATAGCTGGCAATGATCTGTTTTTGGGCAAAGAAAAATAGAATTAAAATCGGGACTATACTAAAAGTGGATGCAGCCATCAAAAGA
>CALGPA010000088.1 GCA_937960795.1 uncultured bacterium | reverse complement strand
CATCGCCAGCAACCGCTCAAACACTCGCTTCTATCTGAATGTGGATGACATGGGCTCGCTGAGTGGAACCGTCACTTCCGGCGGGAATGCTTTGGAAGACGTGCTCATCACCATCGAAGACACGGTCTATCACACCACCACATCTGCCACCGGTGAATATAGCTTCTCACACGTCCCTGTAGGGGATTATACTCTCACGGCTCACAAGGTCGGTTATGAAGACGTAAGTCAGACTTTCAGCATCGTTGAAGATGAAAACACCGTAGTAGATCTCAGCATGACGCCTTCCGCGTCTGTGTCTGTGACAGGAACAGTTGTCGGCAGCGATAATCCGACTGTCGGGCTTAGTGATGCCATCATAAGCCTCAGTGGCGTCCTGGACTACTCTGCCACGACCAATGCTTCCGGTCAGTTTACCGTCCAAAACGTGCTTTCCGGAAACACTTACAACTACAGCATCTTCCGTCCCGGATACCAAAACCTCACCGGATCCATCACGGTCGGTGCCACAAACTACGACATGGGCACCGTGACTCTCGAAGAGCTAACTTTGCCGCCCTCAGCGGTCACGGCTACGCTCAACGATGAAGAGACTCAGGTAGATCTGATCTGGAGTTCTCCGGGTATGCCAGGAAACTACTATTTCTTCGACTTCGAGAATGATGATGGAGATTGGGAAGCTACTGCTACTTGGGATCCTATCGGAGACTGGGAATACACAGATTCCTATGATATAGCAGATTGGGCTCCTATCTACACCGGGACAAACGTCAATCCGCCCCAGCAGGCTTATTCCGGAACCGGCCTATGGGGAACCGTGATCACTACAAACTACGCCAATTCCGGTGGCTTCAACTACCTGACCAAGACCTTTGACCTCTCCGGATTCTCAAACACTCAGATGAATTTCTGGAGCTGGGAGAATCTCTTTGGTAACTTCGACTATGCACAAATCTCTGTAAATGGAACCGTAGTCTGGGGTCCCAGTTGGGATTATCAAGGCACAGTCTGGCAGGAACGCATCATCGACCTCTCAGATTTTGATGGAATGAGCGATGTGGAAATCCGCCTTGAGATGTATGCAACCACGACGGTGAACTATGCCGGATGGTATGTAGACGACATCTATATAGGCCCTGCAGATCAAGCAGTTCGCACCTCTCCACCGTCTGTCATCCCGGGAGATTTCCGTGGACTCACCGAGATTCAAGCCGCAGAATTGGCTGAATCTCGCGCGCAAGCAACGCCTCAGAGAGCTGCCCAAAGCCTGAGACAGCCCCCGCGCTCAAGCTCCAGACTACCCATCGGATACCAAGTATGGCGTCTGCAAGCAGGGCAGGAAAACAGCCCCGGAAGCTGGGTCTCACTCACTCCAAGCACCATTACCGACACCACATTTGTGGATCCAAGCTGGGAAAGCTTTGGCAACGGACTCTATAAATGGGCTGTAAGAACAGTCTACACAAACGATGTACTTTCCAATCCGGGCTTCTCAAACACTATCCGTAAAGAACCAAATGATATGTCTGCGCTCACCATCAGCGGCAATATCACGCCTTCTGTGGGAGCACCTACAAACTACACGATCCGGGTCAAAAACACTGGTACTGCAGCCCAAGCCGCCGGCGCTTATGACGTGAAAATCATGAGCGGAACTACCGAGCTCGCTTCTGTGCCGGGACCCGCCATCCAGATCGATCAAGAGATCAATGTACAGGTGCCATGGTCTCCCACCCAGACGGGCAATGTCACGATCTATGGCATGGTGGACCTACCGGATGATTCCAATGACACAAATGATACTACAGACACCATGACGGTCATGGTGATGCCTTCGGGTCAGTTTGCCTACACTGTAGGCGAAGGGAACGAATTAGCTCGCCGCCCGATGGATATGTACTATAAGAACAGCCTCTTCCAGATGATCCTGTATCATGACGAATTGGATAGCTTCTTTGGTCTTGTAACCGGTATCCAGTTCTACAACAACTTCGTCAGCGATCTACCCAATATGCCCACGAAGATCTGGCTCGGCACCACCACGGCGACCGACCTCACCGACGGCATGATTCCAACCACCGATGGCAGCACCCTCGTCTTTGATGCCACAGTGAACTTCCCGTCGGGAGAAAACGTCATTCCGATTATCTTCGATGTTCCCTATGAATATCTGAATGGAGAAAACCTCCTCGTCACGGTAAACCGTCCGATGGATACTCAGTACTACAATTCTCAAGATAGATTCAGATGTCAGACCCTTCCCCAAAGTCGCGCCAGAAACTTCTATAGCGACAGCACGACCTACCTCCCCGAAAGTCCTCCCACAACCGGAACTGCAGATGGACAATTCCCGATGACGTCAATCCTCGGAATTCCCGGTGGCGTCGCGCATCTGAGTGGAACCGTGACCAATCCTAGTGGAGATCCGCTCGATGAGGTCTTGGTTCAGTTTGAAGATAGCGGGTATCAAGCCATCACAAATGCCGATGGTGAATATGAGATTCCCTATATTCTGCCGGATTCCTATACCATAGTCTTCAGCAGATATGGATACATCACTCAATCCCAAGATCTTACTCTCGAAGAAGATGATGAGATAGTGTTGGATCTCACCATGCAGCCCATGCCCATGGTATCTGTAAGTGGCACCATCCTCGCTTCGGACACTTCAGATGGAATCATGGGAGCTGTGATCCAACTCATGGGATATGCAAATTACACTGCTATCACAGACGCAGATGGTGAATTCCTCTTCCCGGCTGTATATGCAAACAATAGCTATGAATACATCATCAGCGGCAATGGATATACCTCCACGACCGGCATCATCGATGTAGGAGCTACGAATTATGAGATGGGAGACATGATCCTGGATGAGATCGCATACGCGCCACACAGTGTCACGGCTCAGCTCAATGATTCCTTCTCTGCGGTGAATATCACTTGGGAAGAGCCCGATCCCACCGCTCTGGAGATTCTCGAAAGCTTCGAGAATACCAACTTCCCGCCTCAGGATTGGGATCAGATAATCACAAACACCGGTCCGGCAAACACACTGGGAGTCTTCCCGACTTTCAAACGCGTTGGAGCAATCGAGATCGCCGGCGAAGCAAATGCTGTGCCGACTCACGGTAGCTATCAAGCCGGTCTCTGGTGGTCATACGAACATCAAGACGAATGGCTGATCACACCTACCTTCAATTGCCCGCCTGATGCCTATATGAGATTTGATTCCTATGTCTTCCTTGGCTCCACAAATGGCGACCACTACTACGTTAAGGTCTCCTTGGACTCCGGAAACACATGGACAAATCTCTGGGATGCAAGCGCTGAGACAGGTGGACAAGTCACCTACAATCAACCCCTCGTGGTAGATCTTGCAGCTTATGGTGGCCAACAGATTACTCTGGCTTTCAATGCTGTAGATCCTCCTTCAAACGATGGATTGTGGTATACATGGTTTATCGACAATATCTACATTGGCAACGCTCTGACCATTGTCAGCTTTGATGGCCCTGCTCAAGCTCAACACAGAGCTCGCAGAAGCTCAAATCAAGCCGCTGCAGATCAGTTGCGTCGTGATGGCAGTCGCTCTAGAGCAGATCACCATAGCCAGAACCAAAGAACCGTCACCGAAGAAACCCGCGGTCTCATCGGATATGAAGTATATCGCCTCGTATCCGGACAAGAAAACAATGAAGGCAGCTGGGTGCTACTTACTGATGAGATCATTACAGATCTCAGCTTCGAAGATGACGGATGGGAAAGCTTGGCAAATGCTACCTATCGCTGGGGCGTGAAAGCCATCTACACAGCCGATGTCGCCTCCCCTGCTGCAATGTCAAACCCATTAGTGAAAGACAGTGTGACCGGAAACATCGTCGGCTTCGTCAGAAGAAACAATGGACAAGGCATCGCCAATGCCACCGTCTCTGCCGGTGAAAACTATACTGCAACGACAAACAGTGCAGGTGCTTATAGCCTAAACCTGCCGATCGGAACCTATAGCGTAACTGCCAGTGCGACATCATTTGCCTCTGTAACCATAGAGGATGTCCTTGTCTCACCAAATCAAAATACTACTCTCAACTTCACTCTGGAGCCATCCTCCACTGAAGATGAAGTGATCCCCGTGACAGTCACTGCACTGCATGGAAACTACCCGAACCCGTTCAATCCTGAAACCACGATCAGCTATGATATCAAAGACCCCACGAATGTGCGCTTGGATATCTACAACGTCCGCGGACAGCTGGTTCGTACCCTTGTAAATGAACAGCAATCTTCCGCTCGCTACCGTGTGGTCTTTGACGCAAAAGATAGAAATGGCAGCCCGCTCTCCAGCGGCATCTACTTCTATCGCCTGCGTGCAGGAGACTATATTCAGACGCGTAAGATGATGCTGATGGAATAGTAATAGAGCCTAAGCTCTGACAAGATCCTGCCCCGGTACATCCCGGGGCAGGACTTTTTCTCCCCCACAAAATAGCCGCGCGATTTTGTGCCCCAAAATCACCCCAAGAAACCGCTTCGCATTTTCTTAGGGACCCCGAAGCTAAGCGAAGAGCAGCTTTGGGGAATGGTGATCTCCGGTGGGCTTTAGCCCCCGGCAAAGGCAGACAGAAACTTGAGCTGCTTAGATGGATTCCGGATAAGCCTCACTCCGTTCGGCTTTCCGGAATGACTAATGTGGGCTGGCGGGCAGTTTGGATACAAAGCGACAAGATGTCGCATCAACTCCGGAATGACTATTAAGGGCTGGGGGTGAATAACCTGAAAGACTAATGCAGGCTGGGGGTGAGTAACCTGAAAGACTAATGCAGGCTGGGGGTGAGTAACCTGAAAGAATAATGTAGGCTGGGGATGAATAACCGGAATGGCTAATGTAGGCTGGGGATGAATAACCGGAATGGCTAATGTAGGGGTGGCTTGTAGCCACCCAACCGGGCAGAATGCTGTAATATGATACTCAAACATCTAAACCTAATCTGTGTCAATCTGTGGACAGATTATTGATTCCCGGCCAAGCCGGTATAACTGATGTGGAGCCTGTGGAAAAGTTAGTGCTTATACTCTTTCCATGTCGCCTTTAAGCAGTTTAGGACCGAGGCCTTTTATTAAAAGAGCGCCTAATGGAGCGGTGAAAAGAATGGAGATTACTGCCAGAGCCAAGATGATCTCTCCGTGCTCCACGCCCATAGAAAGTGGAATAGCTCCCAATGCCGCTTGCACTGTGGCTTTGGGTAGATATGCGATGACGCAAAAGAGCTTCTCCCGTTTGTTCAAAGACGAACTACTTGTAGCAATCACGACGCCCAGAGATCGAAACAACAGTCCAATCACAATCACCAATAGTGCTTTTAGTCCTGCAGAGGAGATATATTGCAGCTTTACACTCATGCCGATGGAAACAAATAGGATGATCTCCGCAATCAACCACCATTTGGAGAGTTTTCTTGATAGCTCATGCGCCAGTTTGTTCGCTTTTTCAAAGATTACAAAGCCAATCGTCATTGTTCCTAAAAGTGCCGCAATTCCGATCCCTGCGCCAAGCTCGACCAGAAAAAAAGATATGCACATGAGCACAAGCAGCTTTTCCGTAGCCCGCAATCTCTGCTTCATAAGCTTAAAAAACCAGAGCATGGCAAATCCCAATGCCAATCCAAACAGAATCCCGCCCCCTAAGGCATATGGAATCTTGAATATACTCGTAAGTAGATTGACCTCTTGGGACACAGCTGCAGACAGAGCCAAGGTAAAGAAGCTAAAAGCAACTACGTCATCCACTGAAGCTCCCGCTAGGACAAGGGTCGGCACTTGCTTTTTTTCACCATAACCCCCGGCTTTCAGATCCAACATGCTAGGCACCACCACTGCCGGGGAAACTGCGGCGAGCATAAATGCCGCAAGAGCAGAGATGACATATGGAAAGCCCATTATGAAGTGTAGTGCCAAGATCAGCCCCAGGGATTCCACCAAACAAGGAACAAAGCCCATCAATAGGGCGGAGATTCCCGTTTGACGCAGCATCTTTTTGTTTATTCCCAGTCCTGCACGAAGCAAGATCACGATCAAGGCCAGTGTGCTGAAAAAGGGGATTACGCCCCACAATGAGACCGGGATCTCACTATCAAATATCACAGTTACGGATATTCCCCATATCAACATCCCCAAGATCCCGGGCACTTTCAATCTTTGAAAGATCCTGCCTACTGCCCATCCACCCATCACGATGATGGCAATCATCAGACTGATGCTCATAACATTTTCCTTTTTTTAAATCAAAATCTAGGAGTCATCAGCCCATAGGGCGGTTTGAAGGTGAACCCCATCACCTTGGCTGCAGCTTTCGAGCCACAGACCTTGTGTCAAGAAAAACCCACATCTCACTGCATAATTCTTCCTCGGAAAGACATAAGCAGGTGCAGGTTGTAACCGCCCAAGCTCTCAGCCAAGATGGGCAGATCACGCCTCCCTCACCGCTCGCTCACCGCTCGAGCGTGCAATGGGTGAGAAGATAAAGACTTACGCGTTTCTTCCAAAAAGCGTAAACCAAGTGCAAACAATGACCAGGTAAGACGATGTGTCGGTGGCATTTAGCATGTCCAGCGGGGGCTTTGGGCTACTTTGTGTCTGCGTTCTATGTAGAAAATTATTCACAGCGAGTCATAGTTAGAGACCAAACTAGTTCTTGACAGGATTTAAGAAGAATCAAAACTAGGTAGAAATAGGTTCCTCGGTTTTTATTGAGAGTAGTAAGATTGGTTTTCGACTCCCTAATGGGGATGTGATAAATATGCAACAATAAACCAAATAGGAGACTCAGCTATGAAACAAGTCGTGCTGTTATGTCTGCTCCTAGTCTTTACAATAGGAGCAATTTCTACCCTCTCTGCCCAGGTCAATGTGACGATTGGCTCTGGAACAAACTCCAACACCACCACAAGCACTCCAACGCCATACGGTACATATTACAAAAACTTTCGCCAGCAATACCTCTTCTTGGCATCCGAGATCGAAGATGCCGGAGGCGGTGGAGGTGCCATCAACTCCTTAGCTTTCAATGTCGAAGCCCTCAATGAGTGTTCTCCCATGCCGGATTTTCGGATCAGTCTCAAACACACCACTCAGGTGGAACTCACCACCACTTTTGAGACGGGGGATTACACTCAAGTATTTCTGGAAAATGACTTTGTGCCCACCACGGGATGGAATACCCACACCTTTGATACTCCCTTTGTTTGGGATGGATCCTCAAATCTCATCGTGGAAGTTCTCACCGATCTGATCCCGGGGAACTATACGCAAAATGCTTCAGTTTACTACACACCCACTACTTTCAACAGTGCTTTGAGATATCAGAGCGATTCAACTCCGGCAAGTAATTCCACCACCGGCTCGCTTTCTATGAATCGCAACAACATTCGTTTTAACATGCAGGAGCTGATAGTGGATGACCCTCCAAATGCCGCTCAGATCATTTCTCCTGCGAATGGCGCTACTCTGGTGAGCCCCTATGTGAGCTTTTTCTGGGCTTCCGGAGGTGGAGCACCAGCCGGATATAAGTTCAATCTTGGCACGAACAATCCTCCCACAAACATCGTAAGCAATCAGGACATGGAAGATGAGACCAGCTTCTCAACTGATACACCACTTAACATAGATACTACATACTACTGGCAGGTCGTGCCCTACAATGCCATAGGAGACGCGGTAAACTGCCCGGTGTGGAGCTTTACTACTCATGGGGACGCCACTATCGACGCCCTGCCCTATTTCCAGGATTGGGATTCCGTGACGGCTCCTGAGCTTCCATTTGATTGGTCTTCTATAGTCGAAGCAAACAATACTACAGCAGTGGTCGAGACCAACCTCAGCTCTCCGCATAGTGCGCCAAACAATATTCGTCTCCTAAATGGTGCGGATGCAAACGCGGAAATCATCCTTATCTCCCCCGAACTGGACGCCAGCATTCCTATGAACACTGTCAGGGTCAAAGCATGGGTTCGTCCTGTTTCAAACACATATACTCTTGAGCTTGGTGTGATGACCAATCCCACAGACGCCTCCACATTCCAAAATGTGCAGACCTTGACTTTTGAAAACACAAACTATGCAGAGCATGCCGTCCCCTTGACAAGCTACACCGGGGCCGGAAGATTTATAGCCTTCCGCCATGGATTGGGCGGCACTACACGCACTATCTATATAGATGATGTGACCTTCGAAGAGATTGCACCAGATGATCTGGCAGCAATCTCCGTATCAGGAAACACCACTCCCTCGGTCGGTGCCCCCTTCCAATATAGTGTGGAAGTCTTCAATAATGGCACTTCCGCACAAGATAACTATCAGGTGAAGCTGATGAGCGGCACCACCGAGCTCGGCTCTGTAGCTGGTCCCGCGATCGACCCGGGTGAGAGCCTCAGTGTGCCGATCAGCTGGACTCCTGACGCAGAGGGACCCACTACGATCTTTGGCAAAGTGATCTTGGTCGGGGACGTAAATCCTCAAAACGATGAAACGCCTCCTTTGAACATCAGCGTTCAGTCCGAAGGCGTGTATAGCGTGACCATCGGCGATGGAGATCAGACCCAGCGAGTTCCATTTGATTTCTACTATCGCAATAGCCTCTTCCAGACTCTGTATTATCAAGCAGAGATGGGGATGTTTGGCACAATAACTGCCCTAACATTTTACAATAGCTTCAGCACTGATCTGCCTGCGATGCCGATCAAGATATGGCTCGGCACTACAACGGACGATGACCTTTCTGCGGGCTGGCATGATCCCGGCAGCATGACTTTGGTCTATGATGGCACGGTGGATTTCCCCAGCGGAGAGAATACCATCACCATCCCGCTGCAGGCTCCCTATACCTATGTGGGCGGAAATCTGGTGCTATATGCAAATCGGACATGGGATCCCAGCTGGTATAGCAGCATGGACAATTTCATTGCTCAGACCGTGGGGACAAACCGCGCTCGCAAAGTGATCAGTGATAGCGTGGAATATGACCCCATGGATCCCTCTGCCGCAGGGACACTTTCCGGCACTTTCCCCAAGACCACATTCATGATGAGCCCCATCAGCGATGATCCCACTTTCATCGTGATGCCAAATGAATATGACTTTGGCACAGTCCTGTTGCAAAGCACTTCCCAAAAGAGCTTTATGATCACCAATGCCGGTGGCGGAGACTTGGGAGTCAGCTCAATTTCCATAGCCGGAGACGATTCATTTTCTTTGAGCAATCTCCCGGATCTACCGGCTTCGTTGACTACCGGACAAGTGCTCAACTTCCATGTGATCTACACTCCGGAAACAGTTGGAGAGCACAGCGCGACCGTCACCATCGTCGATGATGTCACTCGGGAAACTCACACTATCGAAATCACCGGAGATGGGTTTGATGCCACCATCTATGCTCTCCCGGCAACTGAAGATTGGGACGATGCCAATGTCCCCCGCTTCCCGCTAGGTTGGCACTCAATCCTAAACAGCACCAGCACTTCAGCCTATCTGCAGACAACTACTTCCCTGCCATATAGCGATCCAAACTGTGTGCAGATGGCGAACTCCAATGATGCCACAGCGCTAATGATCTTGGTCTCACCTCCATTTGATAGTGAGATTGAGATGAGCTCAGTGCGTGTGAGAATCATGGCAAAAGGCAGCACTGCGCTCTATCCTCTGCAAATCGGCACTATGTCCGACAGCTCGGATCCCACAACATTTGAGATGGCAGAAGAGCTATCGATCACTGCAAACTGGAATGAGTATCAGGTAAATCTCACCGGGCACGATCCTGCCGGACAATACATTGCCATAAAACACGGCAGCAGCAGCACATATCAGACCATCTACATCGATGATGTGACCTTCGAGCCAATAGCACCGAACGACCTGGCAGTGATAGCTCTGAGTGGCAATTCCACCCCCAGCGTCAATATGGAAACCACCTATACTGCAACAATCTTAAATAACGGCACTGCAATGCAGGATGATTATCTGGTGAAGCTATATGACAGTGAAGATACCGAGCTTGCCTCTGTGGCAGGGCCGGCCATCGACGCCAATGAAACAGAACTGGTTGAGCTGCTCTGGACTCCCACCGTGGAAGGTCCCGCCAGCTTGTATGCCAAGGTTATCCTAGACGGGGATATCAATCCAAACAATGACGTCAGCAATCCCCTAAACATATCTGTGCAACCCGAAGGAGTCATCTCGGTCACTATCGGTGAAGGAAACGAAACTGCGAGAGTTCCATTTGATATGTTCTACAGGCACTCTCTCTACCAATGTCTGTACTATCCGTATGAGATAAACATGGTGGGTGTCATCACCACACTTTCCTTGTATAACGACTTTAGTACAAACCTTCCAAATATGCCAATCAAGCTTTGGTTGGGCACCACAGATCTGGAAGATCTCAGTGCAGGTTGGGCAGATCCCACCGCTCTGACCATGGTCTATGATGGCACGATCGACTTTCCAACCGGGCAAAATACCATCACAATACCGCTGCAAGTCCCATACAGTTACACGGGTGGAAATCTGGTCCTATATGCCATGCGTCCGATGGATACGGGTTACTATAGCTCAGCAGACACCTTCCAAGCCCAGACCGTTGGTAGCAACCGGGCAAGGAATATCTATACAGATTCCACAACCTACGATCCCATGGCACCATCTGCAACCGGTAGTCTCACAGGCACTTTCCCCAAGGTGACATTTACGCTCACTCCCCTGACCGGTGATCCCGTGTTCTCAGTCTATCCTGCATCATGGGATTTTGGGGACGTAAATATCGGTGGAACCCGTAACAAAAGCTTCCGCATCATGAACGTGGGTGGAGGAACTCTGGGAGTCAACGAGATCAGCATCTCCGGTAGCGGAACCATGACTCTTACCGATCTTCCGGATTTGCCTGCCTCAATGGATACAGGCGACTTTGTGACCTTCAACGTCAGCTTCTCTCCCACCATGCTCAGCGAGGAGGAAGCCACGGTCACGATCACGGACGATATTGGAGAAAGACATGTCTTCTCATTTGGCTCTCAAGATCGTGCCGAGATTGCATCCAGATCGGCAAACACTCGAAACAGAGAGACTCACACAATTGAGCTCAGCGGAGCAGGAGTAAACGACATCACCATCGGCTCCGGCACCATGACGGACAGAGTGCCAATGGATTTCTTCTGGCGGAACTCACTGTTTGAGACCGTATTTTCTGTGGATGAAATGAGTGGTTTCGTCGGCATGATCACTGGAGTGAAATTCTACAACAGCTTCTCCAGCAATCTAACAGCAATGCCGACCAAGATCTGGTTGGGATCCACCACTCAGACCAACCTCTCCCAAGGCTGGATCCCTGCCACAGATCTTACCTTGGTCTTTGATGGTAGCGTGGATTATCCCTCGGGACAAAACATCATTAGCATTGATTTCCCCGAGTATTATATGCATCTAGACGGCGGGAACTTGGTGATGATGGTAAATCGTCCGATGGACACGAGTTACTATAGCTCAAGTGACTACTTCTATGTGGATACAGCGGGATCTGACCGTAGCCTCAGAATGCAATCTGACTCTACTATATACGATCCCGACAATCCCACCGGAGGAACCCTGAGCGGCATCTTCCCGATCACGACCTTTATGGTCATCCCCGGCGGCGTAGGCCATATCACCGGTACCGTCACTGGTGCTGATGA
>CALGPA010000087.1 GCA_937960795.1 uncultured bacterium | reverse complement strand
CTGACTATAGATTCCGGATAAGCCTCACTCCGTGCGACTTTCCGGAATGACTAGTCTAGAGCTGCTGGGTAATTTCTATAGATTCCGGATACACTCCGCTACGCTCCGCGTTCCGGAATGACTAATGCAGGCGTGTGGTAAGTGCTATGGATTCCGGATACACTCCGCTACGCTCCGCGTTCCGGAATGACTAATCTAGGGCTGGTCATTAAGATATGGAGTGACTAATGTGGCTGGTGGCAGGATCATTCATACCATCCCGATGGGACCCATAACCGATAACTTCAGCACTCCAAAACCCAATCATAAGAATCCGTCAAATCAGTTAAATCCGCGTTCAACATTCATTGATCTGCAGCGCCCAAACGACACCATAATTCTACATCGTAAATCGTACATTCGATTTTCAGTGCCAACTACGAACTAAGAACTAAGAACTAAGAACTCTAAGTCCTTATATTCTCACCGCTTGCACGCTCGACCGGTGAGCGAGCGGTGAGAGGGGGGTGAGGAGCCCATATTTTGCAAGCATTTACGAGTCTGTATTTGCGTCAAAAGATCAAGAATAAAAGCAAAAGATCGGCAAGCCATTTTCAATCTAGCCAAGGAAGCCGGGATCTATATCGATCTGCAAAGTGATGCCCTTTTTGGGAGTGAATCCCGCTTTGATATATCTGATTGCCCCACTGATAACACCGGGGTTTCTCCCCTTTAGGATGAGGTGAAAGCGATAGAGCTGGTTGATCTTGGCAAAGGGGCTGGGGCTGGGGCCGAGCACGATGAGATCTTCATCTTGTGGTGGGAGGAATGTTCTTTTGAGGCGATCGATCTCTTGTTCTAATGTCTTGAGATCCGTGCCCTGAAAGAGTAGGCGAGCTAGGCGAAATTCCGGGGGATAATGCAGCCTCTTGCGATAGCTGAGCTCTTCTGTGGCAAATGCTTCAAAATCTTGACGGCTGGCATTTTGGATGGCGTAGTGGTCGGGATTGAAGCTTTGGATGATGACTTCGCCTTTTTTGCTTGCTCTACCGCTTCTTCCGGCTACTTGTGTGATGAGCTGGAAGCTACGTTCCGCTGCCCGAAAGTCCGGGATATTGAGGCTGATATCGGCATTGATGATGCCCACCAGCGTCACATTTGGGAAGTCCAGTCCTTTTGAGATCATCTGTGTGCCCAAAAGAATGTCGATCTCATTTGCCTTCATCCGCCTGTACATCGATCTGAGCGTGGAAGAGGAGCTATCGCTATCCATGCGCAGGATTCTTGCTGATGGATAGAGCATCTTAAGGCTATGCTCGATCTTTTGAGTGCCGGGGGAGCCGTAGGAAAAGCTGAATCCACCGCAGGAAGGGCAGCGCCGCGGACTGGGAAAGAAATTTCCGCAGTAGTGACACTTCATCTCTTCACGATCGCGATGGTAATACATGCTGATTTCGCAGTTTTGACAGGTGACGAGTTTGCCACATTTGACACACTGCACGAAGGATGAGTATCCGCGGCGGTTTTGAAAGAGAATCACCTGTTCTTTGCGCTGCAATCTGTCGATGATCGCGCTTGCCAGGGGATCCGAGATCAATTCAGGATCTCGGTTATCGCAGAGATTGATGATCCTGACCTGAGGCAGGCTATAGCTGAGGGGTCGATTGCGTAACATGTGCAGTTTATAGCGTCCATTTTGGGCATTATTCCAGCTTTCCAAAGATGGAGTGGCGGAGCCCAGGATGATCTGAGCACCTTGCATCTTAGCACGCACAATGGCAAGATCTCTGCCATGATAGCGGGGTTGAGAGTCCTGTTTGTAGCTTTGTTCGTGCTCTTCATCCACGATGATGAGTCCGAGATCGGTCACCGGGGCAAAGAGGGCACTGCGCGCTCCGATGACGATCCTGCTCTCTGCGGCTTGGATCTTTTGCCACTGAGCAAAGCGCTGCGCATCGGTTAACTGGCTGTGAAGGACGGCAAGAGTTTCGCCGAAACTGCTGTCAAATCTATCCAACATCTGCGGAGTGAGTGCTATCTCCGGAATCAGGAAGATCACTCCTTTTCCGATCTCAAGGTATTTGCGGATGATCTCGATGTAGACCTCTGTCTTGCCGCTTCCCGTTATGCCATAGAGCAGGTGGGTCTGAAACTTACCAAAATCTTGGAGAATTTCTCTGATGGCAAGCTCTTGTTCGTCATTTAAGACTATGTTTTTGGGGCTTGAACCGCCCTCAAAGGGGAGCTGATTTTCTTGTACTACCCTAGGGAAGATGCGGATGACTTCTTTTTTGGCGAGAGCTTTGAGGCTGCTGTATGAGACCAAATTGCTGATATCTGCCATGGGGAAGGGCTCGGGCTGGATCTTGATGATCTCCCAAGCTTCGCGCTGACGCAAGGGCAGATCCTTCTCTTCAAAATCACGGCGGATGATCTCAATATAATTTCGCACCTTGGGCTTGTCCTTGCGCACATAGCGGCTGGTAAGGCTGACGAATCCGGCTTGAGCGGCCTCTTCAGCGATCTTGTAGATCGGAAAATCAGGATGAATTTTCTTTAGCTCGCTCAGCTTGGCAGTCTCAACACCTTTGAGCATCTCATAGAGTTCTTGAAAGCTGGCAGGGATATCCTCACGGGAGCCGCTCCAAGCAATCTCTGCATTGACAGTAGCTTGGAGCTTTGCGGGGAGAATCGCAAACAAAGCCTTGCCCAAAGATGAGTGGTAATAGCCTGCCATCCAGCGGGCCAGATCTAGCAAGCTCTCCGGGAGTATGGGGGCGTCATCCAGGATTTCTATCACAGATTTGTAGCGATAGCTTCCCTTGGGAGTCTCATCCATCACGATTCCCATGATTGGCTTTGAGTTTAGCGGCACGATGCAGCGAACTCCACGCCTCAGACGCGTTGAACTGCTATAGCTAAAATCCCGATCAATGCCCAAAGGCAAGCATACTTTGTAATAATACATGTTGTGGATGAAGTCTGCAGGGCAGGATTTTGTCAATAGAGTTCTTAGTTGGGGAGCCACTACGTGGCTAACCGAATTGAGAAATGAGGATTAGGGTGTCTTTGCACAAATCGGATTTTCAATTTACGATGTACAGTTAGGATGTCGTTATGCAGGATTGGCAAGGTGCTGGAGTGTTTAAGTTGCGAGCTATGCCTTATGGGTTAGGCGTTATGCGTTATGCGTGCCGGAGGCACGGCACCTTAGACCCTGCCCACCAGCCCTACATTAGCCATACCATATCTTCACCACCAGCCCTACATTAGCCATACCATATCTTCACCACCAGCCCTACATTAGCCA
>CALGPA010000086.1 GCA_937960795.1 uncultured bacterium | reverse complement strand
GGGGTCCCCGCAAAATTGCGCAGCAGTTTTGTGGGGCTAAGAAGTGTATCCGGAAACTATAGAAACGAAGCTCTCTGCCCGGTTGGGCGGCTAAAAACCGCCCCTACATTAGTCATTCCCTATCTTTACCACCAGCCTAAGATTAGTCATTCCATATCTTCACCACCAGCCCTACATTAGTCATTCCGGAAAGTCAAACGGAGTGAGGCTTATCCGGAGTCCATCTAAGCGCTTCAAGCTTCTGTCTGCATTTTGCCGGTGGCTAAAGCCGACCGGAGATCGTCTAGAGACCAATATGAAAGCGAGGCTGTAAAAGCAAAGCGGATAGGCCTACGAGATCATCTAGGCCAAATCGTGTAAATCATTGCAGATTTGTGGACAGATTTTTAGAATTCGCATACTCATCTTCATTCTCCAAAAACCCGTTTTGCGATTTCCTGAGGACCTCGACTCACTCTGTTTGGATCTGGGTAGAGCCAAACAAGCCTCTTCCATGTGTTTTAAATGCTATGATTTCGGTAGTTATGGGCATCATTTAGCTTTTTTTGATTGACAAAAAAGGGGAGCTCCAACTTTATGATCTGATTGAGTTAAATAATAGAATCAGATTGCATCCGGTTTTGTAAAATAGAGAACTTACGAATGAATAATGAATTCGGTTCGCAATCTTGAGAGCCAAAGGAGAATAGAAATGGCAGTACCAAAAAGAAAGACTTCGAAGACCCGCAGAGACAAACGTCGCACTCACGATGCTCTCAGTCTGCCGAGTTTCAGCACTTGCCAAAAGTGTGGCGATTCCATGCGTCCGCACCACATTTGCGAAAATTGTGGCACATACAACGGCAAGCAGATTACCGAAATCAAGGAATAAGATTTGCGCATAGCGCTGGATGCCTTTGGCAGTGATGGTGCCCCCTTCCCCGAGATTGAGGGCGCCATTCTGGCCATCAAGGAGGATCTCTGTGACGAGGTGATACTTGTCGGCGATGAAGAGATCGTTTCCAAGGAGCTCAGCAAGTATTTTTACGATTCAGCTCGGATCAGGATAGTGCATGCGAGTCAACGCATAGGGATGGACGATAGTGCCGCGGCCTCTGTGCGTCACAAGCGTGATTCCTCGATGGTTCGCGCTATATCGCTGCAAAAAGAAGGCGAGGCTGATGTATCCATCTCTGCCGGTAACACCGGGGCGATGATGAGTGCGTCCTTGCTCACTTTGGGGCGCATGAAGAATGTCTTGCGTCCTGCGATAGCGGGGGTGTTTCCCACGCAGCGCGGGCACGAGATCATCTTGGATATCGGAGCGAATGTGGATTGCAATGCACAGCATTTGATGCAATTTGCCGTGATGGGCTCCAAGTATTTTGAGTATTTCTTCAAGGAAGCTCAGCCAAGAGTCAGTCTTTTGAATATCGGAGAGGAGAGTGCCAAGGGCAATAGCCTTTCCAAAGAGGCGCATCAGCTCATGGTGGAGAGCGGCGACATCAATTTCATCGGCAACATCGAGGGCAAGGATGTATTGTCCGGGATTACAGATGTGATCGTATGTGATGGATTTGTAGGGAACGTAATGCTAAAGACCGTTGAGGGAGTGGGATTTTCCATCTTTGCTATCCTCAAGGAACAGATCAACCGAGATTGGGTGGCAAAATTGGGAGCCATGCTGTCGTATCCGGCATATCGGTATATCAAAAGAAAACTTGATCACACAGAATATGGCGGAGCGCTTTTGGTGGGGCTAAACGGGATATCCGTAGTCTCACACGGTCGCAGTAATGCCAAGGCGGTCAAAAATGCGATTCGCTTTGGTGCCCGCATCGGGAAATCCGGTTTTGTGCAAAACACAAAGGAGTATTTTGAGAGGTTGTAATGAGTAATTACTTCGCCAAGTTCGCAGCCTTTGGGAGCTATGCCCCGTCAAAGATCATTACCAATCAAGATTTAGAAAAAATCGTCGAAACATCGGATGAATGGATTCGCACGCGGACCGGGATGGTCGAACGTCATATGGCGAGCAAAGAAGAAGCCGCCAGTGATTTGGCATATTTTGCGGCATTAAATGCCATAGAATCGTCCAATGTGAGATTCAAGGATATCGACCTGATAGTGGTAGCTACAATATCCGGTGATCATCCTTTCCCTTCCACTGCATGTATCTTGCAAAAGAGACTGGGTCTGAAGGGTATTCCGGCGTTTGACGTCTCTGCCGGATGCACGGGATTCATCTATGCTTGCGATGTAGCACGGCAGTATGTCGAAAACGGAGCAGCCAAGAATATCCTTGTGGTTGGCGTGGAGATACTCACGAAGATCACAAATTGGACTGACCGAAACACCTGTGTTCTCTTTGGAGACGCGGCGGGTGCGGCGGTGATCTCAAGAACCGAACCGACGGACATTTCCCGCATCATAGACGCGAAGATCGACGCCGACGGCAGCCAAGGAGAATATCTGATGCAAGCAGCGGGAGGCTCGCGTTTGCCCGCCAGTCATGAAACGGTCGATGCAAATCAGCACACTGTATATATGGAAGGCAATCGCATCTTCAAAAACGCCGTTAAGAGCATGTATGCCTCATCGGATGAACTGCTTAAGCGCAATCACCTCAGTGCCCTAGATGTTGATTGGGTGATTCCGCATCAAGCGAATCTGCGTATCATCGAAGCCTTGGCAGACAAGATGAAGATTCCGATCAGCAAAGTGATCATAAACATTCATAAATATGGCAACACCTCATCGGCGACAGTTCCTTTGGCGATAGATGAGGCGGTGCGAGCAAAGAAGATCCGCAGGGGAGACATCATGCTGCTCACTTCCTTTGGGGCGGGGCTCACCTGGGGAAGCATCTTGGCAAGATATTAGAGGTAAGCTATGAAGACTGCATTTATTTTTCCGGGACAAGGGGCACAGTATGTGGGCATGGCCGCGGATTATTTTGCTGAGGATCCCTTACTCGTAAAGATGGTACAGGATTTTGATGTTGAGCATGAGACGCAGCTTTATAAAGCCATGGCTGAGGGTCCGGAAGGGCTTCTTAAGGAAACCCGAATCACCCAACCGGCAATTCTCCTCCATAGTGTCTTGGCTCTACGCAAGTTTCAACAAAAGTTTCCCCTGGTGCCCGACTTTGTAGCGGGGCATTCATTGGGTGAATTCACTGCTTTGGTGGCATCCGGCATCATCAGCTTGGAAGATGCTTTGCACATAGTGCACAAACGTGGTGAGTATATGATCAAAGCCGTGGGAGATATCTCTTATGCGATGTCAGCAGTGATCGGCTTGGCACCCGAGAAAGTGATCGAAGCTTGCAGCGAAGCAGAATCCGCAGGCTTGGTGCAGGCAGTGAATTTTAACACGCCGATCCAGACTGTGATCTCCGGAACTGAGGGCGGAGTGGCAAAAGCCGGTGAGATCGCCAAAGCCAAAGGGGCAAAGCGAGTGATTCCACTCACTGTCGGCGGCCCGTTTCACACGCCTCTCATCCACGATGCCAGCAAATGGTTGATTGAAGAGATGGAGAGATTCAGCTTTCATCCCGGTCAGATACCGGTGGTTTCCAATCTTGACGCACAGCCCAGCAAAGATGGCAACGAAGCTCGGCAGAAACTGGGCAAACAGATCATCTCAGCAGTGCATTGGGTGGATAGTGTCCGCTATATGGCAGATAGTGGGGTGGAGCTCTTTATCGAGTTTGGTCCTCAAAAAGTACTCAGTGGAATGATAAAGAGTATTGACAAAGAACTGCGGGTATATTCAATTGATCGCATTGTGGATCTTGCTGAGCTTGAAGCGGTTCTGATGTGAACGTCATTCAGTGAGAATACCCTAAGATTATTAAAAAGGAATATATAATGCACGATTTTACAAGTTCCGTAGTAGTGATCACCGGAAGTGCCAGAGGCATTGGTTTTGCTATCGCTGAAGCGTTTGCCAAAGCCAAGGCGACGGTGATCGTGCTAGATCTGAGCGAAGAAGCCGTCGACCTGGCGGTGAAGGCGCTTAAAGATTCCGGCGCAAATGCGTATGGCTATGTGGGCAATGTGACAGATGCGGCCGGCATAGAAGCGGTATTTGGGCAGATCATCAAGGATCACAATAAGATAGACACACTCATCAACAATGCCGGCGTCACTCGGGACAATCTGATGATCCGCATGAAGGAAGAAGATTGGCAGCTGGTGATGGACATCAATCTCAAAGGCAGTTTCATCTGCACTCAAAAAGCCTTTAAACACATGATGCGGGCTCGCAAGGGCAGCATCGTGAATATTGCCAGCGTGATAGGTCTGATGGGCAATGCCGGTCAAGCGAATTATGCTGCATCCAAAGGCGGGATGATCGCCTTTACCAAGAGCTGCGCCAAAGAGTTTGCCAGCCGCAACGTGCGAGTAAATGCGGTTGCACCGGGATTTATCGAGACTGAGATGACAGCATCTTTGAGCGAGGAAGTTCGAGCCCAATATGGCAAAGCTATCCCGCTAGGCAAGATGGGGAGTCCTGAGGACGTAGCCCGTCTTTGCATGTTTTTGGCATCTGAAGACAGTGCCTATATCACGGGGCAGACCATCGCTATCGATGGTGGCCTCACCATGCACTAAGAAAGAGAAACCCAAAATAGAACACTCTTCAATAACATAGGAGGAACAATGGATATTGAAGCAAAAGTCAAACAGATCGTGATGGATAAACTGGGCGTCGAAGAAGCTCAGATCGTTCCTGAAGCAAACTTCATCGAAGACTTGCGCGCTGACTCTCTGGATACAGTCGAGCTGGTAATGGCATTTGAAGATGAATTTGGTCTGACCATTCCTGATGAAGATCAGGATAAACTTCGTACCGTTGGCCAAGCCATCGATTATCTGAAGGAAAAACTCGGTTAATCGAGACAAAGAGGAATCAATCCTGATAGCATTGATATCAGGATTGGTTCCATTTTCGAAGACCGCCTTTGTATGAGCTACTGTGGAAGACGGGATACTTTGTCATCACAGTATCAATCAAGCTGAAACTAGAGGTAAAATATGAGACAAAGAAGAGTAGTGATAACCGGAATAGGTGCCATCACTCCTGTGGGGCATAATGTAGCCCAAACATGGCAAAGCCTGATCGGCGGAGTGGTCGGAGTCGGCAAGATCAGCCGCTTTGATGCCAGTGGACTTCCGGTTCAGATCGCCGCGGAGATTAAGAATTATAAAGCTGATGATCACTTTGATCACAAAGAAGCGCGCAAGCTCGATATCTACACGCAGTTTGCCATGATCGCGGCGCGTGAAGCAGTCGCTGATGCCGGCTTGACTGCCACAGCGTTTGATCCCGATCGCACCGGCGTGATCACCGGAGCCGGAATCGGCGGCATCATGACCTTTGAAGAGGAATGCATCAAGTGTCACACTGCAGGGCCTCGCCGGATTAGCCCGTTCTTTATTCCTAAGATGATCGGCAATATCGCAGCCGCTCATATCAGCATCGAGCACAATTTTAAGGGAATCAATTTTAACGTAATGAGCGCATGTGCGAGTGCCAACCACGCTTTGGGCACAGCTATGCGTTCCATCATATATGGCGATGCCGACATCGTGATCTCCGGAGGCACAGAAGCTGCTGTCACACCTTTGGCAGTGGGCGGTTTTACTTCGATGAGAGCCCTATCCACGCGCAATGATGATCCTCAGACGGCTTCCAGACCTTTTGATAAAGAGAGAGATGGATTTGTGATGAGTGAAGGCGCGGCAATCCTAGTCTTGGAAGAGCTGGAACATGCCAAAGCACGCGGAGCCAAGATCTACGCTGAGCTTGCCGGATATGGAGCTTCGGGTGATGCATATCACATCACTGCCCCCACAGAAGATGGGGAAGGCAGCTCCAGAGCCATCCTGATGGCGATCAAAGATGCCGGGCTCACTCCTGAAGATATCGATTATATCAATGCTCATGGAACATCTACTCCCTTGAATGACAAAGGCGAGACTCAGTCGATCAAGACTGCTTTCGGTTCACGAGCCTATGATCTTAAGATAAATTCCACCAAATCGATGGTGGGACATATGCTAGGTGCCGCAGCAGGCATCGAGGCAATCGCCTGTATCAAGAGTATTGAGACCGGGATCATCCATCCCACGATGAATCTGCAAAATCCTGATCCGGATTGTGATTTGGATTATTGTCCCGGAACAGCGGTGAAGCAAGAAGTCAATGCCGCGTTGTCAAATTCTTTGGGTTTTGGCGGGCACAATAGTGCGATAGTCATCACCCGTTATTCAGGCTAAGACCCCCAAACCTTTGCTCCTGCCGGTGTCAAAGCACATCGGTGGGAGCTTCTTTTAAGCAAGAATGAGTAGTAAATTGAAGAAAATAATCTCTCAGATCCTAGAATACTTTAATGGCAAGCGGATGCCGGAAAGCTATCCCAAATGGGAGAAGAGCCTTGCCAATCTGCAAAAAAGATTTGATTACCATTTCAACGACCTTACCCTGCTCAAAGCTGCTCTCACCCACAAATCCTATCTGCGCCGTCATTTTAATGATCACAAGACCCCTTCCCCTTTTGAGCGCATGGAATTTTTGGGCGACAGCATCCTGGGCTTTGTGGTGGCGAAAGAACTCTTTGCCAAGCATCCCTCGGAGCAGGAAGGCAAGCTATCCAAGCTCAAGTCCAAGATCGTCTCAGAGACCTATCTGACTCTGATGGCAAATCAGCTGGAGCTGGGCAAATATCTGCTGCTTTCCAGCGAAGAAGCAGCATCAGGCGGAGCCGAGAAAGCATCCATTCTTTCCGACAGTGTGGAAGCGCTCATCTGCGCGATCTATCTAGATAGTGGGATTGCGGCAGCCACCCGGTTTGTAAAGAATCATATCTTGGTGGATTATATGCAGACGGTGAATCGGGATGAGTTGGTAAATTATAAGTCCATCTTGCAAGAGTATCTGCAAGGGCGCAATCAAGATCCTCCCAAGTATATCACCATCGCGGAAGATGGTCCTGAGCACAACAAGACCTTCACGGTCGAAGTGGTCTTTGGCAAGGGTATGCATTGCACCGGGAAAGGGAATACCAAGAAGAATGCTCATCAAGAGGCTGCCAAAGCTGCCTGTCAGAAGTTGGGAGTCTAATCCGGTTTTCTCTTTGAATTGACCAATGCTGCCGGGTGTGGCTTAGCTGCTCAAGCCGGAGTTATGGTAGATCACGTGCTTTACTTCGCGGATCATGGCGTCGGGAAGTATTGGTTTGCTGAGCACATTCCGGATCCCCGCTTCTTCGACACGGCTCTGCAGATGAGTGTCAAAAAATCCTGTGTATAAGATGATCGGGATTTGGCGGATATCCTTGACCTTTTCTGCGAGTTTAATGCCATCCATTTGCGGCATATTGATATCGGCGATGATCAGAGAGTAGCTTTTGGGGTTTTTCGAAAAAGCAGCCAGAGCTTTGAGGGAATCCGTGTAGGCTTCGACCGTGTAGCCCACTTCTTGCAAGGCTTCACAAAAGATCTCAGCTAGCGCCATCTCATCATCCACTATCATGAGTTTTGCGGGGATAAACGGCACATCCAGTTTCATCTCCGGTTTTATCTTCTTTTTGGGTTTCTCATTTATGGGTAGATAGATGTTTACGCTGGTTCCTTCGGAAAGTATGCTGCGCACGGTGATGAAGCCCTTGTAGCCAGTCACGATGCCATGCACGATGGAAAGCCCCAGTCCGGTGCCTTCGCCGGATGATTTGGTGCTAAAATATGGGTCGAAGATGCGCGAGAGAATGTCCGGGGCAATGCCGCTTCCGGTGTCGCTCACGCTCAGATGCAGGTAGTTCATGTTTGGATCCACTCCGGCGTCAATCCCCACGAGCTTTGATCCCGGGATCTCACTGAGCTCGATGCCGAGGATGCCTCCATCCGGGCGCATCGCGTGGTAGGCATTTGTGGAGAGATTGATCAAAACCTGTTGGAGCTCGGTGTTGTCGGCTGTTGTAAAGCCTGCGGAATCGACTTTGGTCTCGATCTTGATCTTGGTGGGCAATAGTGCGCGGATCATGGGGAGGGATTCTTCGATCACTTCAGAAAGCATCAGGTCTTCCATGTCAGGTTCACTTTGGCGGCTGAAGGTGAGGATCTTGCCGATCAAGCTCTTTGCTCTGAGGCATGCTTGCAGAGCTGCGTCCATGTCGCTCTCGGCGGCTTTAGGATCATTTATCTTGCCGGTGGCAAGAGCGATGTATCCGGCGATGATGGTGATGATATTGTTAAAATCATGCGCAATTCCGCCTGCAAGTGTGCCGATGGATTCCATCTTTTGGGATTGCCTGAGCTGCTGTTCAAGATTCCTGATGTCTGTGATATCACGGGTTACGAAGACAAAGCTGCTTGGCTTGCCTTCATTATCCATGATCACAGAAGCGCTTAGCAGACCGGGAAAGCCTTTGCCGGGATGACTCTCAAGATGCAATTCATGATTTTTGACATAGCTGCCTTTTTGGAGATTGGACAAGATGTCATTGATGTGGCGCCAGTCCTTTTTGCGAACCAGGCTGTCAATCCTTGGTTTCTGAGAGATCAGCTCGGCTGTATCCTTGAAGCCAAGCAGATTGAGTGTCTCTTGGTTCACATCCAAGATCGTGCCATCGAGATTGGACACGATGATGGATTCCGGGGATGTTTGCAGAATCTTGCGAGTCTGCTCTTCCATGTTGCGCACCTTGATCTCGGACTTTGTGCGTTCATCGATCTCGATTTCGAGCTTCTCTTTTTGATCAAAGAAGCGCTGGATCAGCTCAGCAATCGCGGCAAATTCGTTCCTTGCTTTTTTGAGAGAGTTTATCTGCTTTGGATCTGAATCGTTTAGGCTCTTTGAGATGATGGTAAGCGGGGTGCTGATCCACTGCTGAATCAGGAAGAACTGCATCAAAAGAAAGATGAAGATGAAGCCCATAGTGCCAAAGAGGATGAGGTTTCCCATGCCTCTGAGTCGGACTAGGAATGGATTTGAACTATAGAATTGTAGCCAGGCCACTGTGTTTCGGTCGTGATCGGTGAGTGCCCTGAGGATATGTGTGTTAAATTGCTGTGACACTGGGCTGGATTCGGGCTGATCCTGACTGATGCGGATCTCATAGTTCAAGGTCTTGCCAAGATCAGCGGCAAATGCGTGGTCCCATGAATGTGCAAAGAGCAGATAGCCCTGAGCCGGGGTCTTCATATCGTGATCGTTCGAAGGATGGATGCTGCTGATCGTGCAGGACAGGATATATTGGTGAAAGCGGTCAAAGAAAGAGCTCCGGATGGGTTTCCCGAGTGAATCCGGGATGGCAGTATCCAGCTCAAACATCTCAAGACCGGGATTGCCATCTTTTGCCTTTGTATAGATAAGCTTGCCGTGTCTGTCGTAGACTTGGACCAAAGAGTAGCCAAGACTTGGGTTGATGGTCTTCAGGTTTTGATCTGCCCATATCCGGTCCTTGTTCTGCACATAGCTCACGGTCTCGTCCCAGATCGCATAGTCCAAGGTCTGCTGCATCTGGGCTTCTTGTTTGATGCGGATGATGGCATCAATGGTATGTCGCCGCTGCTCCAGATCGGCCTCACGATATAGGCGCATCTCTTCATGCTTTATATGGTAAAACATATAAAAGAATGCGCCAAAGACTATCGCAATGACGATAAAGAGCAAGAGCAGTCTACTGGCTATGCGCACAGATCCCTACCGAGTGATGCTTATCTGGCGGCTGTGTTTTCGGGGTTTCTGGTCTTGCGCAAGCGCTCTAGGGCGGTGTCCATAACCTCAGCTTTGATGGTGATGATCAGTTCCCTCTCGCGCTTCTCATAGGAATCATATCCGGTGAGATAGCGGATTCCAAAGACCCACCAAGGCAGATCTTTGAGGATCGGGATGCCACTGCGGATCTTGGTCTCATCAGTATCAAAGAGTCCGGCGATCACAGCTTCTTCTTGGTCATATAGAATCAATTCGGTGCTGGAAGAGCTCTTGGTGATGACGGTCGAGATTGCTGAAGGTTGGCCGCTGGATCTTTCGATGGACAGCTCCATCAATACCAAATCCTCGCCATCAAGCTCCACTATGGTCGGCGTCACGGTCATGATGATACCGGTAGCAAAGAAGGCGTCCACCGTGTTTCCGGCTTCATCAGCAGTCTTGATAGAGATGTCTTGCCCGACCTGGATGCGTCCGGTCTTGCCGCTGGAGACCACGATGCTGGGCTCTGCCAGGATGCTGCCCTTTTGATTTGACTCGATGGTGCGGATCAAGGTGCTTACATCTACAGTTGTGTTTCCCACGGTCGTGCTGCCACTTCCGCTGAGAGTGAGCGGGGATGTGAGCTGAGACGCTCCGGCAAATCCTGCATTGACTTGCACTTTGCCATTTAAGACGGTTGACCAGTCAATACCGAGATTCTTCAGGTAGCTGCGATCGGCAAGCATGGCGACGGCTTTGATGCGCACCTGCTTGACTTCAGCGGCTTTCATTTGCTCCAGGATCACCGGATCGATCTTGTCCTCATCGATCACTGCGTCTAGACGCTCTTCATCAATATCTTTGATGGCGATAAAGCCGACGCCTTCTTCGATGCTGAGGCGGTTTTGCAAAGCGATGAGATCAAGAGCTTTGCGCCATGGCATATCACTGATCTGGATGTTGATATTGCCATTGTATTGGGATAAATTGATCATCTTCTTGCCGCTCTCAGCGATGCTAAAATGCTCCAAGATCTGGGCAGCCGAATTGATATGGGTGTCGGCACGCATGCTGACTGTGTCCGAGATCAAAGGTGCATTTGCCTGTGCTCGGAGGATGACGGGACTTATTAGGGCTAGCGTTATAAATAGTATTATCAGCTGTTTCATGGTTTATTCCTCAATTCCTTTGCTCAAATACAAAATCTGATTTTCTTCGAAGCCATATTTGTTTACCCTAAAAATGGCTGCTCCTTCTCTATGATCTATTCTGTATAAGTAGCCCCACAGAACCTCATCTTGTAGCGATAGAATCCGGATCAGTCCTCGGCTGTCCCGGACAAACGCACGGTCTTCACTGATTGCGATCAATCTGCTATTGTCAATATCCACCAATCTTGTGTCTTGGGCGATCATTTCCGGCATGGTCTCAGTATATTTCGGCCGGAAGAGACTGTATGATGTCACGGACCGGGGGATGCTCTTGTAGCTTAGGTCTGATATCGGGATGCCATCCTCTTCATAGTGAGTGCGGAAGATCATCGAGAAGCTCACAGTGTCGCTATGCGCGACCGATTCAGCGGTGAGCGTGAGATCCTCAATGGTCAAAAGCGCGCGCTGATATTCAAGCAGCCTGGTGAAGTGAACTATGTCCATATAGTGACTTCGTCCTGATATCACGTATTCATTGTAGTCATTTGCCTGATTTGACAAGGCAAAGTCATAGATCAGATCTGTATTCAGCCATCTCAGGATTTGCAGTAGATAGTCATAACTGATGGCTGAATTGTCTGTTTTTAGGATGACCTTGCTTTGTTGGCTGGCCATCGCCATTTGTTTTTGATATTCTTCTTCCAAGGCTTCGCGATTTGCGACCATCGCGGAAAAGTCATTTACTTGAGCTTGGATCTCTTGAGTTTCTTGTTCTTTTTGCTGTAGATTTTGTCCCGCTTTGCGCAGCACTCCAAAGCTCACGATGCCGCTGAGTATCAAAAGGCTGGCGAGGACGAGTGTATTTCTGGATGAGTTTGTCATCTTTCTGCCCCCTTTTCGATGAATGCCAGATCCAGCTCTGCTTGACGGGCAGCGGCTGATTCCGGGTGATCCAGCAGGATGCTTTCATAGATCTTTAGGAACCTTCGATTTTCCGCCACAAAGTCCAGTCGGGCTTTTAGCAAGAGGTTATGTGAATGATAATCATCTGCTTTCTGCAGGTTTGGTCTGAGGACATCCTCAGCTAAGCGAAATTCTCTATCCAGATACAGCCGATATGCCAACCACCATCTGGTCAAGGGAATCAGATCACTATCCGGATAATTGTGGATCAGGCTATGGCCGATGAAGCGATATTCCAGCATGTTTCCTTTATTGATTGCCTTGGCAAAATCACGATATAGCGCCAATGCCTTCGGGCTGTAGTCAGTTCGGGATTCGTCAAGCACGGGGACATTGGGCTGTTCGATGCGAGGCAGGATGCCAAACGCATAATTGATAGCTTGCTCGAGCTGTTCCTGAGTCTGGGGGCGCATGGACCTGCTGCTGCGGGTGCGGGGGCGAGCGGCTGTGCTTTGAGCCGCGGGCATATATTCCTTTGCGATTGTCTCCACCCAATCAAGCTCGGGCAGCACAAAATCCATCTCGAAGTTCCAGACCACTTGATCCCGGATCCTGGAGTTTGTGACGCGGCGAATCTTGCTTTCGGGCAGTCTTGCTGCCAAGCGGCTCACGTTTTCTCGATCAGAAGTGATCCCGGTGATGGATATCTGAGAGTTTGAGTGCCGCATATTTGAGATCCAGCTTTGGCTATGGGTGGCAAAAGTGCTGTTTAGAACATCAAAGAGCTCGGTCCAGCGGTTTTTCCCTTCCAGCTTCTTGCCGACTTTGTCGGTGCTTTGTCGTAGGCGGGCGATGTCATCATTGAGCTGTTCGACGATTGCGTTTTCAGCCCTGAGTCGGTTGAGAGCAAAGCTCAGATCCGTCTTCTTTTGTTCTTCTTGCTTGATGTCCAGTTTTCTCTGTTGGTATTGCACGGTGGAATACAAGACCAAGCCAAAGAGAAGGGACAAGATCAGAAAGCCGTGCCACACCACCTTAAACTCCTTTTGGCTATCAAGGATTTTGGCGGGAAGGAAGGTGCACTTGGAGAAGGCGGCATCTTCGATATTTAGCGCCTTGTAAGCTAAGGCAAGAGCAAGGGCATAGGGAGCCAGGACCTGATCGGCATATTCAGCGGAATCTGTATCGGTCAAGATCAGATTGGGAAATTCCAAGAGGCTGGTTTTGGTAGACATACTCTGAGAATTCATATATTCCACCAGTTGCCGATTTGCCAGATCACCTGCCAAGACGATCTGCTCCGGTTCGCCCAATTGAGCGCTATCCATAGCTAGGGCGATCTTGGAGTAGATGACGTCTGCTTCCGGAAACTGCTGAGTGATGTGGATCGGGAGTGTCGAGATCCACTGCCCATCTTGGAAGACATAGACCTTGCGAAATTCATGCCCCAAGAAGACTAAGAGGTTGATGCCTGCTTGATCGGTATTGCGCAAAAACCGATAGTAATCAGTAAGCACGACGTCGTTTGCGTCCGCAATCTGATAATACAGGCGCGTTCCTGCTTCCTTGGCATAATCTTTGATGGCGTCCAAAAGCAGGTTTGGTCCCGTATAGAGCCAGTGCCTGCTCTCACCTTCGGAAGAAACTACGCAGGATTTCCACTCTCCGGTTTTGAGCTGATTGCGGGAGAGGCTTTTTTTGCGGAAGGCTGCCAGATCTTTCTTCTTGATGCGTCCCGGCTCATCTTTGAGAATATGCTGTTCGTGAACGTTTAGGGCAATCACCCCTTGATGCATGGGAAACTTCGACAGCATCAAGGTCGTGGGGCTCACTTCCATCTTGGGCTGAGTTTCGGTGTGTCCGCCCTCATCAGCAAAGTCGTTCATATCCAGCTCTTCCGCATCCATAAAATGCGAATCCAGCGGGATAAAGTCTGAATCCGGGCTGCCGGCTATAGCTTGATCGCTCTTATACCAGTCCCGCTCCAATTGGATGCTATCCATGCCCAGAAGATAGGTTTCGGCTCCATCTTTGCGCAGATGTACCATGCGGATGATCTTGCCATCCTGGTAGATACCGTATGCCTCTTTCGGGGTTTTCTTCATCATCAATCCTTATCTTAATGCCTACAGCATGCTCATGAGTTGCTGCATTCGTTTTTTGTTGTTGGCAAAGTTCAGGGCGGTCTGCTGACTGATTACTCCCTTCTGATAGAGGAGCTTCAGGTCTTGTTCCAGAGTACACATTCCCAGTCTTTTGCCTTCCACCATCATTTGATAAATCTCGCCAATGTTTTTGTTCCTGATCGCTGCCTGAA
>CALGPA010000085.1 GCA_937960795.1 uncultured bacterium | reverse complement strand
AGCCAGTCCAGAAGTTTATCCCTTCCTATAGCTTGAGCAGTATTAACAAGCGCTTTCCATGCCAATTCAAAGGAATCAACGGTTCTGGAGCCCCCCCAAAAAAATCCTTTCCTTCAAAAAATCCGATTTGTGACCCAAATGTGAACTATATAAGTATAGGGGGTCACCGGCGGGTTGATCGCAGCCAATTCCTACAATCCAAGACGCGCCGAGCTGGAATCCGATCAGCACTTGCGGGAGGCGGTCTTGGGATCAGCCGGTGAATAAGCCTTTTGTAAATAAGTCTTGACCAAAAAGCTTGATTGACTATCATGAATATAACCTTGAAAAACACTTCCAAGGCAATGTCCACGGTGGAATCTTCCGGCTTTGTGCCTTATACCATCCGGGGCAAGATCAACCGGGAGACGATGCTTATGCAAAGATACGTAGTTCTGATTCTGATATTCTTCAGTGGCTTCCTGTATGGCGAAGATCTCAGGCAAATTGATCTTCAAAGCGCCAAAGAACTGGCACTGAGGCAAAACCCTCAGTATCAAAGCGCTGAGGCTGATTTCCTCAGAGCAAAGTGGGGCAAGACCAATGCCTTCTCCGCCTTTTTGCCAAACCTGAGCTTGAGCGGGAATATCATCTATATGGATCCCGCACGCAAGGTGGTCTCGGGTGGACAAGAGCTGAGTCTCAATCAAGATATGCGCTCCTTTGCCCTTAATCTCAATCAACCTATCTTCCTCGGCGGAAGGCTCTATCAAGCATACAAGATCGCTGATCTTGGATATTCCATGGCGGACTTTGCTCTGCAAAACATGAAGCAAGAGCTGATTATGGATCTGGAGCAGAAATACTACGCAGCGCTTCAAATGCAGGATATCCTAGAGATTGCCTCTCGGGAATATGAACAGGCATCCTCCAATCTTCAGCTAGCTGAGCTGAAACAGACAAGCGGCTTGATCTCGCGCGCGGATTATCTGAGATTTGAGGCAAATCTGGTGAATAAGGAGATCGCCCTGTCCCAAGCGGAGACGGCTTACAATATTGCTCTGAGGGACTTGGCAAACTTCCTGGGCTCGTCCGAGATCCTTGCTCCGGTCGCCATGCAGTTTGACGAGAGCGAGCTTCTGCCTTACAGCGAGCTTGATCGGGGCGGGATCAAGAGCTTCACTGCCAAAGTGCATGTCATGGCGGAGGATCAAAACTACAGCCTGCAGATCCTTGACGGACAAGTCGAGATTGCAGATCGCTCACACAAGATGGCAAAGGCGTCTTTCATGCCCAGCCTCAACCTGGTAGGCAGTAGGCAGTATGAAGAAAACGGGATAGATCGCTATGATTTCCAAGCCACAAATCAGATCATGCTGAATCTATCGGTTCCGCTGCTCCCCCAGATAGGGAGTTATGCCTCCACTAAACAGGCGTATTATGAGGCTCAGAGAGCAAGGTTTCTTGCCCAATCCGCGAACGATGGGGTCCGTCTCGGCATCGATGCAGCGATCACCGAGCTGATCAGCAATGCCCGCCGTGTCCGCAGTGCACAGCTCTCGCTTCAGATCACCACGGATTTATATGATCAATTGCAGGAGAGGTTTCGCCTGAATTTGATCTCCACGCTCGAACTGATGGACGCCGAGCTGATGCTTTCCTCGGCACGGCTTGCCCACACACGGGCTTATTACGACTTTTATGCTGCAAGACTCAAGCTCCTAAGCTTGTTGGGCACAGATGATGTGGCGGTCTTGCTGTCGCTATTGGATCCTGATGGGGAGGAGATGTGAAAAGACTATTGATTATCAGCATTGGGCTCATCCTGCTCTTAAGTGCTTGTGGAAGATCTGGGGATGCTCAAGCCGGAGGCAGCAGACAGAGTGCCCAAGGACAAGCCGTGATGGTATCCCGATTGGAGCCTATGGACTTGAACGAGTATGTGAGAGTTTCCGGACGCTTGGAAGGCATCACTGACTTCACGATGTCAGCCGAAAGCTCCGGGTTGGTATTGGGGCTTTACAAAAAACTGGGTGATCAAGTGATGATCGGAGAGCGCATCGGGCAACTGGAGAACGAAATCTTGGAGTCTCGTCTGGCATCAGCTCAAGCGGCTCTTGTCTCTGCTGAGGCGAATCTGAGTATTGCCAATGACAACTACTTCTTTGCCCTCGCAGCATCAGATCGGGGATTGATCTCAGACGCTGAGTTTAAAGCAGCAGATACCGCCCGTGCCGCTGCAGAATCTGCCCATCTATCTGCTATGGCAAACGCACAGTCAGCCGGGACGGCATATGAAAACAGCTATCTTCTCGCTCCCCGGGCGGGGACCATCTCTCAGCTCTTTGTCTCTGAAGGGCAATTGGTAAACATGGGCAGCCCCGTGGCATCAATCACGGATGCAAGCACCTTGATCCTCAAGACCGGAGTCGGGGAGAGCCAGATCGGCAAGCTCCGCAAAGGGCAAAGCGCCACTATCTCTCATGATGGCAAGAGCTATTCCGCCAAGGTCAGAGGCTTTGGCATCCGCCCCTTACCAAATTCGGCAAGCTATCCCGTCGAACTGGAACTTTCCGGAGAAAGCGGTCTTATCCCCGGAATGGTGATATCAGCTCAGATCCGGACAAACACCTATCGCGGCATAGTTGCCACCCAAGTCACAAACCTTGTCCGAGAATATGATAAAGACTTCATCTTTGTGGTGGAGGAAGACGATGAAGGCAATGCGGTGGCTTCACGCAGAGAGCTGGTCTTGGGACGCAGCATCTCTGGATATCGCGAGATCCTCGCAGGAGTCGAGCAAGGTGAACTGATCGTGGTCTCCGGAGCCGAGAATCTTGAAGACGGCAGTCCCGTGAGTATCCGGCAGTAGGCAGCTTATGATCTCAATAGCAGAGACTTCGCTCAAGTATTCGATTCTGGTTAACATGCTGACCATCGCGGTCTTGATCTTTGGTCTGATCTCGATGGTGAGTCTTCCCCGGGAGGAGTTTCCGGCGGTTGATTTTGGCACGACGCTTGTCGTGGTGGTGTATCCGGGAGTTTCACCCGCGGAGATCGAGCAGCTCATTGTGCGCAAATTGGAGCTGGAACTCAGCGATCTTGATGATCTGGACTATATCTCTGCCACGGCTCAAGAGGGCAGAGCAACCATCCAGGTGGTCTTCACTTCGGGAGTTTCCCCCGATGAGGCTTTTGATAGAGTGACTCGCGAAGTTGCCAAGATCACGGATCTGCCTTCAGATGCCATGAGCCCGGTGGTGATACGCCTGAGCATGCGTGAAGTGAATCCCATCGCCCAGATTGCAGTCAGCGGTCCGGGACTATCGCGCCGCGCACTCCAAGAAGTAGCCGAAAACCTCGAGGATGGTCTTCGGCAGATAGCTGACATCTCCAAGACTGAAGCAGTAGGCAGACGCGAGCGCCAAATCTGGGTGGATGTAGATCAGCACCGGATGGACACTTTGGGGCTAAGCCTGAGTGACATCTCTGCTGCCTTGGGCGCGCGAAACCTCAATATGCCGGGAGGAACAGCGCAATATGGCAGGCTCGAGTTCTTGGTTCGGACTCTTGGCGAATTCTCCTCGCTTGACGACATCAATGATCTGATCCTTCGCTCCGATGATAGCGGAAGGGCAATCCGGCTGGGAGATATCGCAGCGATCAGAGACACTTTGGAGAAGCCGCTTTCGATCGCCAAGCTCAATTCCGAAGAATCCGTCTCCATCTTCCTATATAAGAAGGGCAGCGGAAACATCATCTCGATCATCAATGAAGTGCGCTCATATGTAGATGACTTTGAGGCGAGTGTCCCCGGGATCGAGGTCAGTGTTCGCAACGACGGCTCCATCGACGTGAAGAACGGGATCAATGCCCTCGGGCGCAGTGCTTTGATCGGCATCATCCTTGTTTTTGTGGCTCTCTTCATTTTCTTGGGATGGCGCAACGCCCTTTTAGCGTCCTTTGGCATCCCACTTTCCATCCTCATTGCATTCGTTGTAATTCCATATTTTGACATCACGCTCAATAATCTCACCATCTTTGGCTTCATCATCGTGGTGGGTATGGTGGTGGATAATGCCATCGTGGTATTGGAGAACATTCACCGCTTCAGAGAGGAAGGTTATTGCCACAAGGATTCCATTATCCTCGGAGTAGACCAAGTGATCTGGCCGGTCTTTTCGTCGACGCTCACGACTCTTTCCGCATTCTTGCCGCTTTTGCTTTTGGAAGGCGTGATGGGACAGTTTTTGGGAGTCTTCCCGATCGTGGTCTCCCTGGCGCTCTTCGGCAGCTGGCTCCAGAGCATGGTGGTCTTGCCAAACAATGTCTTCCAATTTGCCCGGCGCAAGACAGTCAAGGAAGATCGCAGCACTCGGATGATCCGTCCTTTGGTTTCGCGCTATCAGACTCTTTTGACTTGGGCTCTCAAACACCGCCAGATCGCCATCTGGAGCGTAGTAGCGCTACTACTGATATCCTTTGGGATCTTGGGTTCAGGGGCGATCCAGTTTGAATTCTTCCCCTCCACTCCTTCGCAGACCATCAGGCTCCAAGTTCAGACCCCGATCGGGACCACTTTGGAGGAGACCAATCGCGTGGCGGAAGAGATCGAAGAATACATCCGCACTATGCCCTACAAGGATGACATCACTTTCGTGGTCTCAAACATCGGCGCCATGGGCGGAGAGACTCAGCGCAATTTTGCCAGCAATGCCGCTCAGATCAATCTTGATTTGGTGGACCTCAAAGACATGAAGCACAGTCATGAGGAGATCCAAAATGCGCTGCGAAGCTTTTGTGAAGATCTTCCCGGATTGTACTCCTACCGCTTTTCGCAGGGGCGCAGCGGCCCGCCCGTGGGCAATGACGTGGACATCCGCATCAAGGGTCCATCCCTCGAACGACTGGCCTACATCAGCGCTGTCATCAAGGGATATCTTCGCGAGATCCCGGGCGTGACCGATATCGATGACAGCTACGACACCGGCAAGAAGGAAGTTCGCATAATCCCACACCACGAGAAGCTTGCGCTCCATGGGCTCACAGTCGCGCAGATCGCCTCCACCATCCGCACGGCATCCACCGGCAGCGAGATCAGTCAATACCGCGGCGAGGGTGTCGATGAATACCCCATCATCCTCAAAGTTCACGACGACTATACTCAGGATATAGAAAACCTGAAGGATCTCAAGGTTCGCGGTCGTGCCGGCTACCTAATTGCCATTCGCGATTTGGCAGATTTTGAGATGGTATCTTCGATCTCACGCATCGAGCATCGTGATTCCGATCGATTGATCCGAGTCACAGCCAGTGTGAGCAGCTATGAGCAAGATGGCAGATTGCGTCGGCGAAGTCCCGCGGAAGTGCAAGCCATCCTCGCCGGATCCAGGTTTTCTGATGACGCCGGGATGCTGGCGGATTTTTCCAGGAGATTCCCCGGATACAGCTACGAATTTGGCGGAGTTCAGGAAGAGCAGCGCCGCAGCTATGCCTCGCTCGGACGTCTCTTCATCCTCGCCATCCTCTTGATTTACACCATTTTGGCTAGCCAATTCCGCAGTTATGTGCAGCCTTTGATCGTGATGATGACCATCCCCTTTGCCTTTATCGGCGTGATATTGGGGCTTTTGGTGACCGGCTTGCCTTTCTCTCTGAACACCCTGATCTCGGTGGTCGCTCTGGCGGGTGTGGTGGTCAACAACGCAATCATCCTGATCGATTTCATCAATCAAGAGCGCGAGAAGGGAGTGGATCGCTGGCATGCCATCATAAATAGCGGATCCCTGAGGCTGAGACCAATCATCCTCACCACTGCCACGACCGTATCGGGGATGTTGCCTTTGGTCTTTTCGACTGATCCATCATCGCAGGCATGGCGCCCTTTGGCGGTGAGCTTCACATTTGGTCTTTTGATCTCGAGTGCTCTGACCCTGATCGTGATCCCGGTGATATACTCAATGGTGGATTCTTTCTTTGGCAAGTGGGGACTCACCCGCTTTAGCGAGCACAGCAAATTCTCTGAAGTAATAGAGTGTAAAACAAAAGAATAGAGGAGATTATGAATATTTACCTAAGCTGGGTGCAGAGTCATCCCATCACCAGTGCCATGTTGCAGTTTGCGATCTTGGGCACATTTGGAGAGATCATCTCAAAATGGATAGTTCAGAAGAGCTTCAAATACCCATTTTCACCACTGATGACCATCTGGAAGATGATCGTCTGGGCTACCTTGGCGATTGGCATAAAATACGCCTTCAAGGGATTCGGAGGATTCCTGCAAAGCCTGATGGATTCTGGCATGTGGCCTGCATTCTCGGAAAGAAGCTTCGGCTTTGCCTTCTCGCTTTCAGCGCTGATGAACCTCCAGTTTGGACTATTTTTGGTCTTGATCCACCGGGTATTGGACAATATCCCCGAGAAGGTGAAAAACTGGAAGAACCTGCACAAGGGATTCTACAGCCTGCTGTGGTTCTGGATTCCAGCACATACCGTCACTTTCATGCTCCAAGATGATCTCAGGATCGGCCTCGCCGCGGTGTGGTCGGTGGCCTTGGGCTTGATCTTGGGCTTCTTCAATCGCAGATAGCAAGTTCGTTATTCGGCAAATGGTCATGTGACTGTTTGCCGTTTTTTTTGACCTGTGAAAAGCAGCAAAATTGTCATAAAACCGCTGCCCAATACCATGCAGTGGCCGGTGATCCTTTGGGTTTCCGGCTTGCTCTTGGCGCAGCATCTATCTTGGGGAATGTGGGGCATCACCCTCTCATACGCGCTGCTGCTCAGCGCTGCCATCTTTGTCCCCAAGCTGAGGATCTATATCTCGATCTTCGTCTTCCTCATCTTCGGAGTGCACCGCATGTATATTCATGATGCCCAGGGTTATAGCTTCAGCGATATCCTGCGAGAGCAAGGGCGAGTGCAACACAATGCGGAATTTGTCCCGGGACAAAGCTTGGGAGATAGAAGCCGTGAAGTCACCTTGTTGCGGATCGCCGGGCATGATCTGGATGAGAGACTAATCCTGCGAGACTCTCAGGATCTGCTCCCGGGCGCTTCATATTCGGCTTTGGTGGAGATCCTTCCTCAGTGGCAAGATCCCATCTTGGATACATTTCCCAAAAGTTATGCCGGGCAGATGCGCATTGTCGGAGTTCCCGAGCAGATTCAGCCCCCTCAGCCGGGATTACGACAAAGAGCGCAAGATAGCGTCAGACTGCGGCTCAGAGATGCTTTGGGGAACTACTCGCCCTTGGCGGAAGCACTGCTGCTCAGCGATGCCGGTTTCAAGCGTGAACATCGCGAGACGCTAAGCCGCTCCGGCGCCACCCACCTGATCGTAGTGAGTGGCTTGCATGTGGTCATCCTAAGTCTCATCCTCTTCTCGGTCTTCCGAGCGATCTTCCCAATGAAGGTTGCGGACATCGTTTTTGTTCTGTTTCTGATGGCTTTTGCCGCCCTCAACAACTGGTCTGTGCCCATTCTTCGCGCCAGTCTCATGATCCTTTTGGCGCTGACGGCACGGCATATCTCGCGTCCCCTTGCCCTGAGCCAAAACCTATTTGTGGCACTCTTTATCATCACTTTGATCAATCCCGGTCAGATCTTTCAGATCAGTCTGCAATTCTCATTTTTGGCAGTGGCATTGATCGCCTTTGCTCTGCCAAAGTTTAACGAAAGTTCCTCGAAGCCGAAGCGTTGGGTTCAAAAACTGGGCAGCTACATCTTGCTAAGCGCAGTGGTCGCCTTGGGTTTGGCTCCCCTGTCGCTATACTATTTTGGCTCAGCGTCACTTAGTGGGATCATGGCAAATCTATTGGGACTTCCCTTGGTGGCACTGCTTTTGGTCTTGAGCATCCTGATCTTGATCTTTCCGGCGAGGATCTTCTCGCTTTCGTTCTTCTATTTGACGGATCTCTGGGAAGCATGGCTTGGGATCTGCGCCTCTTTACCTTTGTATATTGAGGGAGAGTGGATCTCGATCTCACAAAGCCTTGCCATCGGGCTGATCTTGCTGATGCTCTTTATGCTGCTCCGCGGACGCTATCGCCTTTTTAAGAGGGTGCTGCTTCCCGCTACGTTGGCTATAGCTCTCTTGATCTTCCTACCTGCACGGAATAAGGATAGGATTTTCTTTTTCAATAGCGGTGTGTCGGACTGCATCTTGATCTTTGCCGATGATGGCCAAAGTCTTATGATCGACACCGGAGGAATCAGCGGACAGAGAGCAGAAAGCGCTCTTGCCATGGATAAGAGCGGCCAATCCTGGCTCTATCGTCGGCTCCTCAGATGGATGCGACAGAGGGGAATCAAAGAGATTGATTATGTGATGATCACGCATCTGCATAGCGACCATGCCGGCGGGCTCGCTGATCTGATGGAAAATGTCCAAGTCCACAACCTTATTCTCAGTGAGCATAGTCTGCAAAGCAAGCTCTGGCAAGGCATGCAAAAGGAACTGGATCTACCCCGGCAGGGAATCATTGCAATTGGCGATACCTGCAGCTTCAGCCTGGGCTCTCATCGGATGATGATCCTGCATCCAGATCGCAGCTTTGCTCTCGATGATATGAACGAACAATCCATAGTTTGTCGCTATGATGCCCATGGGCAAAGCTTTCTCTTCACCGGCGATATCGAAGCCACAGCAGAAAGGCATCTGAGCGAAAAGTTTCCGAAACTGCTCAAGGCGGACTTGCTCAAGGTGGCGCACCACGGTTCGCGAAGCTCTTCAAGTGAAGAATTCTTGTCACTTGTGCGCCCACAGCTCGCCATTATCACCAGCTCCCAAAGAAACATCTATGGCTTCCCCCATCCGGAGACGATCCGTCGGCTGGAGGATCATTTAGTCGAGATCCGCCATACTTATGAAGGGAGCATCAAGATTGATACCGGATTCTAGTGTTTTGCCCAATCTTTGCGGATTATTGACCGATTATCTCAGATATTTGGGCTCGTAAGTCATTGTTTTGCAGGCTTCCTCATGCCTCCCTCACCGGTCGCTCACCGGTCGAGCGTGCAAGCGGTGAGAAAATAAGGACTTAGGCGATTTGCGGCTGCGCCGAAAATCGAATGTACAATGTGCGATTTACAATGTACAATTAATGTATCGCTGCGCCTTTGTGGCAAACAGAGCTTGGCAGCCCAAACCAGGCCTGCTCAAATCCTTACTCTTGAAAAGCACATTTGCAGATAGCTCAAACGAGCTGCAGATCCTGATTTGCGATCTATGGTGAGATCTTGATGAAAGTCGGAAGTCAGCCGAGGAGCATAAAAAGACAGATAACACCGTTTTTATTGGTAAATCGCGTAGAAATGACTATCATGTTTACAAAAAAAATTAAATGATAGTGTGGAAGGATATCAACAGCCGAAAGCTTTGGATCTTGCAGCTCATTATGCAAGGGATATCCAGCCTTTACAAGGGGATAGAAAGGTGATTTCATCAAGACAGGAGGCCCTGTTGGCAGGACATTAGTCGGAAAAAACTGCCGGGTCTCTCCTCAATGAAGTTTGTGTCACTGCAGCAAAGGGCTCAAGGGCATAAAAATCTTGACAGGAATTGCCCTGACGGCTATTTGTAGACTATCTTAAAATGGATTATTTATAAAAGGAATTGTTATGTTCAGCTTAGTAACTAAGGTAAATCAAATCAAGCACATACGGTGCGACGAGGCTTTATGCAAGGAGTAGCCTAAGTAGAATAAGAGGAATATATGTTTTTTAGTTTTAGTAAATGCCCATGTGGTGAAAGCCACACTGGGCTATCATATCTTGTCTGCAACTTAGTTTATGCCACTATGCGGGTATAAATATGGAATATCTATCTTCAAAATTCAAATCCCCGGGCAGCATTTTTGCGTCCGGAATTTTAGGCTGCAATAGCTCAGGATACATCCCGCCAAGGGGCATCTATGTATCGGAGTTTTGCTTTGAAGCTGTACATACAGGCTTTGAAGATGGGAAAAGGGTATCTATGAGACCAATCTCAGAAAACGCAAGCCTTTTTAATGTAATAAATATCGAAGTTTATCGTCCTTTCGCCATCATAGGGGAGCGGAAATTTAACCCAGAAATGAAGAAAGTATCACGCATTGCCAGTAGTACAAGGGCTTTGTATAGTAGAGAAGAAAATCTTAACCTAGAAAAAAACACCTGTAAAGCGAGGAACAAATGAACAGCAAAGTTCGATTTGTGCTACTTTTCGTAGCGCTATTTGTCATCGCATCATCCACACTATTTGCGCAGACCCGTGCTGTCACAAATGCAGATATATCTGCATCTTTGACAAACCCGGGACCTGACGGGCCAAATCATGCGATCATTGGCACGATTGTAAATGTCGTGCTTACGGATCCTGATTTTGGAACACCAGACGAAGTTACGGCTCCCACGGTAGCCAGTTTCACTCAGTTTGGTGCTCCAAGTCAGATTACGATGACGCATAATGGCGCCGGAGTGTGGACTGCCAGCTATACTGTGACTCCCGGGACAAGTTCTGCCGGGAACGCACTTGTGAATCAACCAGCATTCGTCAGGGTTTTCCCGACGGTTGGCGGTTCGCAGCAAAACGTAGCTGATGATGAAATATTTAACGTTCACAATGTGTATCCGGATATCACCGGACTCTTGGGGACAATTGATGTAAGTGTCCTGGATCCCGGACCTGTGGGTCAGGCAAAAATCGGCTCCACGATCGAGGTCAGCTTTGAAGATGCCGGACTCGATGGAGCGATCGCTGACTTCGCTAACTTTGGCGGTGGACTCATTCCGATGACGCAGACCGGAGACGAATATTTCGCTTCCTATGATGTGGTCGCCGGAAACAAAGACGGGGATTTCCCCATAGTCTTGACCGTTCAAGAACCAGGCAATCCAAATTCCCTTACCCTGAATACTGATGATGTCACCATTAACAACATTGCCGCTGATTTGGCGAGTATGGGTATCGGATGGAACGTAGCAAACCCCGGGGTTTTCGGGGAAGCAAAGGTTGGCTCTGTCATTACTGCTGAGATTGCGGATATCGGTATAGCCAGCGCAACAGCAGATTTCACTCCTTTTGGTGGTGGAATAGAGACCATGACGCTATCAGCCGGCTGGTATTCCGCGACCTACACAGTGGTGGGCGGAAACATCAACGGTAGCTATCCTGTGGAATTTGAGGTTTTCCTTACGGGTAACCCCAATCCCGGAACAGCAGCTACCGGCAATATCGATATTAATAATGTAGTTCCGGATTACTCCGGGCTCGTGATAGACACTAATGTAGTAAACCCCGGTAACAATGGAATCGCAATCGTCGGCTCGACCATCGAGGTCAGCTTTGACGACGCGACCGTCGATGATGCAACTGCTGATTTCACCGCTTTTGGTGGTGGAATGGTTGCCATGGTTCAGACAGGAACTGTGTGGACTGCCAGCTACAATGTAGTGGCAGGGACAGTCGACGGCAGCTATCCGATTGAGATCACTCTATTGGCTATCGGAAATTCAAATGCTGTGACAGTAGATAGCGACGACGTGGATATTGACAACGTGCTTCCTACTTTGGCAGACATGAACGATGCGTATCTGCAAGTAATCACTTCCGCCTCTCGCGCAATCAGCGTGATGAGAGTGGGCGACAGCATCCAGATTGTGGCAGAATTTGAGCCGCATATTACTCAAGCCCGCGTGCGTTGGGATGATGCTTTCGCCGGTGGAGCTGCAGTGGATTATGATGTAGTAGGCGGTCAATTGATCGATGCCATCTACACTCCTGCAGAAGGCTCCCTAGTCTATAGCCCCGGTGTGGAGATTCGCATTAGCAGAATGTGGACAGAGAGCGGAAATAACGCTCCGTTCGCCTCAAACTGGGTGACTACAAATGCCGATGGGGATCCTGTGGTTGCCAGTCTCACTCTGCCGCAGCTTACAGCAAATGATCTTGATTTGTATTTTGACAATGATCCAAATACAGGTTGGCTGAGATTCTCACCGAATTCCCCTGAAGTGGTCGGTTTTGATGACAGCCCTGATCATATGAACATAATGCTTCATCTTGAGAACTGGGGTGCACTCGGTGATATCGCCGGGCTCCAGCTTCGTTTTGAAGCAGAAAGATCAGTCTTCTATCGTGAATATGAGATCACTTCACCCGAGCTGAGCGCTGTGGGTGGCGACATCATAATTCAGTGGGATGGCAAGAATGATCTGGATGAATTCTTAAACACCGGAACCTATGGCATCACCTTGTGGAAGGTGTGGGACATCGTGGGTAACACCATTGAGCTTGGCCCGCATTACTACATAGCTGATGAATATCCTCCGGCTGCACCTCTTCTTGATGGAAGTGGCGATCCGCAGGTCGTGCTCAATAGAATGCACGTGGTGGTGGACAACGACCCGATGGTCTTTGCCCGCGACCTGAATCCGGAAGGTCCGTTTGAGTATGTTCGTGAAGTACACACCAATCATTTCATTGGTGACATCGTATTTCCTGATCAGACAACCGATAATTGGACAACAAGCCCCAATATCACCAGCTTCAACTTCCAGGCTCGTCGCGACTTCTTGGTGGATACCAATCCCATGCGTCGCGAGTGGGGATATCACTGGACAATTCTGAGCGAAGATAATGGTGATACTTGGATCTGGAATACCACTTTGGCCCAATGGGACCCGTATGTGGTGTTTGATCCCAGCATGATTTCTGAGCTTACTTTTGCTACAGACACAGCTCAGAATAGTGCGATCGAGTATTTCAGCTGGAATGCTGAAGACTTCCAGCCTCCATATACCACCCTTGAAGGAGATTATGAGCGCAACTTTGAGATCACGAGTTACTTGCAAGACAATGCAGGTAACATCGCGGTTTCATCCACGGTTGAGCTGACTACCAAGCTTTTGGTTACCGAGACTACCTATGAGGCAAATCTCGCTGTAATCGAAGGCGTGGAGATCATCTCTGAGCACGACGGTGGCACATATTCCTTGCCGGCATATGATGGATTTGGCGATCACATTTTCTATCTGAGCGCAGCCCCATATTATCCTGCCAGCTTGGATGAGATTGATATAAGAGTGACCATCAATGATCCTGATTATCTTAAAGCCGGAAATTCAGTGGCTTTGGATCTGAGCCAGCTGGGTCTTGGGATTATGTACAAGACTCCGGAGGACTTTGATGCTTCGAATCAAGCCGTTTTCACGATCTCAAATGCAGATCTGAACGGTTTGACTGCAGCAGAAGTCGGGCAATGGGTTATCGGCACAGCCGGTCCAAACAATCTGCCCATCTCGGCTGTTTCCAGCATCATAGATCCTACTTTGGATCCGATTGATATCACCACAGTTTCCACCTTTGTAGATATCTTCAATCTGGAAATTCCTCCGGCTCCCGTCTACCCGACCCAGGGTACGGTGACAGCCCTGAGCAATGTGATCTCTCCCGGACACGCTGCATGGACTTACAATGCCGAAGTGAACCCTGCTAACGACAACATTCTGGACGAGACAGTGATCACCATCAATGTGCCCGCTGCTTCCTTCGAGCTGGAATGGTGGTTGACCGCAGAGAACGCAGGCGGAGATATCTGGAGCAAGAACGGCACATTGGCGCCGAACGTAGCCTTGGTCGATCAAGACTATCCTTTCCACGGATTGTCAAATGACCTGCAGGCTTTGATGCCTCCGATGGGTGAGGGAGAAATCGATGTGAAGCTTTTGGTCGTTGCCACACAGTATGCCGATGACGGCTATCTGGCAGTGGAAGATCAAGCTACATATACCACTCTCACTATCGACAACGTGAATCCCAGAATCGTGGAAACCGTTGGCTACACCTATGATCACGCTACTCGCACTGCCGCATTTGATACCACTCCGGTCGTATCAATGGTGGGCAATAGCTTCGAGGTGGTTCTGAAGACCAATGAGCCCCTGCGGACAGACAATCTAAACGTAGTGGGCAATAGCCTCGTGGTCGATCCCGGTTGGTCAGCAGTCATCGTTGACGAAAATGGCGATCCCATCCAAGTAGGCATGGACATTCTCTCTGCCTCAGTCGTGGATGTGGAAGACCTGGGAGACAATGAATATCGCGTCTTAATCGAGATCGTGGACCTCAATAGTCCTGTCGAGCTTCTGAATCAGGTGGTCGTGCTTCGTCTGCCTTGGGATGAAGGTGGAAACCCCGGCCGGGTGAATAATCCTTCCTATCCCACAAACGAAGATCTCTTCTATCAGGACTCTTCAGAAGTCGCCTTCAACGTGCATATTCTTAATGCCAGACCTTGGATTAGTAAGCTTGAATTTATCAACTACGAATCCCAGGGTGAAATCGAATTTGATGAAGCCGGAAATCCCTCAAACGAGATTTTGGGATACATCAACAACGATAATACTAGTTCAGGTACCTTAATAGCATGGATCGATGGCGGGATCAATCGCGCTGTCGTGACAAATTTCGCAGCTGATGTTACTGCGATCTCAGGCATGGTGGACGCCGCTGCGTTGGCACCTACATCTGTGGTCATGGAAGCAGGATTGTGGAAAGCTACATGGGATATCACTGACATCCTTGATGATACAATGATGGCACACGGCGATCTTAAAGAGATCTTTGTCTCTGCAGTTTCAACCGAAATGGCATCAGTGTATCACAGCACAACACGTAGCATTGAAATCGAAGTGGACAACGGCACCGACAATCCTGACGGTTTGCCTGTGATCGTGGAAAGTTCCTTTGATGGCATGAATAATACAGTCGATGCAGGCGCAACTAACGGCTTCAGCTTTGTGGTTGAAGATGCCGATTCCGGTATTTGGTGGGATCCTGCTTCTATCACCTTGACCTTCACCGAAGGCATCACGCACAACAATGATTTGGTCTATGACCAAGTATTGGGTGTGGTATCCGGAAGCATGGATATCCCGGTGAGTACCGATGTGGCTCATTTTGTGGCGACCTTCACGGTGAAAGACAATGTAAACAACACCAGCTCTGTGGATCTGAACATCAACGTTCTTCCCGCACCGGTTCCGAGCAATGTGGTCTTGATCAGCGAGTCACTTTTGGCACCTGATTATTTCCAGCCCGGCACCGACGTGACGGTGGAATTTGACGTGAGTGACGCTAACCGTGCGGATATGATCGAAGTGAAGATCTTTGATCACACTCTGGGCACTCAGGTCGGCGCTACACACGTGATAAACGATCCTTCAGCTCTTAACTACTCTGTAGATTTCGCATCAGTCGTGATCCCGGATACTCATGAATTGCGCGCTGACGTGATCGTGAGCTATTCTCAGTATGACGATTCTCTTGCCGGTCTGAGCACTCTGACCCACGATGCAAGCAGCAACAACAATCTGATCGCTGATGGCACAGATCCTGACGGCTTGCCTGTGATCGTGGCGGAAGCCACAGATCTGAGCTTGGTCGAGGAAGCCACCACTCCTCTCACATTTGAGATGACTGACTCCGGCTCCGGAATCAACTGGGCTTCAGCAGATCTTGTAATCACACCTTCGACTGATATCACCATCGCAGCTCCTGTGGTTGTGGGCGACGATATCACTTGGGATGTGACTCTTGATGACGGCATCTTGGCTCAACGCCTTGTAGCCGACATTTATGTCGAAGACAACGTAGGGAATTCCTATAGCATCACCCGTTATCTTAACGTGATGCCCGTCCCTGAGATCACCAATATCCTGATTACAGATCTCAGCCCGGACAACGTGGATCCTACAAACTGGTTTGTACCGCATCACAATCTCGAGGTGAGCTTCAATGTGAGCGATCCTCAGAGAGTCGAAGAACTCACCGTCACCATTGAGGCTGATGGCGCTTTCTTTATGCAGTCCTTCCAGAGCTTCAGTGTCGGACAGATTCAAGAAAATATGTCAGTAGTCTTTAACAACGTCTTCTCATTCAACCTGGATGGCAAGGTGATCAAAGCTACTGTGACCGGACACACCAAGTCCTATTCAGACGCCGATCTTGGCACAGAATCCACGACGCCGCTCATCGGCAGTGGAGACTTTGACGAGATCAATGTCGACACCAAGCCGGTGATCCTCAGTGCTCAATTCTATATGGATGACGCCCTGAATGTGCCCACCGAATTCCTGCTTTCAGATCTGAATCAGGTGAATGACCTTAGGCTTGAAGTAGTGGTTCAATCCCCGAACGATATCATCGTTCCGGTTATCACACTTCCTGCAGCACAGGGCATGTTTACCTACAGCCTCATCTCCGGACCTATCATCGATGGCGCCGGCGTAGATCGTGAATTGACCTATGTCTATAGCATCGATAGTCTTGATCTGGAATACGATGAAGACGATCTGTATAGCATTGCAGATTTCGAGATCAATACCAACACCATCTATGGTTATCACGCCGATAGCTATGATCATAGTGTCGTGGTGCTGGGTGCTCCGGAATTTGATCAATACGGTGTAGTCGCTGCCGATCGCAGCTTCGAAAGCGTAGGCCGCGCCCCGATGGGCTGGTTTGCTCCTGAACATGAACTCATTACTGAATATCACTTCGTGAGCTTCTTTAATGCAGCAGATTCCGGTATCGAAGCTGATTTCGACAGAATCACCGACAATATCCCGGAGAACTGGGATCCTCCCACAACAATCAATACGGTAGCTACAGACATTACTCTGACCAATGGTAGAGTGGTGACTCTGTATTCTCACCACGCCATCTGGGAAAGCACACCGGACAATGCTTCGGTATGGAACGCCTATGATGATGGTGAAGCTGTACAAATCGATTATAGATTCAATATAGCTCCTCTTACCACCTACATCGATTTCTCGATGGTCAGAGTGGACAAAGAAGTTCCCACCTATGAGAAGAGCTATTATGACATCGCTGTGGCATATGGAGCTGATGCACCTGTGTATGAGACCATTAGCAGCGTGAATCCCGGAGAATTCAGAGAGATCAACCTCGCGCTGGATCCTCCTGCTCCCGGAGAATGGGAAAATGACAAGCACGTGTATCTGAGACTCCAAGCCAATGATGGCGCCGGAGTGGGTACCGGCTGGATCACTGCTCCTGTAGCAGCCGGCTGGACCGTGGTGGAACACGACGAAATCGTCGTCGGAAATACTCTTTACAAAGAGTGGAAACTGAGCCCCAATGGCGCAGTGACCGACAGTGACCAACTCGTGATTCAGCTCTCGGAGATCGAAGACCTCACCGGCCACAAGAACTATGCCGGAGTGGACAATATCCCGATTCACAGCAATCTCTACACAGCGGTTGCACCGACTATCACCATCGGCTTCACCGCCGGTATGGATGATGGCATTGCCCAAAATATCATAGCCTACCAGAAGTTGGCAGATGAGCTTGATCCTTTCACTAGCCCCTATCTCATGCCTGGCATGAATCTCGGCTTCCAGATCGAGCTGATTTCCACTCCTGATCGTTCTGCTGAAGTGGCGGAAATCGTCCCGATCCTGGTGCAGATCAATGATCCCACCGAGACCGATGACAACAATGCTAACTGGCACAATTTGGCGATGATCGATCCCTCCAATCCATATGCATGGTATTTGGATGATGATCTGGCTCTGAATCCCGACCCTGCTGTCAACAGCTTGGGCATGAAATATCGGGTGACTTATGAGATCCGCTACGAGGACAACAGCACTGAAACCAGAACCTTCACCTCTAGCTGGTTCAATACGGACACAGAAGGCAATCCGCTGATCTTGATCGATCGCACCGCACCACAATTTGTGGTCGATGGCGTTGTGCTCAGAAGCGAATCTTCAGTGACCGATAACTACATCGTTCCCGGTGAAGAAATCAACATCACAGTGCTCTTTACCGATGAATCAGATTACTATGATGAAGACACCAAACCCGGCGTCTTGATCAGCAATCTGGATAGCTTCCTTGATGGCGTCGGTCCGCTATATGCAGTAGACAATGACGACATCAGCTATGACGAAGCCGAAGGTCAGTGGGTCGCCTACGTGAGCGGCTTGATGGCCACCATGAATCCCAACACGATCTCAGAGATCATCGACATCACTCTGAGCGACCCTGTGGGACATACCACAACTGCAAACAAGTTTGTGGAAATCGCAAATCATGGACCCATCGTTCCGATCATCAGAGACGTGAAGTATCTGACTCAGATCTATGATGGCAGCTTCAGAGAAGCGGTCGTGGAAGCTTTGGATTCTCAAAGCATCACTTCCAAGATCGAAGTATATATCGATACCGAATATGAGCAGTATATCGACGAAGTGTGGATAGACGCTCATCCCAATATCACCGTCCCGGCTGAATACACCATCCGCGAAGCTGTCGCACCCGAAGCCGGAAGATGGGTTGCTGTATTTGAAAATGTAGTCGCTACGGATCTCGTGGCAGGCGACATTGATCTCGTGGCAAACACCAAGAGAATTCCCTATAGTGCCGAGATCTTCGAACACAGCAAAAGCTTCACCACTCCTGTGGATATGATGGACTTCATGGCAGACACTCCTGTCGTGACTACCGAGACCATCGAAAGCCCTGCAGTGGTGATCAATGACCTCATCAGCCCCGAAGGTGACATCGTCATCAGCGTGGATATCGCCGACATCGGTGAAGACTTTGCCCTTGATCTGCCAGCCGACATCTCCGGATGGATCACTCTCGAAAGCGATCCTGCCGGTCTGTTTAGCGCGGGCGCACCAGTGATCACGGCAAATCACACCGCTGAATGGGTGATTGACAGCGCAGATCTGGCTGATCTGGGCATCACTGATGCAAGCATCACCATCGAATATCAAAACATCTATGGCCAAGTCCGCACTATCAGCAAGGACATCAATATCGATAGCGAAGCACCCGTGTTGGCAAACATGGAGCTCTATCTTGATGGCGCTCTGCTGAGCACCGGTGCCGGATCCCTTTACTGGGATGAGAATTGGAATCGAATCAGACTGAACTTCACCGACATGCCGGCCGTAAACGTTGGCGTGCATGAAGTGACGGTCGGCTTTGATGCCCATCCTCTCACATATCAATTTGATCCCAGCGAATATCCGCAGGCTGCAGATGCAATCAATACCATGCAGATTGCTCCTCTGGTCGTGAATCCTGATGGCTCCGGCTATGTGGATATCACATTCAGCGGAAGCTATAGCGGAACCACCTTGGCAAATGGTCGTTATCTGATCTCAGTGATGGGCTTGACCGATCGTTTCGGCGCCAGCGTCGATCTCGGTAACCTGCCATTTGACTTCGACTACGATCCCGCTGAGATGACCTTCTATATCGATGGCATCGCAAACAACAATACCGTAAATGTATCCGACAATCCCGTGAATATCATCGCCAACACCAGCTCTACAGTAGCCGGTTTGGAAGGCGTGGAATTCAGACTCTATTATGATGCAGACAATGACGGCGTGCTTTCCGCGGCTGACGTGGAGATCACCCATCACCTGGATCCTGCAATAGACCTGCAATTCCCCTATGACACTCTCTGGCTCATGGATGCAGATGAATACAAATTCGTAGACGAACTGGCCTATGACGGCGATGACTATCGCGGATTTATCCTGCGTGCCAGCGCAATCGTCCAGACTCGTGACCTCTACGACTACACCCAGTTGATCCAGGTCTATGACGATGTGGCACCCGTGCCGCAGCCCGATCTGACCCTGATCAGCCATGTGTTTGACTACCAAAGCCACGTAAACATTGCAAACATCCCCGTCGACTTTGTGGATAGAGATGTGGTAAGCGTTACCGTGGATATCTATGATGAAACCGGAGTATTGGTGGAGACGATCGTTGAGCCTATCAATGATCCTAGTCTGCAAGCTCTCGTAGCTTGGGATTTTGACACCTACGCACCCGGAACCTACAGTACCAAGGTCATGGCCGAAGACTTCATCGGAAACTCCCATGAAGTGGACGGTCCGATGATCGAGATCATCAACGCAATCAGCATGGCAGAAGCCGAGATCAAGATCTTCAACCGCATTGCTACAAACAATGAGTTGGAAATCACCGGTCAGGATTTTGCTGACAATCCGATCGCGGACTATCTCATCATCGAAGCTTCGATTACAAACCCATCCACTCCGGCTAATCCTCTGAATGGAATAGCTTCAGTGAGCCTGTATGGTGAAGTGATCGACGTGCCCACCGGCGCTGTGGTCGATATCTTCGATCCGCTCATGAACGACGACGCTACTCAGCCTCATCAGTTTGTGAATGGCGAGATCGAAAGCCACTTGATCTATGTGGATCAAGCTACAAACACAGCCATCGTCCGTCTCGTGCTCAATAGCGCAGACATCACCGGATATATGGCTGACGATATGGATCATCGCTTCCAGTTCAAGGCTGTCTTCCATCCTGAAGGCGGATTCGCCGGTATCGATATGCCGGAAGAAAAACGCCCCTTCAGCTGGTTCACTGTCGACAAACTGGCTCCCGCAATGATCGTAAACAATGTATCTACTTCTGATCCTGTATCTTGGGTCACCGGTCATCAGGCTTCCTTCGAAATCGAAGCCATGGATCCCGGATATGACACAGATCTCGAGATCGTGGACATCGAGCTCCAATGGAGCATCGATGGCATCGATTGGACCCTAGTGAGACCTCTTCCCGCTTTCAATGCCACCACCGGTGTCTATGAAGTGGAAGACTGGAGAATCAGAGGCGGAAACCAATACCGCTATATTGGTGATGATTATGAAGGCCCTGTGATGATCAGAGTGCAGACCGAAGACAAAGTGGGCAATGTGTCCTACAATGATCTTGCGGTCGACGTGATGGTGGACAACAATCCTCCTGTTACAGTCTTCACTCATGTCTCTCAGGATATCTCATATCCCGTCACCGAAGCGCTGACAGGCGACTATATCAGCATTATCAACGATCAGACTGCCATCTCTGAGCTTCGTCTCTATGTAGATGCCGCAGTGATCGAAGCAGACGCAGTGCTGCCTCTGATGATACGTCAGTTGCGTCCCAATGCCCTTGGTTGGGAAGTGGCTGAATATGCCTGGACAGTAAACGACGACAACATGTATGAATTCGTGATTCCGACCGCCAAGCTTGAGAATGGTGAGCACCGCTTCGCCGTCTTGATGCAGGACGAACTTGGAAATCTCGAAGGCGACACAAATAGCCTTACCCATGCCTATGATGGCGCCTTGTCTGATGCCGAGCTTGAAAATGCCACCGACCTCGTCGTGATGGTAGGTCCCAAGATCGTCTTTAACCAAGTGGGTAATGCTGCCGTAGTATCTGAAATCCATTCTATGGCTCAAGACAGAGACGACTTCACCGGCTTGGCAAGAGCAGGCTTGGCTTCCACGTTGAACGTGGCAAGCGTGGGCTTTGAATATTCCGAGACCGGCGTGGATCCTTGGACCCCGATCGACGTGGCACTTCCTGTGATTGGATCAAACAACGTCAGTGTGGCATTCACCATGCCTGCTCTGCGTGCTCCGATCCTTTATCTCAGAGCTACTGCCTACGACGCTCTGGATCAAGTCATGAGCTCCGGATTCGTACAACTCTATGAAGATACCACTGCTCCTATCGTAAACGTTGTGGCGCATGTGGACGAATATGAAGGCAAGCTTGCAATCGATCCTACCGAAGATATGCAGATTGATCTCACTTACAGCTTCGATGATCTCGAAGATGTAGAGTTCGTCAGGTTCAGATTCTTTGATAACGCGGATAACCTTGCTCTTGCCAGAACCTTCACCTACACTGAGCTCGGTGAAGCTGAAAACACCTTCTTCATCCCGGAAAATGGTCTGGCCAATCTGCTCGACGGCGTATACCGTCTTGACGTGACAGTCAGAGACTTTGCCGGAAACATCTACAGGCTCAGCGAAGATGCCGGCTATGCCGGAGACTATGATGTCTTGCACAAAGACACATCGGATCCGCAGATTCTGGCAGTCGTCTCTACTTCACACATGGACCACGTGGCTCCATATGATGTGGACGCGATCAACTTCAGAGTATCCTATGACGATGTCATTGGCTTTGGCGCTCAGGGTGCCCTCACCGCTACCTTCGCCCATCAGAATGCAATAGATGTGGTGGATACCTACACGGTGGATGAAGCCAATAGCTGGATCGAATTTAGCTGGAATCCTTCAGCTGACTTCGAGCAGTTCATCGTAGAAGGTGAGCTGAACATCATGGTGGATATCGACATCTCCGCCACTGACCTTCTGGGTCACAACACCCAGATGGCTATGGCAGATTTCTTTACCCTCACCTATGGTGTGGCAAACGTCACCAAGCTGATGGTAGTCAGCGACTACTATGTGGATCTGAACACCAATCCGCAAAGCTATGTGGCTCAGCAGCATCTTGTAAACTGGAACCTTCCTATTCCGCAGATTCCTGTGGCAGTGGGAACCAGCCAAAGCTCAGCTACTCCCAAACCGTTGGATCTGTATGCCTATGTGGCACACCAGGCCGACATGCCGGATCGCGTGGCCTTCCATTATGAAGATCCCACCAATCCCGGCACTTGGGTTCTGATCGATGCAAACGCAAACGTCGAAGCTTGGCAGTTTGTGAACCCCGGATTCTTGCAGCAATTCCAAAGCGAATACCACTCAGAGTGGAACATTCAGGGCTTGCCTGCCGGAACCTACAAAATCAAGACCACCAGCCACTACTACAATACCGAGGATCCTGCAGATGGCACCAGCGAAAGCATCGTTGAGATCACCATCCAAAACGCAGACCTGATCCCGAACTTCGTGGTGGAAGGTAGCATAAACGACCAGGTAGAACGCGGAAGCACATACTATCTGAGCCCTGAAGCAAACAACCCCTTCATCGGTGATGCCGCAAACGCAGCCGGTGTGGTCTACAAATACCGCTTTGTGGATGCCGACAACAACTACAGCCCCACCTCAGTGTGGCAGTATTTCGGCGACGCAAACGGAGTCTTTGAAGATGCTTGGATCCAAGCGGGTGATGCCTTCACATATCAGTGGAATGTATATCCCTACTACCTCTTCAACAACCACATCCAGATCGTGGCATTTGCCATCGATCAATGGGGAACTGAGACTCAGATCGCAGACGCTCTGACAACCGCTCAGATCGTAGAAATCATCAATACCCAGGCTCCGGAAGTCGCTGCTATCAGCACTGACTGGACTGCTATTGAAGACATCGAGATCGAAAGCGAGAATGCTGAAGACTTCGTCTCGGTCGAAGCTCTGATCCTGACCGGCTCCGTTCCGGAAGATCTGGTCATGGTAGAATTCTATCACCAGTTCTCCCACGAGGCAGATTTCGTCCTCTGGGATAGCCAGGATGGATTCACCCCTGCACAGATGGCAAACAACCTCATCGTGACTGCAGCTGATCTGCCGATCCCGACCGATACCATGGTCAGCTCGGTAGCTCTCAAAGTGGTGACTACAGACGTTTATGGAAACACAAACGAAGCTGTCAGAATCCACAACATCCCTGCAGCACAGATGATCGTGACCCACGAAGGCGTGATCCTTACCAGTGAGCTGGAACGTGAAAGCTTCGTAATGCTCGAAGCAGAAACCCTCCATGCCTCTGCCGGTAACGTAAACGTAGCCTACCAGTGGGCAGAAGCTGCCAACATCCCCGTGTGGAACCCCGTTCCCTTCGAACAGGATGGCAGCTGGCAGATCCCGGCAGATTGGACCTTTGGTGCGACCTACCTGGTGAAAGCCACAGTAAACGAAGAAATCAGTGGCATCGAAGAAAACGTATTCTCAGTAGTACGTGACTTCATCATCACTGACCATACTACCTCGATTCAGATCGACGACGTTGCCGGAATCATCCCCAGTAGCACAGACATCATCGACGGACGCTTGCATGGAGATATCCCTGTGACCGTTACAGTCAATGATCCTGCAATTCCGCGCGTCGAATATGTAATCCGCGAAAGCAGCGCTACAGATTGGACTTCCCTGAAGTTCGTAGACGTAGTGGCTACAGATGCCAGCACCATCTTCGTCGATGGCGAATTTGATGCTATGGCCTCCGGTGAATACCACCTCGGTGTACGCCCTGCCGCTATGAGAAACGACTATCCTGTGGTTGCCCACTTTGTGACGATCGTCGTGGACAACGATTTTGCCATCACGTTAAATGGATTTGTTCCTGAGACTGACGCATTCTTCAACGGTGAAAACTTCATCGTAGAATTCACGGTCGACACCGATGACGAAATCAACGAAGCAAACGTAGTACTCGAATACAACACTGACTTCGAGCCTACCTGGAACCAAGCTGCAGTAGCTACCTTGGCAACAGCTGACGGTATCAGCTATACCGCCACCTTCGCAAACGTGGCAGTACCGGTTGATGGTTATTACAACTTCCGTCTCTTGGTCCAAGACAGCGCAGTGCCGGCCCCGAATATGGAAGCAGCAGATCTTGCTGAGAACGTATTGGTCGACACAGGCGATCCTGTCGTAGCGATGGTCTCCATCAATGGCGAGACTGATCTGACTCTTCCGATCGACATCGAACTGGGCACCCAGGCTGAATTTGTAGCCTCTGCCTACGACGTAGTCGGCGGACAGATCCACCTCGTGGCTTCCGGCATCGCGTCCGTTAATATCCTTAGCGGCGGCGAAGTCATTGGTGAAGCTATCGTGGAAGAAAGAAGTCGCGGACTCTACACCTTCGTGTGGAACACCACCGGCTTCGAGATCAATCAGAATCTCCAGATCCAGGCAGTAGCACTTGACAACGCCGGAAACGAAGCTGTCACCGCTGCCTTCGATGTAAACATAGTAGCCCCGCAAGAATTCCAAGCATACGGCATCATCACCGCAATGGACTTTGACAGTGAAACTGCAAACAATGATGTGCTCTATGCAGTGGTCAAAGACTGGCCAAACACCGGCGTAGCAGACCTTACTTTTGAATATTTCAACGGTAATGCCTGGAGCCAGTTTGCAGTCGGTATCGACCAAGGCGGCTATTTCACAGCAAACTTCAATGCTGAACTCATGACAGACGCTCAGGCTCTCAGAGCTGTAGTAAACGGAAACCACAATGCGCACATGCCTGAATTGGCAGTACAATATGTGGCTCTTGGCGCTACCCTCCAGCCTGTGGCTCCTGCCATCTCCGCAGAGATCTTCTACGAGAACGAACTGCGGATCACCGAAAACTTCCATGCTACTCCCATTGTGACTGCTCTGCAAGGCGGCGCAGTGGCAATGAGCAATCCCTACCCGATGAATGGCAACCAAGTAGTCGATATCGCTATCGACCAAGCCGGAACCCATTCCTTCTGGGCAGCAGTATTGGATGATGATGGTGACATTCAGCTCACTCTTACAGAACTTACCACCACAAACGCCGGAATCGCCAGTGACAATGGAATCACCCTTCCTGTTCCTGCCGGCGGATTTGTATACTTCCAAAATGTAGATCCCGCAATGCCTCTGAGCACCGGCTTCACCGCCCTTAGCGATCAGCATGCGGTATTCGCAAAGAACAATGCAAACGTCCTGCAAAACAGCAACCTGACCATTGACCTCACTGCTGCTCCTGCCGCAGAAGGACAATTGGCAGCGATGTTCTACGATGAAGCAGCCGGCGCTTGGAGTGCTCCTATGGCAGTGATCGATAATGAAGATGGCAGCGTGACCGTAAACGGCATGCCCACCGGACATATCGTGAGCGTCGTGCAGTACACCGGCGTGGGAATCAACGCCATGTTTGAATCCATTGATCCTGTATATGTCGCTTCCGCAGATATGTGGACCACCGACAATACTCAGATCAAGTTCTTCGTACACGAAGGCTTGGAAGCAGACGGCTATGTGATCCCGCAAGCTGTGGATAGCGTAGTGCTGTATCTGAACGATGTACCTGTCAATCCGGCACCGATCTTTGATCCTGCCACAGGATTGGTAGAGTTCAACGCCATCGATCTCCCTGCCGGAATGCACACAGCACGCCTGGTAGTCACTCAGCAAGGCTTTGTTGCCTCAGCCGAGCAAGACTTCCATGTGGACACCACAGTGCCTGTGATCACCGCCAGCGGCTCTCAGATCGATGCTGATTCCAGAACGATCACTGCCACAATCATCGATGCTGAGACCGGCATCATGGATGTGCAGCTTGTCCTGGATATGAGCATGGCAAACAATGTGGTCGTCCCGATGGACAACTTCACAGTAGCCGGCAACGTCTACAGCTATCAGATCACCGATGAAGATCTCTTCACTCTGGGTTACAACTTCAGCAACACCATGGAACTCACCGCTGTATGGTCTGCCGAAAACAACCTCGAGATGCCTGCGATCGATCGTGGTGTGAATTACACCGTAAACCTCGTAGGACCTGGCATTGTATTCACCGGCTTCGACGATGGCTGGTGGATCAATCCCACTCAGACCACCCCGCTCACCTTTGACGTGATCGCCCCTGCAGGTCGCGAGATTCAGGACAACCTGATGATCGATATCGAAGAGCTGATCAATGATCCAGTGAACGGTAACTACACAAATCTCATTCAGCAGATGGAGATCAATCCCATCAGCGTCAGCGGCAATGTCTACAGCTACAGCGTAAACTTCGGTTATCCCGTAGCTCCGAATGCCCACGCCATCAGATTGGCTGTCTTTGCTGAAGATAACTACGGCGTCACCGCCTTCTCCGAGCAGACCTATGGTCTGGACTACCTCGCTCCGATTCTCTGGGCTATCTCCCCTGTGGGCGATCCCATCAATCCGGACGAATTCCCGGTCACCTATGAATCTGCCGTCTTGCCTTATGGAAACAACGTCACCATCGGTGTCGGATTCCAAGACATGCAAGGCTTTGCACTTCAAGAAACCGGCGAATGGGTATACGTGCCTGCTGATGACACTTGGCACCACGACTACCTGGTATACTACACCGGAGCCAGCGGCATGGATCTGACAAGCGTCGAAGTCACTCTCAATGGTGATGTTATCACCGGAGCGCTGACTGAAGGCACCTTCATCCACAACGCCGGCATGCTTGATCCCGGACAGTACACAGTGATCGCAACCGCTAAGGACAAGACCGGAAACCTCGGTAGCATGTCCTATAGCTTCACCATCACCGGTGGCGCTCCGACCATCGCTTTCGATCCGATCGATGGCGACTGGTGGATCAATAGCACTCAGACAAACGAGCTCGGCTTCACGGTCGAATCTCAAAACGCTCTTGCCTCAGGCGGAGTAGTGGCCAATATCTACGCTGAACCCAGCAACATAGTGATCCAAGGCCCCATCACTCCTAGCCTTTCCGGCAATAGCTACAACATCTCACTATTGGGCGGAATCGTTCCCGGCGGATCCATTGCCGTACGTCTGGAAGTCACAGCTACCGATATCTACGGTGGTGTATCTACTTCCAACCAAAGCTATGGAATCGACAACAACGCTCCGCAAATCTCCCTCCTCACTCCGGCTGAAAACGCTCAGTTCGCTCTGAATCACACTGTGAATATCACTGCCAGCATCACCGATCAATTCGGTGCCAAATCCGCAGGCCGTGCAAACCTTCGCAGCGCTGACGTATCCAAAGCCGGATCAGGAATTGCTACGGTAAGCCTCAAGGTCGTAGCTCCCGATGGCAGCCTTGCTCTCGACTACGTTGAAGATGGAAACATCCAAGCGATTGCAGAGAGCGTGGTCGCCGATCAATTCGGAAGCTACAGCATCATCCTCAAGGCAATCGACGCTGCCGGAAACCAGAGCATCGTATCCAGAGAATTCTCTGTGGTCACAGGCTCAGGTCCCGCCGTCAGCTTCAATGATATCCCCAATGGATGGTTGAACTCCACCGGAGTAAACCAATTGGCATTTACCATTGACAGTCCTGTAGAAACCACAGTGATCGCGAATGTATACACCAATCCTTCCGAGGCTCTGCTGATGGGTCCGCTCACAGTCAACCCCGTAGGTGGTGTCTACACCGTGGCAGTAAATGGCAGCATGATCCCTGCGGATCAGACTTCCATCCGTCTCATGATCACAGCTACAGACATCTTTGGAAATGAAACCGTCGCAAACTACTATTACAACGTTGATAAGGTAGCTCCCAGAATCAGCTTCCTCAGCCCGGAACCGAGTGCCGAGATCACCTATGTGGATGAAACCACCAAGGTCATCATCGAAGCTCAGTTCTCAGACATCATGCCCGGCGCAAAATCCGCCTCCGGCTCAGGCATTGCCTCCAGCCGCTTGGTAGTGATCGATCCCGCCGGCATGCAGGTCGGAGTACCGGTCGAGACAGCTATGGGCGTCACCGAAACATTACACGAAGTGGATAATCTGAGCCTTGGCACCTACACAGTCCGTCTGACGGTCTGGGACAACGCCGGAAATCAGGCAATGGAAACCGTGAACTTCACCGTGGTAGCCATCCCGGAAGTACCTGCTTCCTTGGAAATCGCAGAAGCTCGCATGTATCCGAACCCGATGCAAGGCGACTCAGGAGCCAGATTCAGCGTCAGTGTAAACAATCCTGCTAATCTAAGCGTGAGAGTTTACGACTTTGCCGGACGCGAGGTGCGCAACCTCGATTATGCCGGTAGGGTAGATGCAAAATCCGCTATCGAGATAGTCTTCGATGGTCGTAACAACGATGGTACAAGATTGGCACGCGGTACATACTTCGCTCGTGTCACTGCCAACGACGGCAAGAAGATAGTTGAAAAGGTAGTGAAGATAGCTATCAGGTAAATTAGGTGAAGAGGGGAGGGGCTTTGCCCCCTCCCTTCCGATCCTGAAGAAGGAAGGAAAAAATGAAGAACATAAAAGCGATATTGATAGCCCTGATACTCATGATCTCTCTATCTTCTGTCTTTGCTGAGGACAATGCGGCTGCTGCCTACCAGCTTCTCGGCATTGATGCCCGTTCCATTGGAATGGGTGGAACTGGTGCAGCTTTTCTGGACAACGTCTCCAGTGCTTTTCTAAACCCTGCTGCTCTGGCAGACGTCAAAAGAATTGAGCTGACTACCTCCACAAGACAGAACATGGAATGGGATAAGAGCCAAACCGCTGCCGCTCTGGGATTCGTGATCCCTACCGGCTATGTGGCAATACACTGGCAGAACGCAGGTGTCAAAGGCCTTGAAGGCTTTGATGCCGGCGGAGTAAGCACCGGTGAATTTGACAACATGGAACACGCATTGGGCATCGCTTACGCAACTCGCCTGGGAAGATTCAATTTTGGGGTATCTCCCAAGATGTATCTCTCCAATATCGATGATGATTCCAAGACAGGCTTTGGCCTGGATCTGGGCGCATTGTATCACCTAAACCGCTATTTCAATCTGGGCTTCACCGTGCGTGACGTCTTCTCAGATTATGATGGCGACGGCACAGAAGTTCCCCGCGAATTCATCCCTGCAATAGCCGCATTCCCATTTCCGGGACTCGTCATTGCTGCTGATCTGGCAGGAAGAGATGATTTCTCAGAACCAAAGCTTAAGATTGGCGCCGAATACTGGCTGGGCGTGAGAGACGAAACTGAAATCGGCTCTTCCATCTCCGGTATCCGGATCAGAGAAAATGCAACCTGGACCGACATCTTGTCAAACACCCAGGCCGGGATCCGCGCCGGCGTCAATGATGGCGCTTTCGCTGCCGGCTTTGGACTCAGATTCAAGATGCTGGAACTTAACTATGCCTACCAGATGGCAAGAGAGAGTTATCTCAACGATAATCACCTCTATTCCTTGCTGCTGCGCTTCTAGCGCGGGCGGCTCTGGTATCCAATAATATTCTGTGGCTTGTGCTCCCCCGGTCTCACCGGGGGAGAATGAGCCCGATTAGGAGATACGATGAAGAAACTTACTATCTGGTTGATGATCCTCCTGGTTAGCCAGCTTGCTTTTGCCCAAGGCGATAGCCGCAGCTTTGTGAGCGCGCAGCAGCATTATGCCGTAGGAAACTACGAAACTGCAAAGCACACGCTCACACTTCTGGACCCCATCGAAATGAGAAGTCCGGAATATGCTCTGTTGCGCGGCAAAGTGCACTTGGCACTGGGAGAGTATCAAGAAGCTCACACCTGGCTTTCGAACTATGGGAAAAACTCCCTTAGTCCCGATCCCATGGTGAAACCTGAGCTGCTTGATATGATCTACAAGGCAAGCTTGTATCAGGAGATATCTCCCATAGCAGTCACTTTGGGTAAACCCAAGGGGAAATTGAATTCACACGATTCAGAATATGCCCCGGTGTTTACACCTGATGGTAAATACATGTATTTTAGCTCCTTGCGCAGAAGTGAATTTGCCAAGGAGAATATTTTTATTACCACTCACTCAAACATGGTCTGGGCTACGCCGGAAGAAGTGGATGAGCTCTGTACGGACAATAACGAATCTCTGGGTTCCTTCTCAAAAGATGGAAAGGTCGCCTACCTCTTTGGCTATTATAGCAAATCAGGTACCAATGGCGACATCTACTCCAGCACGTTGCAAAACAACAGATGGTCTTCTCCGAGTCTCATAAGCTCCGTCTCAAGCGATTTCTATGATCTGCAACCTCATGTTCACAATGATGAGGTGATGATCTTTACCAGCAACAGACATGGTACAAATGACAATTATGATCTTTTCATATCATTCAGACGAAATGGCACATGGACGGCGCCCGTAAATCTCGGTGATGTCATCAATACTGACCAAAATGAGCAATCCGCATTTATCAGCCCTTGTGGAAGATATCTGTATTTTGCCTCTGATGGACATCCCGGCTTTGGCGGATATGACATCTTCGTCTCACAAAGAACTGATGATACTTGGCTGAATTGGTCCAAACCCCAAAACATGGGGCCCATCATCAATTCCGTCAAAGATGATCGCTACTACGTCATTAGCCCGGATACTCAATATGCCTATCTGAGCTCAAATCGTAGCGGTGGCATCGGCCAAGAAGATATCTACTATCTGGATCTGGCTCTTCTTAAGAGGATCCAAGATATGGTTGATCAACCTCAGTCAGAAATAGTAGAGATCGATCAATATCATATCAGTGGATTGGTGACAGATTCTCGAGATCGCCCGATCCCCACCGAAGTGGTATGGACATATCGCCTGGGCAATGACGTGTATATGCGCATCATCCCTTCAGACGGTATGGGTGCTTTCAATTTTGTCCTGCCGCCAAACGCGACTGACCTATCATATCAGGTGGATGAACCCGGATACCAAAAAGTGGAAGGGGCGATCGAACTTCCTGAGGATACAGATCAAGTCCATGTCAAGATCACCTGCCCGCCGGATGATGGGCAAGCCAGAAGAAGCTTGGTAGTCAATGGCAGAGTTCTGGATGAAAACAACCAACCCGTCACCAGTCTCCTGCGGTGGACATACATACTCCGAGATGAGCTAAACGATGTGCTGGTTGAAGCCGATGAACAAGGCAGGTTCAAGCTATATCTACCCAGTGTCGAACGGCTCAAATATGCCATCGACCATCCGGGATATGCTCCTCGTGATGAAGTGGTCGACATCCCCGAAGGGATCAATAGCTATGATTCCATCATCCGCTTAGTATCCCTCGGAAATGAAATCACCATCTCAGGACAAGTCACCTCTATGGAAGGCTATCCGCTGGCCGCAAACCTTATCTGGGCATATGAAAAGGATGACGAACTCGTCGCCTATCGTGTGATCTCAGATGCACAAGGTAACTACAAAGTGACCATGCCGCGAAACCAAAGCTTCGCCTATAGAGTGGCTAAAACAAACTACATGCAGATCTCCGGGGATTTGAGCCCAGAGGAAGGTCAACGTGAACTAAACCAAGATTTCGTGCTCAGCCGCTTGGTCGCAGATCAAGTCTTTGAGCTGGAAAATGTGGAATTTGAATTCAACGAAGCCACCCTCACTCAAGCCTCCTTGGAAATCCTGCAAGCTGTCTTGGAAACCATGCGCAGCAATCCCAGCCTCGAGATCGAACTCTCAGGACACACCGATAATATCGGAGCCAGAGCCTACAACCTCAGACTGTCTGATGCCAGAGCAAAAGCGGTCGGAGATTTCCTCATCCAAAACGGAATCTCTGCCTCCCGCATCTCAAGTGTGGGCTATGGTTTCGATCGACCGATTGCCTCAAACGACAGCCCGGAAGGACGCCAAAGAAACCGTAGAACCGAGCTGAAAATCCTGGGAATCGAATATATCGATGAATCTGAAGATTGGGCTCAGGAATTTATGGATGCCTCCCGACCCAGCAGAATGGTCAGAACCATCGAATCAGGAACTACCCGCCAATCATCACAGGTCGGCATCCCCATCGCACTCGAAGATGAGTTTCGCAGTATGATCCTCTCTGAAATCCGAAACCTGGCACAAGCCATTGTCAAGGTTGATATCTTTATGGACAATGGAAAGATCCAATCCGTAAACGTGACCGATCTCAGAGGAAATCTCAGCGAAAGTCAAAACGCCGCCATCGCAGATCTAATGCTGGGCTGGCAAGTGCAAAACAAACATCGCAGTATATACTCCTTCACCGTAAGGAAATAATATCTGATAGCATACAACAAAGAGGAGCCGATATTGGCTCCTCTTTTGTTTCCCCAAATATGACTAATCTAGGCTGGTGGTAAGATACGGAATGACTATTGTGGGGGCGGTTTTTAGCCGCCCATAGTAGACCCGACATCTTGTCGCGTGTGATGGTATCCGCCCAACCGGGCAGGGACAGAGATATGCTTCTCAACCCTCTAAACATTCTAAACCTAATCTGTGCAAATTTGTGTAAAGCTGTGGACTGACTATAGATTCCGGATAAGCCTCACTACGCTCGACTTTCCGGAATGACTAGTGTAGGGGCGGCTTCTAGCCGCCCAATGCTGTTCGCTCTATAGATTCCGGATACACTCCGCTACGCTCCGTGTTCCGGAATGACTAATGTGGGCTGGCAGTGAAGATATGGTATGGCTAATGTAGGGGCTGGTGTTGGGGGGGGAATGACTAATGTGGGCGTATGGTCAGTGTGGAGACGGTAATGTGGGCATGGATCTTTGATTACAGGCCTATACTTGCAACGCATCACCTAAGGCCTATACTTGCAACGCATCACCTAA